>CALIOL010000221.1 GCA_938044705.1 uncultured Ilumatobacter sp. | reverse complement strand
CAGCAGCGTCAGTGTTGGCGACGGTCTGGCCGATCAGGCACTCGACGACCTGGTTCTGTTCAGCGCTGTTGGCGTGGTAGTGGTACGTGCCGTCTTCGCCGATGTGGCCGTTGCACTCGTCGAGGCCAGCTTCTGCGGCTGCGCCTTCGTCCTCGAACGGACTGTGAATTGGGTACCCATCGAGCGCATACCCGAACATCGCAGGGTCGTCGTCTTCGGTCGCTTCGATCTCGGAACAGCCGACTGCGCCGTGCAGGTGGTAGCCGTCGACGGGGTTGTAGTGAGCGCCACAGTCGTCGAACGCAGCGATGGTGTACGCACCGAGAATCGCCTCGACCGGAGCCGAGGCTGCGATCACGACGCCGTCGAGTGTGATGCCCTGGTTGCCTTGCGGGGCAGCCGATGTTTCAGCCGCGACGGGTGTCGTCGGGATCAACACCGTCGAAGTGACCGGCTCGCCGTTGGTCAGCCACTCCAACATTCCCTGGACGCAGTGGTTCTGGAGCGACTCGTCGACGTCGGGTCGGGCCGCGAGGTCGAACTCCTCGGCGGTTTCGGTGACGAACACGTTGCCGTCAGCATCGAACATTTGCCAGTTGTCATCGGAGTAGATGACGGAGAGGTTCTGAATGAACTCGCCGTTCAGGTCGTAGATGGCCTCGCCGTCCCACCAGAGGCCACCTTCTTCGTCGTCGATCGTCGTCGGGCAGAACGGGCCGACGTCGTAGCTGGACGGGAAGCCCGACACGATGATCTCGTAGCACGTCGTCTCGGTGCCACCGCTGAGTGTGCAGTCCATGACGTCGGGTTCGGTGACCAGCGCGCCGTCGAAGAACAGACTGACGTCGAGCCCGTCCGTCGGCTCGGTGACGACTTCGGCCTCCGCCTCGGCTTCGGCGTCAGTCCCGGGCTCCGTGTCCGCTTCGGTTTCGGGCGCTTCGACAACGGTGTCTGCTGTCTCGGCATCGTCCGGCGTGTCTTCGGTGACCGCTTCTCCGCTTTCGGCCACGTCCTCGTCGACGACAGCCTCGGTCGTCGGTGCGATCGAATCAGAACCGTCGGATGAGCTGCAGGCGACGAGGAGCACGGGAGTCGCAGCGGCGATGACTGCGCGTCGGGCAAGGCTCGATCGGTAGGGCCGGGAGAGGTGTGTACGCATGGATGCGAACGTATGGGCCGAGTCTGTGAAACCTCTGTGAGCCAACTCGCAAACCTCTGTCGCTGAACAGATCCGTCGTAGGGTCGAACCGTGAGTTCAGTTGGCCCAACCGACACCGACGTCCACGGAGAGCGACGGATCGAGTGGTTGCACGAGGTGTGCAGCGCGTTGCACGACGAGTTGAGTGACCTCGACGACGGGCTTCCTGCCTCGTACATCCCGGAGCTCTCGCGCGTTGACCCGGATCGCTTCGCGATCGCCGCGGTCGGCCGCGATGGCCGATCGCAGTCGGTGGGTGACCGCTCGCATCATTTCACGATCCAGTCGATCTCGAAGTTGCTGCTGTACGGGCTCGCGCTCGAGACGCACGGTCGTGATGCGGTCTTGCAGCGCGTCGGGGTTGCGCCGACCGGTGACCCGTTCAACGCCATCGAGCTCGATGAGGAACACCATCGCGCCCCCAACCCGATGGTCAACTCCGGGGCGATCGCCATCACCGACCTCGTGTCGGGCGGGAACCTCGACGAGCGCACGGCCGTGGTACTCCGCTTGTTCGAGCGGTTCTTGGGCCGCCGTCCCGATGTCGATCGAGCGGTGTGTGCTTCCGAGCGTGTGACGGGGAATCGCAACCGGGCGATCGCCTATCTCCTCGCTAATGGCGGCATCATCACGGACCGGGTGGAGGAGACACTGGATGTGTACTTCATGCAGTGCTCCGTGCTCGTCACGGTCGAGGATCTTGCGTTGATCGGTGCGACGATTGCGAATGCGGGCGTTCATCCGACGACCGGCGAGCAGATCTTCTCACCGCAGGTGACTCGCGACGTCATGACCGTTGCGCTCACGTGCGGCATGTACGACTACGCCGGGGAGTGGGCGTACACGGTCGGAATCCCGGCCAAGAGCGGGGTCGGTGGCGGCATCGTCGGGATGATCCCCGGCGTCGGGGGACTCGCCGCCTTTTCGCCGCGACTCGACGAGCACGGGCACAGTGTCCGTGGCGTCAAGGTCTTCGAGGCACTGTCGGATCGTTTCGACCTCCATCTGTTCGATTCGGATCGGCCGTGGGCAGCGCCGACCTGATCGTGTCGATGTCAGAACTCGTGGTCAGAGCGAGCGGTCGCGGAGCGCGTGAGCGTGTTCCCGGAACTTCGCGACGATGCGCTCTTCATCGACATCGGTGACCTCGCCATCGAACACCACGTTCCCGCCGACGATCGTGTGCGTCACGTCATCGGCTCGGCTCTGATAGACGAGCGCAGCCTCGACGTCGTAGACCGGTGCGGCGTGCGCTCGATCGAGGTCGACCACGACGAGGTCGGCAGGAGCGCCGACCGCGATCGTCCCCAACTCGGGTCGGTGCATCGCCACTGCGGCGTCCCGGGTCGCCATCGTGAGGACTTCTCGAGTCGTCAGGAAGGTTGGATCTTCCGTGGCCTGCTTGTGCGTGATGGCCGCGAACTTCATCTCTTGGAACGCGTCGAGTGTGTTGTGGCTCGCAGGGCCGTCGGTTCCGAGGCCAACGGTGACCCCTGCGGCCCGCAGCGCTTTGAGGTCCATCGTTCCCGACACCAGCTTCGCGTTGCACACCGGGCAGTGAGCCACCTTGACGTCGTGCTCTGCGAGGATCGAGGCGTCGTCGACGGTGAGTTGCGTGCAGTGCGCCGCGGTGATGTCCGAGCCGAGAAATC
>CALIOL010000220.1 GCA_938044705.1 uncultured Ilumatobacter sp. | reverse complement strand
CATGAGCGGGTGGCCTGTGGTCGAACGCGAAGCGGTTCGTTTGCCGACCCTGCCTGGCCACGACGACGAACTGTGGTTGGCACTCATAGACCTGTCAGAACTGCGACCTGGCGAGTGGACACTGATCGGTGGGCAAATGGTATTCATGCATGCGATGGAGCACGGAGTGCAGCCGCCGCGCGTCTCGACTGATCTGGATGTGCTGGTGAATGCACGGGTGGCCGCCGGGGGAGTAAGGGAGTTCGTCAAGGCCATCGAGTCTGCGGGCTTTGAGCTCGTAGGCGCATCGCCTGAAGGTCTCGCGCATCGCTACCGGCGGGAGGGTGTGAGCCTGGATGTACTTGCGCCGGAAGGTCTGGGGCGGTAAGCCGACGAAAGTTCCTGGGGTCTGTTTCATGTTGAGGACGCTGCGATAAGGAAGGCGGTGACGATGGCGACTGCGACCAGGGCCACCGCCTCGAAGGTCACGACCGAGCGGAACCGGTCGATGGTGGGCTGATCGTTGGGATTGCGGTCGAGTGTGGGAACGACGATGCGATGGTTGTAGGCGCCGCCGGCTGCCGCCGCGGCGACCAGGGCAACCTTGAGCACTAGCAGTCGGCCCCACGGCGTCGACCAGATCTCCGAGACCGAATCGAGCACGATGACGGCAAGCGCAACCCCTGCGAGACCGGCGGCCACCAGCGCCACCGTCGCAACGACGGAGAATCGCATGGCGAGCTGCAAAGCCTGGATCGGCCGGTTGTCGCTTCGGCGGCGCTGCATCGTCAATACCAGCATGGCGACACCGCCTGCCCAGACCGCAGCGGCGGTGACGTGGGCCAGGTTGGTGACTGCGTGGAGCCAACGAGGGCCCTCCGACGCGGTGTGGCCGTCGAACATGAACGAAATGGCAACTAGGGCAACACCTGCCAATCCGGCCAGCGAGCGGCTGGGGTCCCAGGCGTGGTCCTCGGCGTAAACGAACGGTTCGTCAGCGTTCTGATACGGAGGTGGCGGAGTGTCGTGGCCGCCGCCGACGGATACGAGCTGACGAGCAGCGACAACGGGGTCACCGGCTGCCGACGCCATTGTTGTAGATAGACCAATCTTGGAGGCTGCGAGCAATCCACCCGATGCCCGAAAAGCGATAGCAAGGCCGGTCGAGGACCACAGTGCGTTGCTGAGGCCGGTCGGAGAAGTAAGCGATGACCAGTCGCCAGCGAGTGACACGGTCGTGGTCGCCGCGTCGATGATTGCACCAACTGCGACGAGTGCACCGCCCCGTCGTACCCAGTAGAGCACGGCATGGGCATCGCTCTCATCGCCCCGTAGCCCAAAGGCGGCAAACGCAGCTCCGCCGATGACCAGGACTGCACCGATGATGCTCAGGGTCCGGGCTGCAGCAGCGACCCTGTCGGCACCTGCGGGCCTGGCGTCTTCGGTCTCGAGAAATGACTGGAGATCGACTGGCTCACCCTCGGCGGCTAGACCGACTTGTCCTGGGTCGACTTCCTCGGTGGCCGTCGGGTCTACATCAACGGAACCGGTATCAACGGAATCTTCGGTGGGCTCCGACTCGCCGACTGCTAGGTCGGCCGAGGACTGGGTTGCGTCATCGACCGCGGTGGACTCATCGCGCCCCCTGTCCTGAGTGGCTTCCTCGTCTTCGCCGGTCGGTGTGAGCGCCGTCACGGTGAAGCTGAAGCTTCCACCGATCGGGTGGGCATCGGGCGCTGCCACCATCCAGCGCACACCAACATCGCCACCCACCAAGGGCTCGTTGAGTCGGAGGACGAAGGTGAGGTTGTCCTCGGTGATGACTTCGTCGGGCTGACGGATCGTTCCACCGGGATCAAGAATGACAAACCCCTCGCCAGCGGGCGTGGCTTCGCCGGAGAAGGTCAGCGCGATTTCGCTGATGGGCTGATCGATGACATCGCCGTCGGCGGGATCCGAAGACTCGAAACCGGTGTGAGCGTTCGCTGGGCTTGCGCTCAGTCCAATGGAGAACAGTGCAATGAGGAGGGCCGCAAGACTCCGAGCTCGTGAAAGGTTATCCACCGACCCAATGGTACTACGTTATGTAGTAGATCGGATGTCGTCTCCAGGTCACGTGGTGCTATTGCATAGATGATCAAGGAGTTCGCCGAAGTGGTGGATCTGGACTCCGAACGCGACGCCAGCCGTTAACGCGATGCCGACCGCGAGTGCCGACACGTGTCGGCTGGCCAACTTCTCTCGTTCGGGCCAGAGCAGTGCTTCGACGCGTCGCGGTATCGATCCGCCGCCCAACCCGGGCACTCCCGTCATTTCGGGACCGAGCACGACAGCGCCGATGGCTCGAGCGACGGTCGTTCTGTCGTCGACGTGGGCTGCTGCAGTCTCGTCTGCGGCACGCTCGGTGGCATGCCGCAGCTGATCGGCCAGCGGTCGCATAAGCGGCACGGCAGCGACGCACAGCTCGGCGAGCAGGATGTAGCGGTGGTGGCCGAGGTGGAGATGAGCTCGCTCATGAGCGAAGACCGCTCGCCGCTCGGCCGGGGCCAGTGCTGAAAGCAGGCCCGTGGACACCACCACGCAACCGGTGCGAGTCGGAATAGCGTGGGCTACGGGATCGTCGCTGTCGATGACAGAGATTCGAGAATCGGCGTCGACCGAACCGATTGCGTGCCGTCTTGCTCGCAAGACCGCCGCACCGCGCCAGCCCACTACTGCCAGTGCGCTGAGAGCAGCGACTCCAGCGGCCGGATGCACTTGGTGGTGAAGGGGGATCGCTCGGCACCATTCGAGCAATGACGACGATCGGGCCGGGCCGAGAACGAATCCGGTTGCTGCTCCGGCCAGGACGACAAGAAGACCTGCGGCCGCGATGAACATGGCCGCTGAGAGCACGGGCAACGCAACCCGTGGATGGAGTCGCCAATCGATCAGACTCATCGAGCAGACCAAGGCCACAGCAACGAGCGTGGGTAACACGAACTGCGCAGTCACTCGCCGGCCTCGAGGAGAATCTGACGTAGCTCATCGGCCTCTGCGCTGGTCAGGGCGTCGACGAACGAGCTCAACACTGCTTGGCGATCACCCGCCGCGTCGAGTTGGCCGCGCATCTGAGCCGCTCGATGCTTGGCCTCGACTTCCGACGGCCAATACGCAAACGCTCGCCCCCGTCGTTCTCTCTCGAGTGCCCCCTTCGCATGCAGGCGAGTCAAAACAGTCATCACCGTGGTGTAGGCCAGATCAGGCGCCACCGCCCCATGAACGTCACCAGGCGTCGATGGGTCACCGACCGCCCAGAGGTATTCGAGCACTGCGGTCTCGAGTTCGCCGGTAGGTCGCCTTTCACTCATTCCTATCCCCTCCCAGTTGGCCGTGATGTGAGGTCGCTTAGGGCCTCCGCTTAGTCCGTTAGCGCCGAGCGACCCATTGCCGTGATCGTCACTCGTGCCGCAGGCCCCCCACGAAGAAGGCGAAGGTCATGACGAGCAAAGTGAGACTCGGGGTCCAACTTATTTTCCCTATCGTACTAGGACTCGGATCGTCTACTACTACGACGCGTCGTACCTTGAGCTAACAAGAGCAGCGGTGGATGTGGTCGGCCTCGTTCGAGGTCTCGGGCCCGTGGCATGACACGTTGCGTGCGAGTACCGGCATCAAACCGCCAGCCACGAAGTATCCGCCGCTCGAGGAGACCCCGCGTCTGTTCGAGATGGCCGAGCGGGCTCAGTCCCTCTACGACGAACTCGCCTCCTACGCCATGCAGCCTGGGAACGAGACTCAACCCGTAACCGAGGAACAAGGGACCAAGCAATGAAGATCTCACTCGAAGGCAAGCGAGCATTCGTCACCGCCGGTGGCGATGGCATGGGCCGCACGACCGCCATCACTATGGCCGAACTTGGAGCCGTTGTGTTTACCTGTGACATCGACCCAAGCGGTCTCGAAACGCTGCCCGACTCGATCACCACATGGCAATGTGACGTCGGCGATTCCGACGCACTCGACGCAATTTTCGTCCGATCGTCGGCCAAATGGTCGAGGATGGTTGCCGGATCAAGGGTGGATCCCGCAGCTTGGTCAATGTGGAGTCCCCTCAGGTCATCGTGGTCGGATTTGGGAACGCCCAGCTACGTAGGACTGCGTCGGTTCGCCGTTCAGTTGGGCTCGTTTGTGGTGAGGTGGGTCGGAATGTCTCTTTGGGCGTGGAGGACGCGCCAGATGTCGATGCGTTGGTCGTCGGGGACGTAGAAGATGAGGTAGGGGAACTTTCGGAGGGGCCAGGTTCGGAGTTCTGGGATCTCGAGTTCGTAGCCGAAGCGGAGTGAGCCTGTCAGCGGGTACTGGCAGAGGTGGTTGATTGCGGCTTCGAGTGCGTCCACGAAGTTGAGGGCGACC
>CALIOL010000219.1 GCA_938044705.1 uncultured Ilumatobacter sp. | reverse complement strand
TTCTGACGTAGGCGCGGCTCGTGGCGACGACGCCAGCGGTCGCTCTGATCATCATCGAGGCCGGCCAGGTCGTGCGCGGCGCCAGCATCGCTGCGGCGAATGTTGCTGCGCTCGCGTGACCCGACGGGAACGATGATGTGCGCGGTTGTCGAACCTGGAGGCCGGATTCCCCTGTCGTCGTGGGTCGGGAGCGTTTGAACAGTCGCTTGACGCCCTGATTGACGACCAGGCTCTCGACCCCGATCAGCGCGGCGAACGCAACGACGCGTTTCGGTTTGCGCTCGGTCACGCCGATGGCCAGGTTGATCGCGTGCCAGATCAAGCTGAAGTCACCGACGTGGCTGGCCGAGGTGAACACTCGATCGAGGAGTGCGTTCCCGCGAAGTCGATCCATCCACGCATCGACTGTTTCGTCGAATCGTTCGACCCGCGGGCCGAACTGGTGCTGTCCCGGAACGTGATCGACGGCGGGTTCGGATGCGTCCTCGTCGAGTTCGCAGGCCTCGCCCGGATGCGAGCTCACTGCGTCGGGCCGGCGGCTGCGAGCCGTGCCTCATGGGCGGCGACGGCTTCGGTTGCTGCCAGATCCGGGTTGCCGCCGAATGCGGGGCACCACTGTTGGAAGCTGCACCAGTCGCACAACTTGCTCTGGTTCGGCCGGAAATCCCCGGTGGTGCAGGCCCGTTCGACTGCCTTCCACACGGCGTTCGTCCGCGTGTTGATGAAGCGCACCGACTGCTGCGACGGCACGGTTTCGATGGTCTCGCCGTTCGAGAGGTACATCAGGCGGATCTTGGCAGGTCGCTTGCCGAGCACCGCCTCGCACAGGAACGAATAGAAATGCACGCCTGCAAGCGACTTTTGCTCGTATCGGCCCGAGGGAGCGCGGCCCGTCTTGTAGTCGGTGACGACGAGTTCGCCCTGCTCGTCGAGTTCCAGTCGATCGATGATGCCGCGCAACTCCAGTGACCCGACCTCGGCTGCCATACGTACTTCGAGCCCGATGTCGCGGATGCGCGTCGGGTCCTCCATCTGGAAGTACTTCTCGATCAGCTTGTCGCAGTCTTTGCGAAAGCTCGCTTCGCCAGCGTCGTCGAGCTGCAACCCGACGTAGTCCGGGTCGGTGGCGTACTCCTCCAGGGCGCGATCGAGTGTGGCCGACAACGCGTCGGGCGTGCGGTCGTCGTTCGGCAGCTCGAACAGCAACTCGAGCGCTCGGTGAACGACCGACCCGCGGGTAGCGGCAACGCCGGGCGGTTCGGGTAGCCGCTGCACCGACGAGAATCGGAACTGCATCGGGCACGACGTGAACGACGAGACCCGCGACGGGGACAGGGACGACGGGATGGGCCAGAGCGGAAGGGGATCTTCGGCGCCGGTGGAAACCGTCGAGGTGTCGGCGACATCGGTCATGACCTCCAGACTACGGACGGGGTACCTCGGAGTTCGAACACGTCGACTGCTCTGGAGCTCACTCGAAGGCGAATGGGCCGAAGGAGAGGGGCAGGACCTCTAGGTCGCCATGTCGGCGATCAGGTCGGCGGTGCCGCTCGGATCGATGAACGGGCCGAAGTGGTTCGAGTCAGGCTGTTCGATCAGCAGCGAGTTGGCGAGGCGATCGGCGACCTGGGGTGCGACTTGCGCCGGGGCCATCTGATCTCCGCCGGCGACCACCACGACTCGGGTGTCGATCTCCGGGAGCAGATCCCAAGTGGCGTGCGAACCGCCGGTCTCGAACGTGCGGGCCTCGTGCTCGGGAGCGCACTTGATGCGGACGCCCTCGGGGGCTGGACGAAACCCGTGACCGACATAGAGCCGCACGATGTCGGGCGCGAACATCTTCATCGGTGGCTTCGTCGAGTAGTTCTCCACGGCGGCCTCGAACGACTCGAACGAAGGGCGCCGCCGTCGGGCGCCTTCGATCATTGCCGACGGGTTCTCCGACGAGCGCTCGGCAACGGTCGGGAACACGATGGGCTCGAAGGCGATGATGAGGTCAAAGAGATCGGGGTCCCGGTGTGCCGCCATGAGGAGACCGGTCGCCCCCATGGAGTGTCCGAATCCGATGAGACCGCCATCCGGTGCGATCGCTCGCGCCGATGCCAGCGCGTCGTCCCCGTAGCGCGCCCAGTCGACGGCCCAGTCGTCCGGCCGCGGCGTGTCGCCGTGGCCTCGATAGTCGAGAGCGAACGAGGTGAACCGGTCGCTCAACTCGTCGGCGATCGGGAGATAGCAGTATCCGTGGAAGCCGGTGGCGTGGGCGAGGAGCAACGGTGGCCCGGCGCCACCGAGCTCGTGGATTGCAACGCTCACCTGGTCGGACGACATCACGCGCACGCCGTCATCATCGTCCGTCGAGGTGCCGAGGAGCCAATCCGGCTGCGGTCAGTCGTCGCGTTCGTTCTTGCGGCGACGAGCGCGACGCCACCAGGTGAGGATCAACCGATCGAGCAGGATGCCCAACGCGACCGACGCGACGATTGCGACCCAGAGCTTGATCTCCCGATCGAACCACAGGAACTCGGCTGGGACCGGTTCGCCGTTCTGCAGGATGAAGATCCCGGTCACGATTGCGACCAGCCCGAACAGGATCAGCCAGATCGACGGGCCGTTGCGCCCGGCTGGACCGGGTTGTGGGTCGTACTCGGCGTCGTTGTTCTCGTCGAACGTCATGAGGATCTCGATTCGTGCGGGTGGCTACTGAGGCTTCGGTTCCCGGGGGAGTCCGAGCAATCGTTCGCCGATGATGTTGCGTTGCACCTGGCTGGTGCCGCCGGCGATGCGTCCACCGGGTGCGGCCAGCATGCCAGATGCCGACGGGTCGTCGAGCATGGCTGCGGGGCCGGCGAGGTCTCCTCGCAGCATCGCCGCATCGAAGGTCATCTGGGTGATCCCGAGCTTCATCAGCGACGCCGCCGTCGAAGCGACCGGACCTTGTCGCTGTGCCATGGCCTTGTACGCACTCCCTGTCGAGACGAGCTGCATCAGCTGCTGCTTCGTCATGGCGCTGAGATCGTGACCGTCAGCGAGCCGCATCATCTGGTCGAGTCGCCGTTCGAGCGAGATCACGGCGGTGCCGATGTGGCCGCGTTCGCTCGTGAGCACCGCCATGCCAACGCCCCAGCCACCGTGGAGTGGGCCGAGCAGATGGTCGGCGGGCAACTCCACGTCGGTGAAGAAGACCTCGTCGAACTCGGACTCGCCGGTCATCTGCTTGAGTGGTCGGATCTCGATCCCGGGCAGATCCATGGGGCAGAGAAAGAAGGAGATGCCCTCGTGCTTGGGAGAGCCGTCGACACCGCTCGGGTCGATCGGGCGCGTCCGGGCCATGAGGATGCCCCAGTTGCTGTACCGCCCGCCCGAGCACCACACCTTCTGGCCGTTGATCACGTACCGGTCGCCGTCGCGTTCGGCTTTGGTAGCGAGCGAGGCCAGGTCACTGCCTGAACCAGGCTCGGAGAACAGCTGGCACCAGACGTGATCCGCATCGAGAGTCGCCCGCAAGTGGCGTTGCTGTTGCGAGGCATCTCCATACCGGAGCACGGCGCCACCGGTGAGCACGAGACCGACCATGTTCAGTACGGGTGGGACGCCGGCGCGAGCGCATTCGAGGAGCCACGCGGCGTTGTGCTCAACGGTGAGGCCGCGGCCACCGTGTTCGGTCGGCCAGTGGATTCCGGCGTAGCCCGCATCGCGAAGTCGGCGTTGCCACTCGATGCCCTCGTCGATGAGCTCGGGCGGGCAGATCGCGCCGTAGTCGCGAGGTGCGTCTCCAACCTGATCTGCCAACCATGCGGCGGCCTCGGCTTGGAACGTGTCGACGTCGATTCCCACGACCTCAGTGTTGCCGCCGTCCCTCAGC
>CALIOL010000218.1 GCA_938044705.1 uncultured Ilumatobacter sp. | reverse complement strand
GCCGCGACTCGCTCGGCGAGCGGAAGGTGCGCGAGGTGTTCGAGGTACGTGGGCTTACGCATGAACGCGTGGTAGGCGCTGAGCCCGGTGAGGAAGCCGATCGGCCGCGATGAGACCTGGGGGAACATCTGCGCCCCTTCGGCGTTGGCCGCCGCCGTCATCGCCAGAATTTCGCGCCACAGGTCCGGGTCGTAGTCCGGCGACTGCGTGAGGGTGAAGGTGACCGGTCGCCCACTCTCGAGCGAGAAGCGTCGCATCAGGTCGTGCTCGACTTCCTGGGTGGTCTTCTCACCACCGAGTGACTTGAGCTCGCCGACGGTCCCGGCGGGAATCATCTCGAAGACGCCCTTGCCGACGGTCTTCATGTGCCTGGCGATGCCGAGCAGCTCTTCGTCGGCAGCAAACGTGCCGGGCACGGGCTCGCCCCACAGTGATCGATGGCCGACGGTGCGCGACGTCGTGAAGCCGACGGCGCCGGCCTCGATCGCCTCCGCCACGATGCGGCCCATCGCATCGACGTCCTCAGCGGTGGCGTCCTCGTTCAGTCGACCGCGTTCGCCCATCGCGTAGTAGCGGACCGCGCCGTGCGCAATCTGTGCGCCGACGTCGAGGGTGTACTCGCGGCCAGCGATGTAGTCCATGTACTCGGGGAAGGTCTCCCAGGACCCCCAGTCCATGCCTTCGTGGAGGGCAGCGCCGGGGATGTCCTCGACGCCTTCCATCAACTCGATCAGTTCCTTTTCGTTCCCTGGCGCGGCGGGCGCGAATCCGACTCCACAGTTGCCCATCACGATCGTGGTGACGCCGTTGTGCGATGACGGTGCCATCTCGGAGTCCCAGCTGACTTGCCCGTCGTAGTGGGTGTGGACGTCGACCCAGCCCGGGGTGACCAGTGCGCCGTCGGCGTCGATGGTGCGACTCGCGGCTCCGGCGATCGACCCACCGACCTCCACGATTCGACCGTCCTTCACCGCCAGGTCGCCAGCGACAGGTTCACCACCCGTGCCGTCCACGAGTGTTCCGTTCTTGATCACGATGTCGTGCATGTCAGCCTCCGAGCGTCCGCAGATCACCGTAGGGCTGACGATCTCACCGGTGCCAACTCGGACGTGTCGGTCACCGAGCACCGAGCACGGTGACCTCCGCATCCGGGCCGAACTCCACACGTCCGTGCTCGAGACGCGCGGAGCCCATCACGACATCGGACGAGGCGTTGATTCCGGCGCTTGCGGCGTCGAGCGTTCCGCTCGCAACTCCGCTGCGAGCGAGGCGAACGACGATCGCGTCGTCGTGCGTCTCGCGAACGTACGTGACGGAGTGTTCGTCCGCATCGAGCCATCGCATGGAGCCGCGCTGCAACGCAGGCCGCTCGGAGCGGAGCGCAATCATTGCGGCGGTGTGCTCGAACTGCTCGGTGTCCCACGTTCCTTCGTCCCACGGGAACGGCACGCGACAGGTGTCCATCGAACCGCCCTCGACTCCGACCTCGGATCCAGCGAAGAGCGTCGGTACGCCTGGCATCGTCATCAGCGCAGCGACGCCGACGCGGTGTCGGCGCGGGTCGCCGCCGACAGCGGTGCGGAATCGTGCACTGTCGTGCGAGTCCAGCATCGTCATCGAGCCGGCTCTTGCCTGCCACGGGACATCGCCGCCGAGGCTGCGCATCGACGACATCATCGCCAGGCCATCCAGCTCGGGAAGCTCGAGCTCGGACATCAGCGTGGTCGTGCCCGGCCCCTGCAACCACGACCAGAGCGGCCGGGAGAACCACTGGTACGCCATCGCACCGTGCCACGAACCAGCTTGCAGGTCGCTGCCTGAGTCGTAGCAGTGCTCGGCGACGAGCCAGTTCTCGGATCCGTGGCGTTGCATCGTTCGAGCAGTCGAGGTGGCCACGTGATGGTGGAGGTCCACGTCTGCGTGGCGACCGGTCGTGTTCGCACAGTCGACGCGCCACCCATCGAGTCCGAACGGAGCATCGAGATACTTGGCGATGACCGAACGATCACCTCCATACAGACGGCCGGCGAGCCAATCGCTTCGGTGGTCGAGCTTGGGGAGTGACGGGACCCCGTGCCAGGACACATAGTCGTTCGGGGTCTCACCGAACATGTAGGCAGACGCTTCAACCGAATCCGGGTCGGCACGCGCCGTCGAAAACCACTCGTGATGGTCACCGGTGTGATTGAGGGTGATGTCTCCCAGCACGCGGATACCCCGTTCGTGCGCTGCCTCGACGAGCATCGCGAGCCCGTCATCCCCGCCGAGCAGCGGATCAGCGTGCTCGAAGGTCGACGCGTCGTAGCGGTGGTTCGACCGCCCAGGAAAGAACGGCGTCATGTAGATCAGGTTCACCCCGAGGCGTTCGAGGTGGTCGAGCCGCTTTGCGATGCCAGCGAAGTCACCGCCGTAGAACTGTCGTGTTCCGGTCTCGGGGTCGTCCACCAACGGGTCGTTCCATTGCTGGGGAATCGCCCACGAAGGCGGCTCGCGATGCTCACCGGATGACGCGTATCGGTCGAGGAAGATCTGGTAGCCGATCGCCGACTGCGTCCACGCTGGCGCGCCGGGACCGGTGAGCAACCGGAAGTCGGCCGCGTCCGCCACCTCACTCGACCAGACGCCAGCTTCGTTGAGCCACAAGTACTTCGCCGCTCCGCCAGTCAGGAGGAACCGGTAGCTCGTGAGCGGGTTGTCGAGCGACAGCTCCGCCACCCACCAGGTGGCGCCGGCGTCCTCCCGCTCCCGACGGGCCTCGACGATGCGCGGCTCGGCGTCTGGCGTCGACCGCAGACGGACGCGATCGGCGCGCGACGCATGCGGCACTCGAACTCGCACTTCGATCCGGTCACCCAGCGAGTACGGCCCGGGGGTCGTGTAGCACTCGGAGCCGTCGTGGTGCGGCAGATCACAGAGTCGCACGTTCACTCCTTGACCGCACCCGAGGTGAGCCCGGAGACGATGAAGCGTTGGAGGAAGAGGAACAGCAAGACCACGGGGATCGCGCCGATGAGTGCCCCTGCTGCGAACGGCCCCCACCGACGGTCGAAACCGGCCAGCACGTAGTTGGACAGACCGACCGCCAAGGTCTTGTTCTCGTCGTTTCCGCTCAAGATGACACTCGCGACGATGTACTCGGCTTGAGTCGCAATGAACGAGAGCAGCCCGATCACCGCAAGCACCGGCGCCGCCAGCGGCAGGATGATCTTGAAGAAGGTCTGGCTGTGCGAGCACCCGTCGATGCGCGCCGCCTCGTCCAGCGACTGTGGGATCGTGTCGAAGAAGCCCTTGATCAAGTACGTGTTCACACCGAGCGCTCCGCCCAGGTAGATGAAGATCAAACCCCACGACGTACCGAGCCCGACTGCGGGGAACAGCCCCTTGATGCGCGTCATGAAGAGGAACAGCGCGACAACAGCAAGCAGGTTCGGGAACATCTGGATCAGCAGCAGCGCCAACATTCCGGGACGCCGCCCTCGAAATCGGAGCCGACTGAACGCGTAGGCGCCGAGGGCGCACAAGAAGACGGTCACGAACGCGGTGACGGTGCCGATCAGCATCGAGTTGGCGAACCAGCGCCAGAACGGGGGGTGTCCCGGCTCCGTCATCAGCGCACGGAAGTTGTCGAGCGATGGCTCCTCGGGAACGAACGACTGCCGGGCGAGGCCACTGTTTGATGAGAACGCTGCCGACACGACCCAGAGCACCGGAAACAGCGCGAACGCAAGCGCGGCAAGAGCGACGAGATGGCGCCACCCGGTGCGGCGGAACCACACTCGCTTCGACGGCTTGTGCCGGACGAAGTCGGTGGCGGACGGGTCGGCGGCGGTCATCGGAGCTCCTCGAACGACTTGGTGAAGCGGAAGCTGACCGTCGAGATCGCTGCGACGATCAAGAAGATGATCAGCGAGACCGCTGATGCGAAGCCGTAGTCGGCCCCGCCTCCACTCGAGAACGCGATCTCGTACACGTAGGAGATGAGGATGTCCGTCCGCCCGGCATCACTGCCCTGCACGGGTGGGCGTCCTTCGGTCAGCAAGAAGATGAGATTGAAGTTGTTGAAGTTGAAGGCGAAGCTCGCGACGAGCAGCGGTGCCACGGCGACCAGCAGCAGCGGGAAGGTGATGCGGCGGAATCGCTTGATCCCGGTCGCTCCGTCGACCGACGCCGCTTCGGTCAAATCCTTCGGAATGCTCTGGAGCGCACCGCTGCACACCAGGAACATGTAGGGGTATCCGAGCCAGGTATTGACCAAGAGGATGGACCCGTACGGCAACCACTGGCCATCCAGCCACGGTGGTGAGGCATCCATCCCGGGTACGAGGTCGAACACCGACCCGAACCAGCGGTTGACGATGCCAAACTGTTCGTTGAGCATCCCTTTCCACACCAGCGCCGTCATGAAGCTCGGGATCGCATACGGGATGATGATCAGGCTGCGATAGATCTTGCGGCCCCGCATGCGCTCGTCGTTGAAGACCATTGCGAGGCCGAGTCCGAGACCGAACGACAGCAGGACCGAGAAGAGCGAGAAGAGAATGGTCCAGGCGAAGACTCGGAGGAACACGTTGCGCGTCTGGTCGTCGTTGGCGAGGCGTTCGTAGTTGTCGAGCCCGATGTTGGCGCGCCAACCCGGCAGCAGTCGGGTCCCCTCGCCGTCGACGAAGTAGCCCTCCTCGATGGTGAACACCGTGTCGGTCGC
>CALIOL010000217.1 GCA_938044705.1 uncultured Ilumatobacter sp. | reverse complement strand
GGTTCGATGGCGGCAATCACGAGGCCGCCCCTTGCTTGGGCCACTTCCGGGTGAGCAACACCGTTCCGGCGACCGCGACGATCAACAAGACAGAGGTGAGCTCGAACGCGAGCACATGGTCGTTGTACAGGTTCTGAGCGAGCTGTTGGATGTTGCTGTCGGTGTTCGCAATGGACGCGGGGATCACGTTGCCGTCCTGATCGAACTGTGTTCTCGCAACATCGATCCCGACACCGGGGTTCGTGGTGCCGATGGCATCACCCGCTTTGACGACTGCAGCGACGATCAGGCCGACGAGGCCAACGCCCATCACAGCCGCAAGCGGCCGCTGCACGGCGATGGGCTCGACCGAGAGGTCGTTTGCCTTGTCGACGCCGAGCAGCATGATGACGAACAAAAACAAGACGACGATCGCACCGGCGTAGACGATGACCTGTACCGCAGCGAGGAAGTGCGCCTCCTGTGCGACGAAGTGCACTGCGACGCCGAAGAGCGTCAACACCAGGCCGAGCGCGGCATGCACCGGATTCTTGAACAGCACGACGCCCAATGCGCCGCCCAGCATCATGAGCGTGGCCGCGAAAAAGACCACATATTCGAGGAAGGTCGTGTTCATCGGTCGACGATTCTCACAGACACGTCTCGTTCGGCCTGTTTCGGCTCGGGCGCACGTGTGCCGTGGCCCAGCTCGTTGCTCCAACCGACTTCGCCTTCGAACGTTGCGTCACCGGATGGCGACGTGGCACGCATCCACCCGGAGGTGTGCTCGTCGTCGCCGTCGCGCCAGTCTTCCCATGGCAGCTTCTGGGGCTTGCCCTCGTCGTCCACGACCAGTTCGTTCTTCGTGTAGATCGCGTCCTTGCGATTCGTGAACGAGAACTCGAAGAGCTTCGAGTCCGTGATCGCCTCGGTCGGGCACGCCTCGACGCACAGATCACAGTGGATGCAACGCAGGTAGTTGATCTCGTAGATGTACCCGAACCGCTCGCCCGGTGAGGTCGGGTTGACGGGGTCGTTGTCAGCACCACGCACGTGAATGCAGTTGGCGGGACACACGCCAGCGCACAGCTCACAGCCAATGCACTTCTCCATGCCGTCTTCGTAGCGGTTGAGCACGTGACGACCATGCAGACGTTCGGGCTTGGCGATCTTCTCGTCGCCCTTGACATCGTTGTTCGTGTCACCCTGCTTCTTCGCCTTACGCCCGCCCGAGTACTCGGTGGTAACGCGCTTGCCACCGAACAAACGGTGTTGCTTGGCGGTGACGAGGAATCCTTCGAAGTAGCCCATCAGACGGGCGCACCCTTCTGTTGTGTGTCGGCTGGCTCGGGATCGAGCGCATCGACCTGTCGGTTCTTCTGGCTGACGCGAAGGGCGGCCATGAACAAGCCGATCGCAAGGATGGCGACACCGATCGAGATCGCGGTGACGCGGATCGAATCGGCAGCATTGCCATCGGGAGAGAACTGGCGCAGCGCTGCGAGCAGCAGGAACCATCCGAGTGCAACCGGGATGAGTACCTTCCAGCCGAGGTCCATCAGCTGGTCGTAGCGCAGACGTGGCAGCGTGGCTCGCAGCCAGATGTAGGTGTACAGGAACACCAACAACTTCAAGACGAACCAGACGGTGCCTTCGATCGCCCCGGGGATGATCGGAATGTCGAGTCCGCCGATCGGCTGCGGGCCGCCCAGGAACAAGGTCACGATGATGCCCGACATGGTGATCAGGTTCATGAACTCCGCGAGGAAGAACAGTGCGAACGAGATGCCGCCGTACTCGGTGTTGAAGCCCGAGACGAGCTCCTGCTCCGCTTCGACGAGGTCGAAAGGCGGTCGGTTCAGCTCGGCAGTGGTCGCGATCAGGAAGATCACGAACGGGACGATGCCGGTCGCGATGATGTTCCAGTCGGCGATGCTGTTCTGGCTCTGAACGATGCCAGCGGTCGACAGTGTGCCACTCGAGAGCAGCACCGCAGCCAGGCTCAAACCGAGGGCTGCCTCATAGGAGATCATCTGGGCCGAACCGCGAACGGCACCAAGCAGCGGGTACTTCGAGCCCGACGACCAGCCGGCGAGCATCACGCCGTACACGGCGATCGATGACAGCGCCAGCACGAGCAAGATGCCGACAGGCGGGTCGGCGAGCTGCAGCCGCGTGGTCTCACCGAACAACGTGACGGTGCCGTCCTTGCCGTCGGTGAAGTCACCGCCGAGCGGGAGCACCGACCACACGAGGAATGCCGGCACGAACATCAGGTAGGGAGCCAGCTTGTAGATGAACGGATCGGACTTGGCCGGACGGAACGTCTCTTTGAAGAAGGCCTTGATGCCGTCCGCTAGCGACTGCAGCAGACCGAACGGTCCAGCCTTGTTCGGGCCGATGCGGTTGTGCATACCCGAAACGATCTTGCGCTCGCCCCAGATCATCAGCATGGTCGCGACGAGCGAGACCCCGAAGATGACCAGCACCTTGACGAGCATGATCAGCAGCGGTTTCCACCACAGACCGTCGGTGCCCAGAGGATCGAGACCCAGCATCACACCACCTCGATCTTCACGTCGGTGACCGAAGCTGCCGCGTCGATCAGGTCTTCGACCGTGCCACCCGCTTGGTTGAACGGGGCCCACACGACGCCGCGTGCGATCGACGGGTTGGAAACGACCGGCAGGATCGCCGTGGCCTTCTGCCCGATGAGACGCACGTCGGCACCATCGGCGACGCCGAGCGCATCGACGTCGAGCGGGTGCAGGTGTGCGCCCGCTCCGGGAGCGAGCTTTGCGATCGAATGAGACATGGCCGTACCGATCGCACGATCGTAGAGCTTGCGACCGACCACGAGTCGATGATCGTAGGTGTTGCGCTGCGGCGCGCCGCCCACGACCGGGGGAAGCGGCTTCGGGTTCGCAGATGTGAGCACGCCATTGCGTTCGCCGGCGAGCGCGTCGAGCGTGACGCCGTCGAACCCGGGAACCTCAGCGGCGATCGCCGCGGTCACGTCATCGACGCTCGCGACGTCGGCGATGTCCCCGTCGATGTCGAGCATGATCGCCAACTCTGCAGCGATCATCCAGTCGGGACGAGCCGTACCCGTGGTCGTGACCTTGTCCGACACGGTCGAGACTCGACCCTCGAGATTCGTGGTGGTGCCGGCCTTCTCGCCGTATGCCGCGGCTGCGAGCACGATGTCAGCCAACTTGGTCGACTCGGAAGGATGCGTATCGATCGAGATCACACGCCGAGCCCCAGCCATCGCACGACGTGCGAGGTCGGTGTCGGGACAGTCGTTGATCGGGTCGGCGCCGAGCAGGATCAGCACGTCGAGCTTGCCATCGGCGGCGGCGCGCAAGGTGGCGAGACCATCGTGTTCGTCGTCGGCGGGCGCCATACCCACCGAGAGTGCACCGACGACGTTTCCACGTCGCAGCGCCGGCAACACCTTGGCGGACGGGTTCGCCGCCAGGACCGCAGCGAGCGCCGCCATGGTCTCGTCGGCGGACTCGGCGAGGTTGCCGCGACCGACCACGACGACCACATCGTCGCCAGCGAGCAGATCGCTCGCTTCGTTGACCGCTTCGGATTGCAGACCAGGCTGGTGCCGGATGCTCTGGGTCGCATACCGACTGAGCCCGGTCTCGACGCTGGAGAACTCCACCAGCTTCGAACGCTTCTCGACTGCGGCATCGCGCAAGCGCAGGTAGAGCACCGGCAGCTCTTCTTTGATGTCAGCGCCGAGCATCACGATGGTCGACGCGGAGGCGGCTTCATCGATCGTCGCGCGATCGAGGCCGAGGACGGAGGCGGGCAGGCCGTCGCCAAACTGAGCGTCGCGATACGTGATACCGAGTGCGTCCGCGAGTTGTGCCCAGGCAAAGGCATCCTCGTTGGTCCCGCGGGCGCCGCCCAGCACACCGATCGCGTCGGGCCCTCCGGCAGCGAGCGATTCACGAATCACGCCGGCAGCGGCGCCGAGCGCTGCGCTCCACGTGGTGTCGGTGAGTCCTTGCTCCGTGCGAACCATCGGGTCTGCGATGCGCTGCTGCGAGTTCACGGCTTCGAAGTCGAAGCGGCCCTTGTCGCACATCCAGCCATGGTTGACCGGGTCCGAATCGACACCCTGGTAGCGAAGGATCTCGTCGCGGCTCGACTGCACGACCACGCGACAGCCCACCGAACACGAGGTGCACGTCGACTCTTCTTGTGCGAGGTCCCACGGGCGAGCCTTGAAGCGGTACGGCTCTGCGGTGAGCGCGCCAACCGGGCAGATCTGCACGGTGTTGCCCGAGAAGTACGAGGCAAACGGCTCGTCGGGAAACGTCATGACCTGGGTCTCGTTGCCGCGCTGCGTGAAGTGAATCAGCTTGTCGCCCGCGACTTCGTCAGCGAAGCGAGTACAGCGATCACACAGGATGCATCGCTCACGGTCGAGGAGCACCAGGTCGCTGATCGGGATGGGCTTCTCGTAGTGGCGCTTCTCTTCGATGTATCGCGACTCGCCGGGACCGTGGCTGAACGCCTGGTCTTGCAGCGGGCATTCGCCGCCCTTGTCGCAGACCGGGCAGTCGAGCGGGTGGTTGGCGAGCAGCAGCTCGATCATGCCTTCCTGCGCACGCTTGGCCGTCTCGGACTCCGTGTCGATCTTCATCTCCGGAGACACCGTGATCATGCAGCTGGGCTGCAGCTGCATGCCGCGGCCAGTGTCCACCTCGACGAGACATTGGCGGCACATGCCGACCGACTTCATCCGCGGGTGGTAGCAGAAGTGCGGGATGTACGTGTCGTGGCGCTCGGCTGCGGCGATGACGAGCTCACCCTTGCGCGCCTCGATCTCGCGGCCGTTCAGCGTGACCGGGACGATGTTCGGGTCCGGCTCGGGCTCGGGTTCCGCCTCGACGGCTTCATCAGCGTCGTCGGTGTCGCCATCGACTGCGTCGACCGGTTCCGTCTCGGTTGCGTTCGTGTCTTCTGTACTCATCCTGCTGCAACTGGGATCGAGACGCGCTTGGGCGCCGGGACGACTTTGGCCTCGAACTCGTCACGGAACAACGTGAGCGGCGAGTGAATCGAAGCATAGGCCGACGGGCCGACGAAGCAGATGGTCGTCATCTTGTACGGGAACGGCACGGCTTCGAGGCCGAGGCGCTCGCTGGAGGCGTGCGGCATCTCACCCGGGCAGATCGATTGGCCGACTTCGAGCAACTGGTCGAGATCCGCATCGGTGCCATGGCCGGAGCAGACCCGTTCGAGGATGCGCAGCAGCCAGGTGCCACCTTCGCGACACGGCACGCACTTGCCACACGACTCGTGGGCGTAGAACCGAACGAGCGTGAGCGCCATCTCGGGGATGTCGGTGGTGTCGTCCATGACCATCACCGCGCCTGAGCCGAGCATCGAACCCGCCGCACCGGCCTGCTTGCTCTCGAACTGAATATCGAGCTGATCGGGAAGGAACCAGGGAGCCGAGCCACCGCCCGGAACGAACGCCTTCAATTCGTTGCCGTCGCGGATGCCCTGACAGAACTCGTCGCCGTAGATGATGTCACGGAACGACGTCGAGCCGTTCACGATCTCGTACACACCGGGTCGCTTGACGTGACCGGAGATGGCCACCATGCGCGTGCCCGGCGAGGTCTCGGTGCCAATGGACGTGAAGGCAGCCGAACCGTTGGCTGCGATGAACGGCAGGTTCGCGAGCGTCTCGACGTTGTTGACGATCGTCGGCTGGCCATAGAGACCAACCGCAGCAGGGAAGTACGGGGGCTTCAAGCGCGGCATGCCCCGCTCGCCTTCGAGCGACTCGATGAGCGCGGTCTCTTCGCCCACGACGTATGCGCCTGCACCCCAGTGCAGCACGATGTCCAGGCTGAAGTCCGAGCCGAGGATGTTCTTGCCGACGTAGCCGGCCGCGTACGCGTCGTCGAGTGCCTTTGCGATGCGTTCGTGCGCAAGCGGCATCTCGCCACGGACGTACAAGAAGCACTGCGACAGGCCAGCGGCGTAGGACGCGATCAAACACCCTTCGATCAGCTGGTGCGGGTCGCGCTCCATGAGCAGACGATCCTTGTAGGTGCCCGGCTCGGACTCGTCGCCGTTGACGACGAGGTACCGCGGCCACACGCCCTGCGGTGTGAAACCCCACTTGACGCCTGCGGGAAACCCAGCGCCGCCGCGCCCGAGCAACGTGGAGGCCTTGACCTCACCCGCCATTGCCTCGGGGCCCATGGCCAACGCTGCCTTGAGGCCTTCGTAGCCGCCGGTGGCCTCGAAGCGCTCGATCGTATGGCTGTCCTCGTACTCGAAACGCGAGGTCACGATCTTCGGCCGGTCGCCCTCATAGAACCCGGGCGTGTACTCACGCGTGATCGCCTTGCTCATGAGTTGTCCACCTTCACGGGGATCCATGCGGGACCTTCGGTCACGTCGTCGGGATCGGGAGCGCCGACGAACTTGTCGGCGGGAATGTTCTGGCGGTTGCGGCCCAGCGTTCCGTGCGGCGGAATGTCGCCGCTGAGCGCACCCGAACGCAAGTCGTCGATCATCTGATCGAAGTCCTCGGTGGTGACGCGGTACTGGTGCCGGTAGTTGACCTGCATCGTGGGCGCTTCCGTACACGCGGCCTGGCACTCGGCGGCCTCGATGGTGAACATGCCATCAGCGGTGGTGGACCCGGCCTTGATACCCAGCTTCTCTTCGGCGTGGTGCATGAGCGCACCGGCACCGAGCAGCGCACAGCTCATGGTCTGGCAGATGTTGATCACGTACGTGCCGACCTCTTCGAACTTGAACATCTCGTAGAAGGTGGCGGTGCCGATGACTTCGGCTGGGGTGATGTCCAACAACTCGGCGAGATGCCGCATTGCATCATCGGTGACGTAGCCGTTCTGCTCCTGGGTCAGGTGCAGCAGCGGAATCAGCGCCGACTTCTTGCGCGGGTAACGAGCGATGATGTCGCGAGCGATCGCGAGGTTTGCGTCGGTCAGCCTGCTCATCGATCCACTCCTCCGAGCACCGGGTCGACGCTCGAAATGACAGCGACGGCGTCGGCGACCAAGCCACCCCGCATCATGTGCGGCAGGCACTGGATGTTCGTGAAGGACGCGTCACGCATGTGCATCCGGTACGGGTTCGGTGAACCGTCCGACGCGATGTAGCAGCCGATCTCACCGCGCGGACTCTCGAGCCCGACGTAGACCTCGCCTTCGGGCACCTTGAATCCCTCGGTGAAGATCTTGAAGTGGTGGATCAGCGCTTCCATCGACTCGTCGATGCGCGCTCGCGGCGGAGGCGTCACCTTCTTGTCCTGGATGCGGTAGTCGCCCTCGGGCATCAACTCGACGATCTGACGAACGATCTTCATCGACTCGCGAATCTCCGCAAGACGAATCGCATAGCGGTCGAACGCATCGCCGTACGAGCCGACGATCACGTCGAATTCCAGCTGTTCGTACTCGAGGTACGGCATGTCGCGACGCAGATCCCACGGAACTCCGGTGGAACGCACGATTGGCCCGGTCGCGCCGAGGGCGAGCGCCTCGCTCGGCGTGATCACGCCGACGCCTTGCAGGCGCTCACGCCAGATCGGCTGACCGGTCATCAAGATGTCGTATTCGTCGAGCCGCGGCGGGATGATGTCGAGGAGGCGAAGCACGCCGTCGCGCCAACCGGCAGGAAGGTCCGCTGCCACACCGCCGGGGCGGATGTAGTTGTGATTCATGCGCAGGCCGGTGACCTCCTGGAAGAACCGGAGGACCTCCTCACGCTCACGCCAGCCGTAGATCATCATCGACACGGCGCCGAGGTCCATGCCGTTGGTCGCCATGAACAACAGGTGGCTGGCCATCCGGTTCATCTCGGACATGAGCATCCGGATCCAGACCGCTCGGTCAGGGATGTCCTGATCGATGCCGAGCAACTTCTCGGTGGCCATCGAGAAGACCAGCTCGTTGTTGAGCGGGCTCAGGTAGTCCATCCGCGTGACGTTGGTGGAGCCCTGCATGTAGGTGAGCGACTCGGCGGTCTTCTCCATGCCGGTGTGCAGGTAGCCGATGATCGGCTTGCAGCGCAGGACCTCTTCGCCCTGCATCTCCAGCATCAATCGCAGCACGCCGTGCGTCGACGGGTGCTGGGGACCCATGTTGATGATCATGGTCTGATCTTCTTCGGGGTCGTCGGGAAGGTCGCCCAGCTTGGCGGCTTCTGCTTCCGACATCCGCAGGACGGACCCGACCTCGCGCATCAGCTCGCGCGCGGTGGTCTGGCTGCGCGGCTTGAGCAGCTGCGCGCCTTCGTGCGTGTTCGGGATGAACACTGCGTACGACGAGTCTTCGCCGCGACGATCGCGCTCGGCGTCGCCTTCGACGGACTCGATGAGTTCTTCCTCGGTCGTTGCCATCAGGCGTTCGCCTCCTTGAACTGCACGGGGATGCTGCCGATCTCGTAGTCCTTGCGGAGCGGGTGCCCTTCCCAGTCCTCGGGCATCAGGATCCGAGTCAGGTCAGGGTGACCCTCGAACTCGATACCGAACATGTCGTAGGTCTCTCGCTCGGGTGCCTCGGTGCCGGGGTGCAGGTCGAACAACGACGCGACGACCGGGTCGTTCTCGGGAACTTGCACGCGCAGACGCGTCCGGCGACGGTTGCCGATGTCGAGGAGCTGCACGACGACCTCGAACCGCTCGGGCACGATGTCCGAAGGCAGCGGCCGCCCCATGTGCGACAGGTAGTCGACGCCACAGAGATCGACGGCGAGCGTGTAGCCCTCATCGGCCAGCGCCTTCGCCACATCGAGGTACTGCTCCCGCGACGGGTGGATGACCTCTTGGCCGTGCGAATCGGAGACCGGGCAGCCGTGGATCTGTGGAGTTTCGTCCATCAGCTCTTACTTCCGAGAAGGACCGGGGTCGACGCCGCTTCGATGTGTTCGACGTGAATGTTCGCACCGGCACCGGTCTCGGCCCGACGCTTCAAAATCTGCTCGTTCTCGATGAGACCGTGCAAGGTCTCGATCGCGTGGATGAGCGTCTCGGGCGTGGGCGGGCAGCCCGGCGCGTAGACGTCGACCGGTACGACCTGGTCGACGCCCTGCACGATTGCGTAGTTGTTGAACATGCCGCCCGAACTCGCACACACGCCCATCGAGATGACCCACTTGGGTTCCATCATCTGGTCGTAGACCTGGCGGAGCACTGGCGCCATCTTCTGGCTCACACGTCCGGCGACGATCATGATGTCGGCCTGCCGCGGGCTGGCACGGAACACCTCCATGCCGAACCGTGAGATGTCGTAGTGAGCTCCGCCGGTCGCCATCATCTCGATGGCGCAGCAGGCGAGCCCAAACGACGCCGGCCACGACGAACGCGACCGGGACCAATTGATGAGGTCTTCGAGCTTGCCCGTGATGACGTTGTGCGTCAGGCCGCCCAGTCCGTCGTCGAGCACATCGTTGACGATGCCCATGAGTGACTCCTCTTATGCGGCGGGTTGAGCGGTGTCGTCGCTGGGCAGATCCAAGCGACCTTCGGTACCGACTCGACGAATCGTCGAGCCAAGCGTGCGTTCCGGAGCGACCATGTCGGCTTCGGCAGAGAGATTGCGGTACTTCTGAACCGGACCCCAGTCGAGGCCGCCGCGGGCCACCTCGTAGACGAAGGTGAGGAAGAAGATCACCGAGAAGATGAACACCGCCCAGAACGCATAGGCGCCGAGTGCACCTCGCGACACCGCATACGGGTACACGAAGATGATCTCGATGTCGAACATGATGAACAACATCGCCACGATGTAGAAGCTCACGGGGAAGCGCTCCGGTGGCTCTCGCGTCGGCACGATTCCACATTCGTACGGCGCTTCCTTTGCCGCCGATGGGCGGCTCGGGCCGAGCAGTTTGGAAGCGAGCAGGCTGAGGACGCCGAACACGATGCCCAGGAGCATCAAGATGACGATCGGCAGATACTGGTCCATCAGCAGAACACCTTACGCGGCGGCGACGGCTTTGCTGTTCGAGAGGTTCTCTTGGAGATGGCGCTCTCGACGATGCAGCAGGTAGCACAGCGCGAGGAAGATCGCGCCGCCACCGAGGGTCAGCACCACGGCGGGCTGACGACGCGCTCCGAGGTCACGGACCATGTACACGTACTGACGTTGACGTTCTTCGTCGATCTGCGGGGTGACGGGCGCACGGCCCGGCTCCTCGCGGACCTCGACGTACGGCGCGGCTTCGGCCACCACGAAGTGGGGCTCGTGCCAGAAGGCAAAGAAGTCGAGCGAGTCGTTGGTCAGACCTGGGATCTGCCCCGCCTTGATGCGCGGGTAGCGGTCGCCGCCGATGTCGAAGATCTGGGTGACCTCGTATTCGCCTGCGGCGAACGCTCCCTGCCCTTCGAGCAGTTCGCCCGCAGTGGTCTGGGCCTGTCCGAATGCCGGCGACGCAGGATCCAAGGTGATCCAACCCTCTTCGCTGAACTGGTCGGCAACCAGCTCGCTGGACTCGATCGAGTTTGCATCGTCCGGGATCTGCGGAAGCACTTCCAGCGCACCGCCGGAGCGAAGCGCGTCGGTGTCCTGCAGCACCGTGGCACCCGCAACGGGTTCCCACGACGGGTCAGGGCCGCGTAATCCGATGCCATAGATCCACCAGGTGAGTCCCATCAACATCATCCATCCGGCGAGGCCCGCCAGAACGACGAGGAACGCGAGACGCGAACCCATGTTGGTCAACATGATGAGGTAGATGCTGCCCATCAAGATGACGACTGCAATGACGACCGTGAGCAGGCCGCGAAGTTCCGGCTCCCAGCCGAATGCCAACAGATTCATTTCGCTCACAGACTCCGGACGTACTCGACCACAGCGCGGATTTGTTCGTCGGTCAGTAGCGATCCGAAGCCGGGCATGCGTCCGCTGCCCTGCCCGTTGATGCCGTACTGCCTACCGAACTCCGAACCGTTCCTGATGAAGTTGACCATGTCGTCTTCGCTTGCGAAGTGACTGTTGGAAGAACCTCCGGTGAGGTTCCATCCGTATGCGCCCTGGCCGGTCACGCCCGGGTCGTCGTAGCTCCACCCGAGGGTGTGGCAACGTGCACAACTGTATGCGCCCGAGCCGAGCTCGAGGTTGAACAGCGCTTCACCGTAGCTGATGCCTTCGGCCTCCATGGCCTGGCGAGCGGCTTGCTCGATGTCGTCTCGGTTGTCGGCAGGCAGCACGCCCGAGCCGCACACCTGAACGTCGAAGTACTCCTCGCCGCCCAGCTCATCTTCGAGGCATCCCTCGCGCGGGATCTGGATGCTCTTCATGTATTCGATGAGCGTGTCGATCTGCTGCGTGGTCATCGGGCCACCACCGACCGTGCCCCACGGGGACATCGGCGAGAACGGACGGCCGTAGTTCAAGATGAACTCGACCTCTGACTCGTCGAACCGGTAGAAGATCGTGTTCACCGCCGGAGCCTTCCAGTTCACCGCGGTGACCGCTCCCGTGACTGGATCGGTGATCGAGAAGGGAGCCTCGCCGCCGACGCCATTCATACCGCCGTGGCAGCCCGCGCAGTTGAACCCGCCTTCAGCGGTCGGCGCGAACAGTTCGGAACCCCAAGAGGCGAACCGCTTGTCCCAGCCTTCCTGCGCTCCGGCCTGGCGGCCCGGCTCGAGCACCCAGTACAGAGGCAGGCCGATGACCGAGACCAGCAGCATGGCGAGGCCGAGCAACTGCATCCGCTCGAGGCGTGAGCCTTCGAGGGTGTCGTCGTCGTAGTACTCCTTGCGGTTCGCCGCGAGTTCGATCTCCGAACCGATCTCTTCACGCCCGGCGCGGACGTTGAAGAACGAGTAGATGACGAACGCGATGAGGATGACGGCAAACGCGATCCCCGCGATCGCCGTGGTGGTCAGCGCAACCATCAGTGAGCGCCGTCACTGGTGCAGTGCGGGCCTTCAGCTTCCTGGCCAGTGGTGTTCACGCCGATGGCCGGACCGGGCACGGTGGTGCCGGTGTCGATGGTGACATCGCCGCTCGCCGAGATCGTGGCGGGGTGGCGATCCATGCCGCGCGGCGCGGGGCCACCCTTCTTCTCACCGACGCGGTTGTACTGCGAGCCGTGGCACTGGCACTCGAACCACTGGCTGGTTCCGCACTCGGGCACGCGGCAGCCGAGGTGCGGGCACTTCTGGCTGAGCACGACAATGCCCTCTTCCATCGCAGTCAGCACGTTTGCCGGGTAGATGGTCTGTGCGACGGGCAGCGCCTCAGCGGGGTACTCGGTGATCCACGAGCGAGCCTCGGGAACGTAGAAGAAACCGCCGCCGGCCTTGATGCCGTCCTTGATGTTCGCGAGCTTGCCAGCAGGCACGGCTCCGCCGAAGCCGCCGGTACCGGTCGGCCACAAGAAGCCGACGAACGCAGCGGCAGCGAACGTGCCGAGCCCTGCGGTCATCAGCGTGACGGTGGCGCGATTGAAGAACTGACGACGTGAGACGCCGATCGCTTCGGGGTCCGGAGCGACCCATGGCACCAGTGCGGGCTCTTCGTCGACGGTGGCGAGCGCCGTGCTGCTGACCGTGCCACGTGCCGCCGTACCTTCGGCTTCGGCTTCAGCGGCCGAGCGCGTGGCACCGCTCGTCGCAGCAGCCTCGAAGGCGCGCGACTCTTTGCGGTTGGCTTTGTCTCGGTTGAGGGTCTCCCCGGAGAGCGCTCCCGCGCCTCGCACGTCACTACGACGCGCAAGCGTGAAGAAGCTCACTGCAGCGAGGACGACGACGGCCCCGATTGCGATGGCGATGATTGCTGCGGTACTCATGATGATGTCTCCATTTCCAGCGGCGGCTCAGAGCTCGAAGAACAGACCTTCGACCCAGGGGAACACGAAGTTGAAGCCTGGGCCACGGAAGAACGAACCAATGATCACCAGGACGGCCCAGAACATCAGGTGAACGGTCTGAATCGACGTGGCGAACTTGCGATCTTCGGGCTTGTTCGAGGGGTTGCGGTCGAGATAGGGGGTGAGGATCAAGGCGATCATGCCGACACCCGGCAGGGTCACACCAGCCACCATGGGGTGGAAGTAGACGAGGAGCTCCTGCAGCCCGAGGAAGTACCACGGCGCCTTGGAGGGGTTCGGAGTCTGGTTGGTGTCAGCCAGTTCGAGCAGCGGTGCATGCACGAAGATCGAGAACACGAAGACGAGTGCGGTGCACGCCAATGCGGCGACGAACTCGGCGGCGAGCAGGTGCGGCCAGGTGTGGACCTTGTCCACAGGTGTGGCCTTGACGTCTTGGATGGTGCCGGACTTGACCACGGTCAACAGACGCTGCGTATGGCCTCCGGGGCCCGCACCGATCGGGACACCGCCACCAGCTGGGCCCGCAGCGACGACCGCTCCGACCTTCTCGGCAACGGCGACAGCGCCGCCGGCTTCTTCGACGGGAGCGTCCTTGCCAGCCTTGGCGGCCTTGCTGCGCTGCAGGAGGTGCGCGGGAATTCGTGAGTCCGTCGCTGCTTCTTCAGCAGCGGGTTCGGCTGCCGCAGCGGGCTCCGGCTCAGCCTTTGCCTTGTCGCGGGCGGCTGCAGCTCGCTTCAGCAGATGTTCTGGGATTTCAGTCATCGGACATTCCCTTCAACTTCTGTTCGTTTCCAGTCAATCATTCGGATCACCACGTTCGACGGTCTCAGGTCACAACGGACCCGAAATACCGCCGTCCTTACGAACTCGCCAGAAGTGGATCGCCATGAAGATCACGATCACGAATGGCAGGAACAGCACGTGGAGGACGTACCACCTCAGCAGGGTTTCGGAGCCGATCTCGGCACCACCCAACAAGACGAATCTGACCTCCTGGCCGAACACCGGGGTGAACCCCATCATGTTCGTTCCGACGGTGACCGCCCAAAGCGCCAGCTGATCCCATGGCAGCAGGTAACCGGTGAACGACAGCAGCAGCGTGAGCATCAGCAAGATCACGCCGATGACCCAGTTGAACTCTCGAGGTGGCTTGTAGGCGCCGTGGTAGAAGACGCGTGCCATGTGCAAGAACACGGCGAGCACCATGAGGTGTGCACCCCATCTGTGCATGTTCCTGACGAGCAGACCGAAGGTGACCGAGGTCTGCAGGTTGTTGATGTCGTTCCACGCCGCGGTGGTCTCGGGACGGTAGAAGAACATCAAGAAGATGCCGGT
Organism: uncultured Ilumatobacter sp.; assembly: GCA_938044705.1. Lineage (GTDB taxonomy): Bacteria > Actinomycetota > Acidimicrobiia > Acidimicrobiales > Ilumatobacteraceae > Ilumatobacter_A. The sequence goes on along the minus strand of CALIOL010000217.1, from coordinate 8,494 downwards.
GACGGTCAGCAGGATGAACAGGAAGAAGCTGAGTCCGCCGAGGCAGAGCGTGTAGCTCACCTTCACGGCGTGGCGCTTCACCTTGACCGGGTGCAAGTGGTACAGCACCGAGTTCATGATCACGTAGCTGCGGTTACGCGGGCTGTCGGTGTATCCCTTGCGGAAGATCGAACCCGGACGGAAGACCGAGCTCCACGCCTGGCTGCCCTGAACGGCATCGACCGCATCTTTGGCGCGGTCACCGATGGTCGGCTTCGGTTTGTCGTCGATGATTTTTGACATCAGAGCCTCATTCCATAGCCGTAGCCGTGGTTGTTGGTTCGGGTGTGGTAATCGCCGACCGCCGTAGCGGTGCCGGCCTTACCGAGAATGATCACGCCGGTGGGGCATCGGTCGACGCACAGCGCACAACGCGTGCAGATGTCATCGTCGATGGTGAACATGAACGCATCAGACGGGTCGGTGCCCGGCTGTTCGGTCCCGATGGCGTCGTCGACCGCGTCGAGGCTCACCATGTGGATGCACTTCCACGGGCAGATGTCCACGCAGCCTTCGCAGCTGATGCACTCCGACTGGTCGATGTGGATGAACTGCTTGGGCTTGACGGCCTTGGTCAGGTAGTCCGCGTCGACTTCCACCAACGTGTAGTCGTCGGTGTATGGCATCAACGGGGGATTGGCGTCAGTCTTGGTCACAGAGCATCACGCCTTCTTGACCAGCGGGCGACCGTAGGTCGAGGTCGGGAGTTCCTTCTTCGCTGCGGCGGCTTCGCCACGCTTCTGCCACCACACGGCCAGCCACATGTGAATGCCGAAGAAGACAGCGTGGAGCAGCACGACGAGCGTGTCTCGGATCGCCTCGTACTGCAGCGTGATCGGATTCCAGCCGCCAGCGGTCTGCGGTTTGAGGATCCCGCCCGGGCCGAAGATGAACTTGTCTCGCGACCAGCCGAGGTTCTTGTCTGCGTGGTCGATGAACTGGTGCGGGAGGATTCCGTAGGTCAAGAACAGCATCCAGAAGATGTAGGTCGCGCCCAGCATTGCTTCACCCCAGGTCACGGGCTTGCCGACCGGACGGCGCTTACCGTACGCGACGACGGCGCCCACCATCGCCAGCGACGCGACGAACGCAACGATGAACGCCTGGTTGAAGCCAGGCCAGTTGAGGATGTCGACGGCGATCATCGGTATTCGGGGTGCTCCTGAACTTGGACAGCGGACATGATGAGCCTACTCGGATGAGGGACGTGAACGAAGTGTGGCAGAACCTTGCAGCACGCGCGCCAGTTGTGCGCTAGTTCTCGCGGCGTCGCGCGTCACAATCCGTCCTCAGCGTTCCCCGGCCACGCAGACCGCGCACCACCACTCACTCGCTGGCGCTCCCTCCCTCACACGGCCGCCGCGCGTCACAATCCGTCCTCAGCGTTCCCCGGCCACGCAGACCGCGCACTACCACTCACTCGCTGGCGCTCCCTCCCTCGCACGGCCGCCGCGCGTCACAATCCTTACCAAGAGTTTCGGCTGCGGACCTGGGGCATCTATCCTCTGGCCCGTGACTGAGATCCCCGAGCACCTCCTGAAGCGCTCACGCGAGCGCCGCGCCGCAATCGGCCAGGGCGGCGACGAGGGTGCAGCTGCGTCCGATTCTCCCGCCGCAGCAACTCCTGCAACCACGGCAAAGGCGGCTGCGCCCGCCGCGGCTGCGTCGTCGGGTCCGCCTGCTCGTACTGCGCCCGCAGCTCCCGAGGCACCCCAGCCACCCAAGCCCGATCCCGCGTACGTCACTGCCGCCAAGCAGCGTCGCAAGGTGCCCTGGTGGGCAATGGCGACCCTCGGACTCATGCCCGTGTGGGGCTTGATGTACCTGCGCGCCGTGACCGAGCCTCCGGTTGTCGTCGAAGGACCGCTCGGCATCGGTGCTGAGGAGTATGGGGCGTGCGCGTCCTGTCACGGAGGCGCTGGTGGCGGCGTGGCCGGGCTCGGCTACCAGTTCTCGGAGGGCGAAGTCCTCGAGACGTTCCCGAACATCGAGGATCAGCTGCGCTACGTCTACTGGGGAACCGGCGAGTACAACCTCGCCGCCGTCGAGATCTATGGCAACCCGGATCGCGAGGGTGGCCCCCACCTGACCGGCGGCCAGGGGGCAATGCCGCAGCAGGGCTCGGCGGCCGGTGGCGGACTCACCGACTACGAGATCCTCGGCGTGGTGTGCCACGAGCGTTACGCGCTCGGCGGCGCCGACCCCGAAAGCGAGATGTGGGCAGAGGAGTTCGAACAGTTCTGTTCTGAGGACTCGCCCGTCTTCGAAGCGCTCCAAGCCGGCGAGTACTCGTGGACCAGCGAAGACCCTGGCGAATTCGTGAGCGCAGACGGCGAAGAGTTCACCACCGATGCGGTCGGCGCTCCGAAGCCCGGCACCGCTGCCGAAGGCTGATCCGCTCTCGGCCTTGGCTGACGACGCACCACTAGCCTGCGCGTCGTGAACACTCGATCATCGACGGACGTCCTCGTCGTCGGTGCTGGGCCCGCGGGATGCTCCGCTGCGACCGCGCTTGCCCGAGCCGGCCATGAGGTCACCGTGCTCGACCGTCGAACCGGGCCGTCGCCGTACCCCCGTGGCGACATGATCGTGCCCGCCGCCGTCTCCGCCCTGAACTCTCTCGGCATCGACGTCGGCTCCCTCGGTCATCGCGTCCACGGCACCCGCATGTGGCACGGCGACCGATCCGTCCCGGTGCGCTGGCCGGACGCCGCTCGATCCGACAACGGCGCGGTCGTCAAACGGGACCGCCTGGACGAGGCGCTGAGAAACCGAGCGACCACAGCCGGCGTCGACGTTCGGCTCGGCGCTCGGGCCACGACACCGCTCGTGGACCGCGGTTTCGTACGCGGCGCCAACGTTCAGCTGGAAGACGGCTCCACGACCGAGATCGCCTGCCGATTCCTACTCGTCGCGGACGGCGCGAACAGCCGCTTCGGGCGCGGACTCGGAACGCATCGCGACCGCCGATGGCCGTCGGCGGTCACCGCGTCCACGCTCGTCCGCAGCGAACGAAGCGACGACGCATGGATCGAAACCCACCTCGGCCCACTCGATGCGAACGAGAACCCGGTGACCGGCCACGGCTGGGTCCACCCTCTCGGCGACGGCACGCTCAACGTGGGCGTCATGGTGTCATCGAGCTACCGCGATGTTCTCGGCGTCAACATCCTCAAATTGCTCGACAGCTTCGCCGGGTCGATCTCGAGTCGTTGGAAGTTCGACCCGAGCGACTTCCTCGTCGAACCGGTCCGCCGACGAACACCGTTTGGCGGCTCGATCGGTCCGACGATGGGTCCGACATTCCTCGTTGCCGGCGACGCCGCAGGAATGGCGAACCCGTTCACCGGCCATGGGATGCTCGCTGCGTTGACCACCGGACAGATCGCCGCCGAGGTGCTCGACGAGGCACTCACCGTCGGCAACTCCACGACGCTGCAGCGGTACCCAGCCCGACTCGACGAGTCGTTCGCCCAGTACCACAAGGTCGGTCGGCTGAGCGCCCGCTTCCTCGGGCGGCCGCTCCTGCTTCGCGCTGCGTTGCGATCAGGAATTCGCAGCGAGACAGCGATGGGCGGCGCACTCCGCATCGCCACCAACGAACTGCGCTCGGAGGGCGACGACGGAGGAGCCGAGCGGGCGTACCGTGTCGCGACGATGATCGCTCGTTTCGCACCGAGCTGGTGACGCCTACGCGTCGTCGCGGCGAGACCGCACGCGTCCCGGCCGAGGCAGACGCAGCGTCACGACGCTCAGCGCCAAGATCACGGGGTAGATCTCGAGTCGACCGAGCAGCATCTGCACCATCGCAACCGCACGCCCGACCCGCGGGATTGCGAGGAAGTCACCCGAGTGGTCGAGGTCGCCGAGGCCCGGCCCGACGTTGCCGAGTGCAGTCGCCGACGCAGAGAACGACGTGATGAGGTCGGGGCCCGTGGCGGCGATGAAGAAGGAACCGCCGCCGAAGATGACGAGCGTCAACAAGAGGAACCCGACGACCTTGCCGGCCACGTCGTCGGAGAGAATTCCGTTGCCGACGCGAACCGGTCTCACGAGACGCGGGTGAAGATGTCGCAACGCTTCGCGATGAGCGAAGCTCGACACGGCCATCACTCGCAGGATCTTCACTCCGCCCGCAGTCGACCCGGCCATCGCCCCGATCGGGAGCGCGATCAACAGGACCGATTGCGCAGCCTGACTCCACAGGCCGTACGAGGTCGTCACATAACCCGTGGTGGTCAGCGTCGCAACGGTCGTGAACAGCGAGTCCCGGAACCCCGCTCCTTCCCCGCCAGAGGTGCCCGATGTGATGTAGGCCCACAGCGTGATCGCCAGTACGACGACGATGTAGACGCGAAACTCCGTAGATCGCAACAGCGGCTTCGGGTCTCGGCGCAGCGCTCGGTAGTACAGCGTGAAGCTGCCTCCCGCCAGGAACATCCCGACGATCGAGATCCACTGGATCGCGCCGGAGTCGAAGTGCCCCATCGACGATTGGTACGGAGAGAACCCGCCGGTCGACACCGTCGTGAACGAGTGACTGACCGCGTCGTAGATACTCATGCCCGCAGCGAAGTAGGCAACTGCGAGCACCCCGGTGAAACCGATGTAGACCGCCCAGAGACGCCGTGCGGTCTCGCGGACCCTTGGAGTGAGTCGCTCCCCCGTGGGCCCCGGCGCTTCCGCCTGCATGAGACTCATGCCGCCGGACCCCACAGTGGGTAGCACGGCCACGACGAGCACGATGACGCCCATGCCGCCCATCCACTGCGTCGTCGAACGCCAGAACAGCAGGCCCTTCGACGTCGCCTCGATGTCGGGCGTGACCGTTGCACCAGTGGTGGTGAAGCCGGAAATCGACTCGAACAGTCCGTCGTCCCAGCGGTCGAAGTGACCCGTCAAGATGTACGGGATCGCCCCCGCGACGGCGATGAACAGCCACGTCACCGTGACCGCGGTGAACACGTCCAGGACGCGGATCTGCTTCGGGGACACCGTGGAGCGCCACAACACGGCACCGAGCGTCCCCATCACCACACCGGTCAGCATCAGCACGAGGACATCTGGGCCACCGTCGATCAAGTCGACGACTCCGGCAACAGCGATACCGACCCCGACAACCGTGAGTGTCAACCCCACGATGTGGCCCGTCAGCGTCGGCCGACGATCGGCGCGAACAAGTCGCTCCCCGCGGGCTCCGAACACCGACGTTCGAGGATTGAGTAACGAACGCGGGTCCAGGTCGGCCGAACGCGAACGCCCCGATCCCGCGGTCTCGGTCACGCCGAGAACGCCTTCAGCAGTGCAGGAATCGAGTCGGGTCGCGCGAACACCACCACGTTGTCGCCGCCGCTGAGCACGGTGCTGCCACGCACGATCTCACCGGTCGCTCCCGGCCGAATCACCGCTCCCAAGACGACCGAGTGAGGAAGGTGCAGGTCGGCAACGCGCACACCGTCGGCAGGCGAACCAGCTTCGATCGCGAACTCGTCGACTTCGATGTCGCTCTCGAGGAACGTCGCGACCGATGCGGTCCCGCCACGAACGTGGCGCAACACCGCGTTGGCCGAGGCTGTCCGCGGGCTGAGCGCAGCATCGATCCCGAACTGGCGCACGAGCGGAAGCAAGGCAAGCCGGTGCAGCACGGCCACCGTGAAGGTCTTCTTGTCCGAGGCGAAGGCACAGGCCAACACGTTCGCCGCATCGTCGCCCGTCGCAGCGATCACCAGGTCCATCCGCGTGATGGATTCCTCGTTGAGCAGGTCGACGTCTTCGATGTCGCCGTTGACGATCGTCACGTACGGCAGTCGCTCGCTGAGCTCCTTGGCCCGGTCCATGTCCCGTTCGACGAGCACGACTTCGGCGCCTTCGTTCGTCAACCGCTCAGCGACTCTCGAACCGACCGCTCCGCCACCGAGCACCATGACCCGCTTCGCCCGGCGGTGCCGTGCGCCCAGCAGCTCGAGGATCTCGTTGCGCGAGTCCCGCGTAGTGAGCACCCGCACGTGATCGCCGATATCCAGGCGCTGATCGCCTCGCGGGATCACGGTCTCTCCATCCCGCGTGAGTGCACCGAAGAGGAAGCGCCAATTCGGCTCGAAGCTCACGCCGATCTCTGCGAGCGTGCTTCCGGCCAGTGGCGAGCCCTCTTGGATGACCGCGCCGATCACGACGAGGTCGCCATCCGACATGCGATAGACCTCGTCGGCACCCGAGACGCGAGCGAGTTCCATGATCTCGTCAGCGGTGTCTGCATCCGGGTCGATGATCAGGTCCGCCTTCATCGCGTCACGCAAGGTCTTGCCCGCCGGCCCACGCAATTCCTCGGTCTGAATACGCGCGACCGTCTGCTTGACCCCGGCTTCCTTCGCAAGAAGCGACGCGATGAAGTTGACCTCGTCGTTCTGGGTGACCCCCGCAAGGATGTCGGCCTTGTCGATCCCCGCGGCTTCCAACGTCGACGGCACGGTTGCACTCCCGACGATGACTTGAACGTCGAGTTCTTCACCGATCGAAGCGGCAACCTCTTCGTTCTGCTCGATGATGACGACGTCGTTGCCCTCGGCTCCGAGTCGCTGAGCGAGGTAGCGCCCAACCTCGCCGGCACCCACGATGATCACATGCATTGCGCACAGTGTGACGCGTTCTCACGCAATCTGCGCTGATCTCGTCTCAACGCTCCTGCGGTAACCGGCTCACGACGACGAGAACGAACGTTCACCCCGTAGCCGGGAAGGCGTCAGGTGACGTTGGCAAGGAGCGCTGCAGGGGCAGCGACGAGTGCCGCGGTGGCTTCAGAATCGGGGAAACCAGCGCATGCGCTCGCGGCGCGATCGACGTAGTCGCGAGCCGTGTCGATCGCGGAACCCACCCCGTCGTTGGAGCGCACGATGGTCAGCGCTTGGCGCTGCTGGTCGGCGTCGAGCGGCTCACCCAGGAGCGCCGAGAGCTGCTCTGCTGCAGGAGTGTCGAGCGCCATGGTGCGCAGCACCGGCAGCGTGTACACGCCTTCGACCATGTCGTGGCCGGCGGGCTTGCCGAGCTGCTCGTCGGTCGCCGTTGCGTCCAAGATGTCGTCGACGATCTGAAAGACCATGCCGTACGCATTGCCGAACTCCGTGAGTGCGTCGATCGTGGCCTGATCATGTCCGGCCACGATGCCGCCGATGCGTGCAGCCGTGCCATAGAGCGACGCGGTCTTGCCGTGGATCGAGGTGTAGTAGCTCTCCTCGGTCCGAGCAACGTCGTAGGTGAAGCGCAACTCCTCGATCTGGCCTTCGCACAGCCAGCCGATCGTGCGGGCGAGCAACCCGGCGACTTCGGTTCCGAGCGACGCCGCGATCTCCGATGCTCGCGACAGCAGGAAGTCGCCAGCGAGAATGGCCTGCAGGTTTCCCCACTTCGCGTTGACGGTCTCGACGCCGCGCCGAGTGTCCGCTTCGTCCATGACGTCGTCGTGGTACAGCGACCCGAGATGGACCAGTTCGCACGACACTCCGCCGCGCACCACGTCGTCCGACGCCGCCACACCGTGGATCTGCGCAGCGACTGTCGAGAGCACGGGCCGGAGCCGCTTGCCTCCAGCAACGATGAGGTGCGACGCGATCTCGGTCAAATACGCGTCGGGCGTGATGACAGCTTCGTGCATCGCCGCTTCGACACGGGTTCGATCGCCATCGCTCGTTGAGAGCGCCAACAGCGGCGACGTCTGCGCGCTGGACGTGACGTTCTCGAGGGGCACACGGTCAGGCTAGGCCGCGATCGGTCGCTGGACATCACAGTGCGCCACGTGGTCTGAGCACCACAATCTGACGCCGTCAGTCGTCGCAGATAACGTCACGCTGGTGACCGAGGCTGTGAACGACCCGAACGAGCACGACCAGACCGCCACGACTGCGGAAACTCCACCCGAGCCTGGCGGCCCTGGGCCGGATGAGGCGCCGGTTCTCGACGAGATCGATGTGATCGGCATCGAGGCCGACCTCGACGGGGTACAGACCGCGCTCACTCGCCTCGCGGACGGGACCTACTGGACCGACGAGGTCTCGGGCGAACCGATCCCGGCCGAAGTGTTGGCCGCCGATCCGCTGGCCCGGCGAGCCTGATGCAGAAGAAGACCGTCGCCAGCATGGCGTCCATCGTGGCCCTCGCTGCCGGGCTGGCCGCCGCTGCCCAGAAGGCGGGCAAGGACGCGACCTCCCAGGCAAAGACCGCCACGGAAAAGGCGCGGGATCGCGTCGCTGCGTCCCCCGTCACGAGTCGGTTCGGCCGCTCCGCAAAGGTCTGGAAGCTCTCGGCGCGCAACTCAGCGCGGTTCGCGGTCTCACGCGTTCGTGGCATCGGTGGAGCCGAAGAGCGGCGCGCGGAGCTCGACGAACAGTTCGCGATCCGCACCGCCGAGGACGTTGCGAAGGAACTGGGTGAGATGAAGGGGGTGCTGATGAAGGCCGGTCAG
>CALIOL010000216.1 GCA_938044705.1 uncultured Ilumatobacter sp. | reverse complement strand
CGATGACGCCGGCGTAGTCCGTCGGCACGAGGGCTTCGACGTCGATGCCGAGCTCGGCGGCGAGCATGTCGGCGAGCGGCTGAGCGGTCTCGATGAGTCCACCGGTCTCCTGGCTCGGGGTGAGCGTGAAGACGATGCTGTCGGGCCAGTCAGAGTGCTCGCCCTCTTCCATCGAGTCTTCTTCCATGGCTTCTTCGGTCTCTTCGACGGCCTCTTCGGCTTCGTCAGTGACCTCTTCGACAGCGTCTTCGACGGCGTCTTCCGCGTCACTACCGCACGCAGCGAATGCCAGCGATGCAACAGCTGCCAGCGCGAGTGCGCGGCGTGGCTTGATTGTTCGGATCATGTTCACGTCTTTCGTTCAGGACCGGTGGAGCCGGTCGAGTCGGCTTGCTTTCTCCCCCTGAGGTCCGACGGGCGCCCAACCGCTGCGTCATCACTCGGTAGGTGAAACCTAGTGGCGTCGCGGTGCCTGAGTCACACGTCTCTGTGACTCGACGGTGACGAGCGCATGAAATTCCTGCCAGGAGGTGACGTCGTGGGCGCCGTCGACCGGCTTGTTCCAGGCGCGGACGTAACGGCAGACCAGGGCGTCCGGTCGGTGCTTCACGAGGTCGGGCAGGACCGCAGGAGAGTCATCGAGGAAGACGTCGCAGTCGACGTCGTGCTTCGTGTCCGTGAGATGGACTTCTCGGGTCGGGATCTCGTTGTCGGCGAGCCAGTGGTACGTGTCGTGGATCGCGAAATCGGGTTTGGTCGACACGATCACGATCTTGTGGCCTTCGTCGGCCAGCGTTCGCAAGGTCTCGATCGCGTCGGGGAGCAGCGCGAGGTGCCGGAAGATCGAGCGGCGCTCTGCGTTCGGGCTGGCCCACTTCCAGAACGCGTCCATGTCGGCGAATCCGGCGGTGGTGTGGAGGCCGTTCCATGATGTGACGAGGTCTGGCGTGAGCGCGCCGCCGAACTCGGCGTTGTGGAGATCCGTCCACCCGGCGTTGAAGTCGGCGACCACGCCGTCGAGGTCGATGCCGAGCCGGAGTGATCCCGATGCCATCGGCTGATGCTGGCAGATCGAACGCTCAGAGCGAAGCGATGTGACTCATGCCGCCGCATCCTTCCCGCGCAGTGGCGGGGTGATGTTGTCCGAGAGCGTGAGCCCTGGCCGAGAACCTCGGCAGGGGCTCACGCACCGGGTGCGATCAGCCTTCTTCGGGCTTGTTGGCGAACTTCTCGGCAGCGTCGTCGACCTTGTCGAGATGCTCGGTGAACTTGCCGCCGGTCTTGTCGTCGACGACGTCGGTCGCCTTGTCGACACCGTCGGCAACCTTGTCCTTGTTGTCCGTTGCAGTCTTCTTGAGCTTGTCGAAGATTCCCATTGCATGACCTCCTGGGTCGTTGTGTGTGCGCTCCCAGGATGACGGATCCCGAGCCGTTTCACACGTTGCATCGATTCAGCGGCGCAGATGTCGGCTCAGTGACCGGAGTCGTTCGACGCGATCGTCTTCCCCGCCGAGGTAGGTGACGAGCACGCCGATCACTGCTTCGACGTCGAGCGTTCCCGCTGCGTGCATCTCTTCGAGGTCGGCCCAGTCTTTGGTTCGATTGAAGAAGGCTTTGAACACGGCGAGGTCGCGGCAGGCCAGAAATGGCACGTCGAGACCGCCGAATGGTTCCCACCGAATGCGCGTGCCGACCGCCTCGTGGAACTCGGTGGTATCGAGGAAGAGATCGATCGGCGTGGAGTCCCACCAAACGCGGACTTGCCCTGATTCGAGTAGCGCGGTGCGATCGGCTGCGGTGACGGCCACCTCGTCGGGGAGCGCCGCGATGACGGCGTCGGTTCGGTGAGCGGCAACGAACACGTTGACGTCGATATCGATCGTGCCGCGAGCGCGTTGGGTGCACCAGGCGAGTGCGAGCGCTCCGCCGAACGCATGAGGGAGCTCGTGTGAATCGAACGACCGATGAACCGCGAGGATCCGGTCGGGCAGCGACATCTTCAGGCGACTTCGCCGAACGGCGGGTAGCTCAACATGGAGTCGTGTGCTGCGGGGAACATGGCGGCGAGTTCGAGAACATCGACCAGTTCACGTCCCCGTGCGGTTCGGTCGGGCTCGCTGCGGCCGGGTCGGGGAGCGAGGGTGACATCGATGGCGAAGCCGGCTGCGGTGAGGATCCGATCGAGGGTCGCAACCGTTGGCGATGTGCGCTCCTGCTCGTACGCGGCGATTGCGGAGTGTGAGGTGTCGGCGCGCGCTGCCAGCTCGCGTAGTGACAAGCCCGCGTTGTGACGAGCCTGAGCAATGAGCTGACCTGCCCTCATGATGGGATCCTAGCGCTGGGTGGTATCGAATTCAATACCACCCGGAAGCGAAACGCTCCCGGCCCTGGTCCGATGCGTTCTCGTACACTCGTCGCCGTGCTGCACCTGTATGACACTGCGACCCGATCGGTAAAGGAACTGGCTCTTCGCGAGCCGGGCAAGGTCAGCATCTACCTCTGCGGGCCAACGGTCTATGCGCCCGCTCACCTCGGACACGGTCGACAGATGGTCACCTACGACATCCTGCGCCGATTCCTCGAATGGTCCGGCCTCGACGTTCGGCTCGTCTCCAACATCACCGACATCGACGACAACATCTTCAACCGTGCGCAACGCGAAGATCGTCCGTGGCAGGAGATCACGACCAAGTGCGAGGAGATGTGGTGGACGGCGACCGACGGCGTCGGATCGAAGCGTCCCACCGACGTTCCGCATGCCAGCGAGTACATCGACGAGATGGTCGAGATGATCGGCGAACTCGTCGACCGCGACATTGCGTACACAACCGACGACGGCGTCTACATGGAGGTCGAGCAGGTCGACGACTACGGCCTCCTCGCGTTCCAGACCCTCGACGACATGCGTGCCGGCGGCGGAGACCGCGAAGTGTTCGGTGCGGACCAGAAGCGCCACCCCGCCGACTTCGTGCTGTGGAAGTTCTCGAAGCCCGGCGAGCCGGCATGGCCGTCGCCGTGGGGCGAGGGCCGGCCCGGATGGCACAGCGAATGTGTCGTCATGAGCCTCGACCTGCTCGGTGAGGGTTTCGACCTGCATTGCGGCGGCCAAGACCTGCGGTTCCCGCATCACGAGAACGAGCGCGCCCAGGCGGTTGCGCTGGGGAAGACCTTTGCCAACCACTGGATGCATCACGCCTTCGTCGTCGACGGTGAAGGCGAGAAGATGTCGAAGTCGATCGGCAACGTCGCGAACTTGCTCGACTTGATCGAGCACTACGACCAGCGTGCCTACCGGCTGGTGCTGCTTCAGTCTCACTACCGCAGCCCGGTCAGGTTGGGGCAGGCCATCATCGATCAGGCGGTGGCATCGCTCGCAGGCCTCGATGCGTTCGCGTCCCGCGCAGCCAACGTCGCACCAGCGGATCCCGCCCCCGCGATCGTCGAGGCGTTTCGGGCAGCGATGAACGACGACCTCGACACGCCCAAGGCGATGTCGATCGTGTTCGAGACCGTGCGAGCGGCGAACACGGCGATCGATGCGGGCGAGGATGCCGCGCCGTTGGTTGCCGCAGTGATGGAGATCTGCGGGGCGCTCGGCCTCGAGCTGTCCGGCGGCACCGACGACGTCGATGACGCGGTCGCTGCCAAGGCTCAGGCGCTCGACCAGGCGCGAGCGGACAAGGACTTTGCGACCGCCGACGCGATTCGAGCCGAGTTGCAGGCCGACGGCTGGTTGGTCGAGACGACCAAAGACGGCACCACCGTTCGACGCGCTTGATGAAGCCGCTCGAACGGCTCCGGCGTGGCCCTCGCGGCGCCGCGCACGACGTCTTCATTCTCGGGTCGGCCTACAGCGGCTCCACCTTGCTCGGGAACGCGCTCAACGGTCACTCGGCGATCCGCCACCTCGGTGAGCTGTCGCGTCTGCCCGAGTTCGGAGTCGGCGATATCACGGATCACTGTGTGTTGTGTGCGACCGCGGGCCAGGAGTGTCCGGTCTGGACTCCCGAGTTGCTTGCAGCGGTTCAGGCAGCGGGCCCAGGCGACGCGCATCGCGTCCTTCGTGATCGGCTCGGTGGCCCGCAGATCCTCGTCGACGGTTCGAAGCGGATCACCTGGTTTGAGCAGTGCATCGACGGAGCAGGGTCGCTGGTGTCCCCCTTTGCGCTGGTCTCGGTGCGGCATCCGTTCGCGTTCGCTGACTCATGTCGACGTCGCATCGGCCTCGAGCCCCACTATGCGGCACGAGAGTGGCGGCATGAGATGCACACGACGATGGGAACCCTCGTAGCGACCGGTATCCCCTTTCTCGTCGTCCGCTACGAAGACCTCGCTCGAGACCCGGCGTGGATGCTTGGGCGCGTCGCCGACTCTCTCGGGTTGATGCCCGAGCCAGGTCTCACGGAGTTCTGGAAACACGACTGCCATCCGATCGGCGGGAACGCGGGCGCTCACATGTGGTTCGAGTCGTTCCGCGATTCGGCCAGCTTCGAGAACGATGAGGACCGCGAGGTCGCCAACTCGTATGTCGGGCGTCCGTTCGGAGGCTGGGTCGACGACAAGTGGACCACCAACCTCGATGAAGCCGCGCGAGCAGCAATCGTGGCCTACCCCGGTTTGGTCGAGACCGCGGCGGTGTTCGGTTACGAGATCTGACGCGGATTGCCTCGTGTCTGGCCGGTCAGGTGGCGGGCGCGACTTCGATTCGAACGTCGAAGAGGCTGAAGGTGCTCTCGATGCACAGTCTGACCGAATAGTTGTACTCGTCGTCGTCGATCGCGGTTGCACCGTCGAGCAACGTCAGCGCGCGTTCGTCGATGACCTGGCTTCCTGC
>CALIOL010000215.1 GCA_938044705.1 uncultured Ilumatobacter sp. | reverse complement strand
CGCGGACGGCATCGACACGTCCCGAGCGGTCAGCATGGGCTCCTGGATCGGCGGCGACCGAGATGGCAACCCGTTCGTGACGGCGGACGTCATGCGCCTCGCCATCGGACGGCAGGCACAGATCGCACTCGGCCATCACCTTGCGGAGCTCCGCAGGCTCTCGGTCGAGCTGTCCATGTCGGTCCGACTCATCACTCCGACCGCCGAGTTGACTGCGCTCGCCGAGGCCTCGGGCGACGATTCCCCGTTCCGGGCTGACGAGCCATATCGCCGAGCTCTGCGCGGGATGTACGCCCGGCTCCACGCATTCGCCGAGGTCGTGCTCGGCGATGACATCGACGAGCTCTCGGGCCCAGCGCCCCGTGTTCCCGGCACTGCCTATGGAGATCTCGTTGAGCTGATCACCGACCTCGGCATCGTCTCGGACTCGCTCCACTCACACGGGGCTGGCGACCTCGCGGACGTGTCGGTCGCACCGGTGCAGCGTGCACTCGCCGTGTTCGGCGCACATCTGTGCGGGCTCGACATGCGCCAGAACTCCGCGGTCCACGAGCAGGTCGTCGGCGATCTCCTCGCCGGAGCCGGGGTCACGTCGAGCTACCTCGAACTCGACGAGGCCGGTCGCGTCGCAGTGCTCAGCGAGGAGCTGGCGACGCCGCGCCTCCTTCGTCATCCGACCGCGGAGTACAGCGAGTTGACCGTTGGCGAACTCGACGTCCTCGATGCGGCGGCGACAGCGGTCGCACAGCTCGGTCAACGAGCAGTTCCTCACTACGTGATCTCGATGGCGACCAACGTCAGCGACGTCCTGGAAGTCGCCGTGCTCCTCAAAGAGGTCGGCTTGATGCGTACCGCCACCTCCTCGAGCCCCGCACGGTGCGATCTCGACATCGTTCCGCTGTTCGAGACCATCGGCGATCTGGCCGGGTCGTCCGACACGCTGACGGCGCTGCTTGCCCACCCGGTGTACTCCGACATCATCGAGTCGCGCGGCAGGGTGCAAGAAGTGATGATCGGCTACTCCGACTCCAACAAGGACGGCGGGTATCTGTCGTCACAGTGGAATCTGTTCGCCGCACAGGCCGCTCTCGTGGACGCTGCTGCAGCTGGTGACGTGCGTCTCCGTTTGTTCCACGGTCGAGGCGGAACCGTCGGTCGAGGCGGCGGACCGGCCTATCAGGCCATCCTCGCACAGCCGCCCGGTTCCGTGGACCGGTCGATCCGAGTGACCGAACAGGGTGAGATGGTCGCAGCGAAGTACGCCCAGCCCGCACTGGCGCGACGCAACCTCGAGACGCTGGTGGCTGCGACGATCAGCGCCTCGTGCAGCGACGTGGACGGCGACGACGCCGGGAGCGAACGCCACCGCACGACGATGGCCGCAATCGCGTCCAACGCCTTCGACGCGTATCGCTCGCTGGTGTACGGCGACGAGAGGTTCGTGACCTTCTTCCGCGAGATCACGCCGACCAACGAGATCGCGACGTTGAACGTCGGCAGCCGTCCTGCCTCCCGCAAGAAGTCGGCAGCGATCGAAGACCTCCGCGCAATCCCGTGGGTGTTCGGATGGACGCAGTGCCGGTTGATGATCCCCGCCTGGTACGGAGCGGGTTCCGCGTTCGAGCAATTCGCACAAGACCACGGCGATGGTCTCGACGCGGCTGGCAGCGAGCTCCGCGAGATGTACGAGCAGTGGCCGT
The DNA here is from genome assembly GCA_938044705.1 of uncultured Ilumatobacter sp. Taxonomy (GTDB): domain Bacteria; phylum Actinomycetota; class Acidimicrobiia; order Acidimicrobiales; family Ilumatobacteraceae; genus Ilumatobacter_A. The sequence goes on along the minus strand of CALIOL010000215.1, from coordinate 18,657 downwards.
TCTTCCGCACGATCATCGACAACATGGGCATGGTGCTCGCCAAGGCCGACATCGAGATCGGACGTCGCTACGCCGACACGCTCGTGACCGACCCCACCGCGCGCGCCGACATCTTCGGCCGTATCGAAGAGGAGCACACGCTCACGCGGCGATGGCACGAGACGATCACCGGTTCTCCTGATCCGCTGAGCGACAATCCTCTGCTGGCTCGCAGCCTCCGCAACCGCTACCCGTACCTCGACCCATTGCATGTCATGCAGGTCGACCTGCTGAAGCGGTTCCGAGAAGAGATGAGCGAGGACGACCCCGAGACCGAACTCGTTCAGCGCGGGATCCAGCTGACGCTCAACGCCATTGCGACGGGAATCCGAAATTCGGGGTGAGCAGAACTTCTCGCGCTGTTCACACGACGTGAACTGATACGATACCCGACTACATCGGTCGGGTATGTATCTCGGCCGCCGAACACCGTGATCGGAGGCTGCTCGTGGCCATCGTCGAACATTCCGAATTCGCTCCCCTCGAGGACGTCGTCGAGCCACGGTGGTGGCACGGGACGCGACCGATCGAACCTGGCGAGTACACGCTCGACGGGCGCGACTTCGACATGAGCAATCTGTCGTACGACTCGCCGCTCGGCACCGCGATGCGAGCGATGTACGACCGTGTGGGCCTCGTCCACGTCACGAACACCGGGTTGACGGACCTGGTGGACATGCGGACGGTCGCAAAGCACATCATCGACGCCGAGATGGACTACGACGGCGGCGCCAACCCTCGCGACAACATCGAACCCAACGTGTACGAGATCGGTGCGCCGCTGTCCGCGTGGCTGCACTACCACCACGAAATGGCCTACGTGGGCCGCAGTACCCGGGTCATCAGCTTTCTCGCCAAGGACGTCCTCCCCCAAGCCGCCGACGACCCAGGTGCACACCGCGGAGCGAGTCGCGGGGCGACGTTCGTGTCGGACTCGATCGGAGCAACCGACAGGTTGCTCTCGACGGACTTCGGTCGCAAGTTGCGCGACCTCGGCGTGTGCTACCACCGCAACCTGACCGATCGTGACGCGTTCGCCGGCAAAACCGAGTTCGGCGTGTACAACCACTGGCAGAAGTCGTTCGGGACCGATGACTGCGAAGTCGCAGCCTCTCGTGCCCGAGATCAACGACTGGCGGTCGACTGGGGTCCGGACCGCCTCATGAAGACACGGTTCTACTGCTCGGCGTTCGAGTACTTCCCCGGCCTCGACCGCAACGTGCTCTACAGCAGCCTGGCCGATCACGGCATGTGGTTCGACACGTGGCCGCTGGTGCAACACCTCCCCTACGAGGAACGTCCGCTGCACATGACCTTCGGCGACGACAGCGAGATCTCCCCCGAGGAAATCCAGCAGTGGATCGACCTCTACGACGATTTCGGCATGCCACTCGACTGGAGCGAAGGCGACATCGGCGTGATCTGCAACTACCGCTGGGCACACGGCCGACCGGAAATCCACCTCGCCAACGGCGAGCAGCGCAAGCTCGGCGTCGTCCTCGGCGACCAGTACTCGCGGGTGGGCGTCATCGCCAACCGGTGGTAACGCAGGCCAGTAGCATCGCTGCCCGATGCCGGACTCGACCGACCTCACAGCGCCGCCGCGCCCAGCCTTCACCACCCGGCATCTGAACCTGCGTTTGGCCTCGGCGTTCGCCGTCGGCTTCGTCGGCCTGTCGCTGGAGATCGCCTACACGCGAGTCATCTCGTTCAAGATCTTCTACTACTACACGTACTTCGTCATCGGGCTTGCGCTGCTCGGGCTCGGAGCCGCGAGTTCAGCGATCGCGCTGTCCTCTCGATTGCGTCGCATGGACACGCTCGCCCTGGTGCGAACGGCGTCACCTCTTGCCGGCCTCGCCGGAGCCGTCGCGTACGTGATCGTGGCTCGCATCGGCACCAACGCGAACCTGATCTGGACCGGCAGTCGCGGCGAGGCGCTCGAGCAACTCGCCCGGTTGCTGATCATCTCGATCGCATTGACGTCGGTGTTCTTCGGTGTCGGGCTGATCCTCGCGAAGCTGATCGTCGCCGAGGCCCGAGAAGTCCGTCGTCTCTACTTCTGGGACCTGTTCGGCGCGGCAATGGGCTGCCTCACTGCCGTTCCGCTTCAGCTCACCGTCGGCCCTCCGGCAATGATTCTGTTCGCGAACGTCGTGCTCGTGGCGCTCGGCCTCACGATCACTGCGAGGACCGCGCAGTCGTGGAACGGCCGCCATGTCGGCGTTGTGGCTGCTGCGCTCGTGGCGACGTTCGCTGCGGGCACGTTCGACGTCCGCGCCGATGACACGAAGACCTTGAAGGACAACGACGTGGTCGCCGCAGGCGATTGGGGTGCGGTGTTCCGAGTCGACGCAGTCGAGTTCCCTTCGGCTGAAGGCGACCTGCACGTCTTGCATCACGACGGGCTTTGGGGCTCCTCGATCTGGCGGTGGGACGGCACTCGGGCCACATCAGCCCGATTCGACGACGACACGCGCCAGATTCCCTTCGCTGCGCTGGGTCGCGAACCTGAACGGATCCTCATCATCGGCGCCGCCGGCGGCAACGAGATCCAAGCGGCGTTGACCTACGGCGTCGGCCACGTCGATGCCGTTGAACTCAATCCGGTCACCGTGGATCTGCTCGAGAACCGGTTCGCCGACTACTCCGGCAACATCGCAAACCGCGACGACGTCGACTACATCCAAGGTGACGGGCGGACCTTCCTCGCTCGCACCGGCAACGAATACGACATGGTGTGGTTCGTTGCCCCCGACTCCTACGCGGCTTCGAATGCAGCCACCTCGGGGGCGTTCGTCCTCTCCGAGAGCTACTTGTACACCGAAGAGATGATTGCCGAGGCGTACGAGCACCTCACGCCCGACGGCATGGTCGTCACTCAGTTCGGCGACTTCGATTTCGACACTCGACCGACTCGCACGGCTCGCTACCTCGTCACCGCCCGCGAGGCGCTCCGCAACGAGCAAGGCGACTTCGCCGCCCAGACCGCACTCCTCGTGAATCGTGGCGACAACGACCTCGAGCGCGCTTCGACGATGTTGCTGTTCAAGAACGCGCCAGACGAGCAGGCATCGGCTCGGATTGTCGAGTCGGTGACCCGGCTGCCGGAAACCGAGGCGCTCCATCTCCCCGATGGGTCGCTTCCCGGGGCAGGGATCACCACAGACCTCATCACCGGTTCAGCGGACGACGTCGAGCGCATCGTGGGCGACTACGCGTACGACATCTCGTCGATCGACGACGATCGGCCCTTCTTCTGGCACTTCAGCGGGTTCGAGGACGTGGTCGGTGATTGGAACCGATCGTTCGAGGACACCGAAATCGCAATCGGGGAACGCCTGCTCCTCGTACTGATTGCGATCGCGATGTTCGTCGCTGCACTCTTCCTCTGGCTCCCGTTCCTGCTCACGCGCCGACGACGAGGAACCAGCGCGGACGTCACCTCGGTGCGCGGCCGGGGTCGAATGTTCGCCTACTTCGCATCGATCGGGTTGGGCTTCATGTTCGTCGAGATCTCCATGATCCAGCGGTTCTCGCTGTTGCTGGGATATCCGACCCTCTCGCTGTCGGTGTCGCTGTTCACCCTGCTGCTCGCCACGGCGCTCGGCGCACGCTTCTCCGGGAGGATCGGGGCTCGCCCGTCCGTCGGTCTTCCAGCGGCAGTCGCAGGCCTGTTCTTCGTCACCGTGCTCTACCTGGTCGTCAGCGACCCGATCACCGAGGTTGCCCTCGCGTGGAGCGAACCGATGCGCATCATGCTGGTGATCGCGATGCTTCTGCCCGTCGGTATGGCACTCGGCGTGTTCTTGCCAGCTGGGATCGACCGCGCCGCCGCACTCACTGCGGATCGCGACGAGAGCGATCGCGATCGCTTCGTCGCATGGTGTTGGGCGGTGAACGGCTTCTTCTCCGTCATCGGGTCGTCGGTGACCACGGTTGCCTCGATGAGTTTCGGGTTCGATCGCACCGTGCTCATCGGACTCGCGCTGTACCTCGTGGCGCTCGGCGCACTCACGCTCGGCAAGCGTCCCGATGCAGAATCAGGCGACGTCGGGACTCAGTCGGAGACCGATCCCAAGGATGCGGCCACGCCGGCGAACACCGAAATGCTGACCCCGGCGGGAGTCAGCGCACTCAGCTCGTAGCGTTGACGAGAACGCTCAGGTCAGTTCTCGTCACGTAGGCGGATCGGCCCGAACTTCGCAGGATCCTTCGCCATCTGGGCAGCTCCGGGATAGACCGCCCGGATCGCATCCATGTCGGCTGATCGATTCCCGGTCAGCTCGATCGGTGCGAGGAATCCACCGCGGCGGGTGCGGTAGTCGAGGTATGCCGGAATCACGGGGACATCGGCGTCGAGCGCGATCTGGTAGAAACCCGAGCGCCAGTTCTCCGCAAGGCTTCGGGTTCCTTCGGGCGGGATCATCAAGACGAACTCGTCGCGGTCGGAGAACATCTCGACCATCTGGCCGACCATGCCGGTCGCTTGTGATCGGTCGACCGGCACCGCCCCGACCCGTTTGGTGAGCCAACCCATCGGCGGTTTGGTCCAGGTGTTCTTCACCATCCAATTCGACCCCATGCCGACACTCCGCGTCAGGAGGACGAGCAGCAGCCCGTCCATGTTGGTCGTATGCGGAACCGCCAGCATGACCGCGTGGCTCTGGGTGGGGAGCTCGCCTTCGATCTTCCACCCTCGGAGCAGACGAAGTCCCACTCGCGCCGCCTTGGCACCCATCGTGTTCGGGCGAAGCGTCAGGTCAGGCACGGGCGGACCGTACCAGCAGACCGCAAGGCCGCTGCGTCCGCGCGCCGTGACGTCAGTCGGCGATGTCGACCATCACCGGGGTGTGGTCACTCGGCTGCTTGCCCTTTCGGGCGTTTCGATCGATCATCGTCCACTCGGCACGATCGATCACCGACGCCGAACACATCAGCAGGTCGATACGCATCCCACGACCTTGGTGAAAGTCGCCGCCGCGATAGTCCCACCACGAGAACATGCGGTCTTCATCGTGGAAGTGGCGGAATGCATCGGTCAGACCCCATGCCTCGAGCTCGGCGAGACGGTCCCGTTCCGCCTGGCTGCCGTGGGTTGCGCCGACCAACACCTTCGGATCATGGACGTCGCGATCATCAGGTGCGATGTTGTAGTCGCCACCCACCACGACTGCCTGATCGGCTGAAGTATCAGCGTCGAGATGCTCGAGGAGTCGCCCGAGCCACCAGAGCTTGTAGGTGTAGTGATCGTCGTCGAGCGAGCGGCCGTTCGGGACATACACGCTGCTCACGCGCACCCCTCCACATGTGGCGGTGATGATCCGTGCGTCAGGGTCGGGGTCGCTGTCACCAGCGAAGTTGGCCACGACGTCGTCGAGACCGACCTTCGACAGAATCGCCACACCGTTCCACTGTCCTTGCCCGTAGTGGGCACAGGAGTACCCCAGCGCCTCGAAGGCAAGTGTCGGGAACGCGTCGTCAGCGAGCTTGGTCTCCTGCAGGAGCACGACGTCGGGTTGCACTTCGGTCAGCCATGCCTCGACGCGCTCTTGGCGGGCACGCAACGAGTTGATGTTCCACGTCACGATCCTCATGAGTCGGCTGCCGCCTTCTTCTTCGCGGCTGACTTCTTGGCCGCTGGCTTCTTCGCCGCGCTCTTCTTTGCTGCTGGCTTCTTTGCAGCCGTCTTCTTCGCGGCGGCCTTTTTGGTCGTGGTCTTCTTCGCAGCCGCTTTCTTGGTCGTCGCCTTCTTCGCAACTGCCTTCTTCGCGACGGTCTTCTTCGCGGGAACCTTGGCTGCGGTCTGCTTCTTGGCCGGCGTCTTCTTGTCAGCGGCTTTCTTGACCGCAGCTTTCTTCGCCGTGACCTTTTTCGTTGCGGTCTTCTTCGCCGTGGCCTTCTTCTTCGCCGGTGACTTCTTCGCGACACGCTTCTTGCTCGAGCTCTTCGTCTCCGCCGACTTCTTGGCGTTCACGGCAACTGCTTCCTCCGCCTCGTCGACTCCCTCGGCGGCCGCTTCGGCAACGGCGGCGTCTGCCATGTCCGGAAGCGCACAGTCGATGCTTCGGCGGGCCGGCGCAAAGCTGACGACCACGACGGTCACCGACTCCCCTTGTTTCATGACGCTCTTCGCGCTTCGTGGCATGGGGTCGGCCATCAGGCGCAGGGGAACGTACCCGCGCACTTCGCTGTCAGCGATCGTGATGTATGCGCCGTGCGACGAGTACGCATCGACGGTTCCGTTGACACTCGTGCCAACCGGGTGCTTCTCGACGAAGTCCAGGAACGGCATCAGTTCGTTGACCGGGTCACCACCCTTGGGCGCGCGCTTGGGAGCCGCCGCCGGCTGCGACTTTGCCTTTGACTTTGCCGCCGCACGGCCAGGGGGCGGAGACTTTGGCTTGGGCATCGGAGCAGATGCTTCTTTGCTCCCGGTGCGCACCGTGGCGTCGTCCTGCTGGCCACCTCGACGGCTCCCGCCGGAACGGCGACTGCCGCCTCCGCCACCGCGGGTCGCCTTGCGACTGATCGGCCCGCGGACCGGGACGCGATCGACCCAGACCCACCCGATATGAGGGACCGGCTTGCCGCCGATCAGACGCCCTTCGTCGAACAGCCACTTGTACTCGCCGTGGAATTCCTGAAAGGAGTCGTTCGACAGCACCGAGGCCCCGACCTTGTCAGCAATACCGAGGACGAAGGCATCGCCTCTCCCGACAGCGCCGGCGGGCGGCGCCACGAGCTCGTTGTTCGAGATCCCAGCTTCGAACTCCGCGACCTCTTTCTTGTCGATGCGGTGGCCGAAGGTGGCATCGACGACGACGGTGATCGCCGCGTCGGGGTGTTCCTCCATGAAACCGGAAACGGCCTCGCTCAACTGTGCCAGGCTCGGCATCGAACGGCCTTCGGTGGCGATGTTGGACCCGTCGACCACGACGTGGGCGGGCCCCTTACGGTTACTCATCTCGAGTCTTCACTTCCTTGCTCAAATCAACGGGACCGAGCGGGATCGCTCCGGTCGCCGGGGTAGGTCCTGCATTCGCACGGGCCAACCTGCATGCGATGGTAAACGCTGGCGACGGCCAGGACACAGATGCTCCCCCAACGGACTCCGAATCGTAAGATCGGCGCGATGAACGACCCTGCCATCCATGCCGTGCTCTGGGACTTCGGCGGGGTTATCTTGTCGAGCCCGTTCGAAGCCTTCAATCGGTACGAGGCCGCCGAGGGACTCCCCGTCGACTTCATCCGGTCGGTCAACACGGCCAACCCCGACGACAACGCGTGGGCGAAGCTCGAACGTAACGACGTCTCCCCCCAGGAGTTCGACGAGTTGTTCGCCGTCGAGTCCGAGGGGCTCGGGCACCGGGTACCCGGTCGAGACGTGCTCGCGCTGCTCTCAGGTGAAGTGCGCAGCGAGATGGTGACCGCCCTCGATCGTGTCATCGCCGCCGGGTACGCCACCGCCTGCCTGACCAACAACGTCGTCTCGGACGACACGGCGACGCAGGCCCGCCCCGACGTCGCTGCGGTCATGGCGAAGTTCGACCACGTCGTCGAGTCGAGCAAAGTGGGTGTCCGCAAGCCCGAACCCCGGTTCTACGAGATCGCCTGCGACCTCGTCGGGGCGACACCGGACCGGTGCGTCTTTCTCGACGACCTCGGGATCAACCTCAAGCCGGCGAAGGCGATGGGGATGACCACGATCAAGGTCGGAGGTGCCGACCAGGCGATCGGTGAACTGGAACAGGTACTGGGCATTCCGCTGCGCTGACCGGACGAAGCGAGATCACGGGGATTCCGGTCCGGCGTGAGACCCGGTGTTGATCAGCTGGCAGGCCGCAACGTCGGCAGACCGGGGCCAGGGGTCTTCGCTCGGATGAACGACGCCGCTTCGATGAGTGCCGCAGTCGCCTCCGGCATCATGCCGGCAAAGGCCTGATAGACGTGCCACATGCCGTCGCGGACGTCGAGGTCGACGTTCACCCCACTCGCTCTGGCCTTCTCGACCAACCGCGTCGAGTCGGACAGCAAGATCTCGTCTGACCCGACCTGCACCAGGAGCGGAGGAAGACCGGACAGGTCGGCGAACAACGGCGAGATTCCCGGATCGTCCAGCGGGCGCCCTCCGGCATACCGCTCGGCAAACGGGTTCAGCATGGACAACTGCAACATCGGGTCGACGGACGCCTTGCTCGTGGTCGTCTCGCCGGACGCGGTCAGGTCGGTCCACGGCGAGATCAGGTAGCCAGCCGCGGGCAACGGGTCACCAGCGTCGCGGAGGGCGCACAACGTGGAGAGCGTCGCCCCTCCCCCTGCCGAGTCGCCTGCGATGACCACGGAGGCCGGATCCCACTCCTTCACGACCGAGCGATACGCCGCCACACAGTCGTCGACGCACGCCGGGTACGGATGCTCCGGTGCGAGTCGGTAGTCGATGACGGAAATCGACGCATGAGCGTGAACCGCCAAGCGTGCGGCCATGGCGATATGGCTCCTCGGCGAGCCGATCACGTATCCGCCGCCGTGGAAGTACAGGATGTGTCGTTCGACGGGCACCTTGCTCGGCGTCGCCACGATCGCGCCGACGCCGCCGACCTCGACGTCCACGTAGTCGACTCCTCGCGGGCGCGGCAGACGGTCGGCTCGATCCATTGCGGCACGCTGTTCTTCGACAGGTGTCGACGGCTCGGTGACGAATGCCCCCAACGATCGACGAAGGACGCGGGATCGACGGCTGCGCTTCATCCTCAGTCCTCGGAAGGAGCGAAGAGCTCGTCCATGAGCTGAGCGAGTTCCTGGTCGTGAATGATCTTCGAGCCGGTTGCCGGACTGCCGGACTCGACGCGTGCCACATGGCGGAGGTCGTAGCCCTGGTCCTTGATCCGCCACACATTGTGCTCGATGAAGTTCCACGCGCCCATGTTCGCCGGCTCTTCTTGGAGCCAACGGAGCTCCTTTGCGTTGGGGTACTTCTTCAAGATGTCGAGCATCTGCTCGGTCGGCAGCGGGTAGAGCTGCTCGATCCGGACGACAGCAACGGGTTCGTTCCGCTCGTCGCGAGCCGCGATGGCATCCCAGGCGACCTTGCCGGAGCAGAAGACGATGCGCGTCACCGCTTGCGGGTCGACGTCACCGGGGTCGTCCAGGAGCTCCTGGAACGATCCGGAGGTGAGGTCCTCGATCGGTGAGCGGGTCTGCTTCATCCGCAGGCCTTGCTTCGGCGAGAAGACGATGAGCGGAGTCTGACGGTCCTGCATGACCTGACGACGCAACAGGTGGAAGAAGTTGGCTGCGGTGGTCGTGTTCACGACCTGCATGTTGTCTTCTGCAGCGAGCGTGAGGAACCGCTCGATACGAGCCGAACTGTGCTCGGGACCTTGGCCTTCGTAGCCGTGCGGCAGCAACAGCACGAGACCGTTCTGCTGGCTCCACTTGTCCTCCGCTGCGACGATGTATTGGTCGATGATGATCTGCGCGCCGTTGACGAAGTCACCGAACTGCGCCTCCCAGACGACCAGGGCGTCCGGATTGGAGTGGCTGTAGCCGTACTCGAAGCCCATGGCGGCATATTCGGACAGCAACGAGTCGAAGACCCAGAAGCGCCCCTCCCCATCGAGGCTGTCGAGTGGGACGAAGGGCTCACCGTTCTCGTAGTCGATCAGCGCCGCGTGGCGATGACTGAACGTGCCGCGTCGGACGTCCTCACCTGCGTAGCGCACCGACGTGCCCTCTGAGACGAGCGACCCGATCGCGAATGCTTCGGCGAGCGCCCAGTCGACCTCGCCGGAGTCGAACATCTTCTTTCGGGTCTCGAATTGCTTGGCGAGCTTCGGGTGGATCGTGAAGCCCTCCGGGTAGTCCGTGAGCCCAGCGAAGATGGAGTCGAGCATGTTCCGATTCACGCCGGTGGCGATGTGGGGCAGCACGCCGACCGGAGCGGGCGGTCGTGGCGCCTTGATCTCGGCAGGCGCTTGGCTGCGCGTCGCATCGAGGGCCACCTGCAGCTTGTCGTGGAACTCGCTGAGCGCTTGCTCGGCCTCGTCCAGCGTGATGTCGCCACGCTTGACAAGCGATTCGACGTAGAGCTTGCGGACGCTGCGTCGCTCACCGATCGCGCGGTACATCAGCGGCTGGGTGTAGCTCGGATCGTCACCTTCGTTGTGGCCATGGCGTCGGTAGCACACCATGTCGATCACGACGTCCTTGTTGAACGCCTGGCGATACTCCCATGCGAGCTGAGCAACACGCACACAGGCTTCTGGGTCGTCACCATTGACGTGGAAGATCGGTGCCTGGACGGTCTTCGCGACGTCTGAGCAGTACGGAGACGAACGCGAGTTGACCGGTGCGGTCGTGAAGCCGATCTGGTTGTTGATGATGAGGTGGATCGTGCCGCCGATGCGGTAGCCGCCGGTGTCGCTCATCGCCAGACACTCCGCGACGACGCCCTGCCCGGCGAATGCTGCGTCACCGTGGATGAGGAGCGGCAGCACCGGGAACGAGCCCGGCGGGTCGATCTGGTCCTGCTTTGCGCGGACCATGCCCATGACGATCGGGTCGACGGTTTCGAGGTGACTCGGGTTCGCTGCGAGTTCGATGTCGATCTCGGCGCCCGACGGGCTGACGTAGCTGCCCTTGGAACCGAGGTGGTATTTGACGTCGCCCGAACCCTGGACCGACGTCGGGTCCAGGTGGCCTTCGAACTCACCGAAGATCGCCTCGTAGCTCTTGCCCATGATGTTCGACAACACGTTGAGCCGACCGCGGTGCGCCATGCCGAGGATGGCGGAGTCGAGTCCCGCATCAGCAGCATTGCCCAGGATCACGTCGAGGATCGGAATGGCGGATTCCGCGCCTTCGATACCGAAGCGCTTCGTTCCCACGTATTTCGTCGCGAGGAACTTCTCGAACGACTCCGCCGCATTGACGCGCTCGAGGATGCGGCGCTTGTCGTCGATGCCGAATTCGACCTGCTTGCTCTCGACGCGTTCTTGCACCCACTTCTGTTCGTCGGTGCTCTGGATGTGCATGTACTCCACGCCGACGGTGCGGCAATACGCATCGCGGAGGACGCCCAACAGATTGCCGAGTTGCATCTTGTCGCTGCCGCCGACGCCGTCGGTGAGGAACTCGCGATCGAGGTCCCAGATGGTGAGGCCGTAGGTCGCCGGGTCGAGCTCGACCGGCGTGTGTGGCTCGATCCAACGCAGGGGGTCCAGGTCGGCGATTCGGTGTCCACGGACTCGGTGAACGCGGATCAGCTTGGCCACGGCCATCTGCTTGCGAAGCATCGCTTCTTCGCGGTCGCGAGGGTTGATGTCCGGACGCCACTTGACGGCTTCGTACGGCAGGTCGAGGCTGTGGAAGATCTCGTCGTAGAACTCGTGCTCGCCCAGGAGCAGTTCTTTGACGCGCTTGAGGAAGAGTCCCGATTCGGCCCCCTGGATGATCCGGTGGTCGTAGGTGGACGTGACGGTGACGGTCTTGGACAAGCCCATGTCGGCAAGCGATGCGCGGTCGGCACCTTCGAACTCCGCCGGGAAGTCGATGGATCCGACACCGACGATGAGGCCCTGGCCTGGCATCAGGCGCGGCACCGATTGGACCGTGCCGATCGTTCCCGGGTTGGTGAGCGAGACGTTGGCGCCCATGAAGTCTTCGACGGTCAACTTGTTGCTCTTGACCTTGCGGATCAGTTCGTCGTAGGACGCAAGGAATCCGGCGAAGTCGAGCGTGTCGGCATCTCGGATGATGGGCGTCAGCAACGTGCGGCTTCCGTCCTTCTTCTCGACGTCGACCGCGAGCGCCATGTTGACGTGGTCGTTGGTGATGAGGCGCGGCTTGCCGTCCTCACCTTCGACGAATCCGTTCTTCATGTTCGGGACCTCGTCGGCGATCGCCCGCACGACAGCCCACCCGATGAGGTGTGTGAAGCTGATCTTGCCCTGCCCGGAGCGAGCCCGGAACCCGTTGATGACCTTGCGGTTCACCTCGAGCAACTTGGCCGGAACGTTGCGGAAGCTCGTGGCCGTCGGGACCTCGAGGCTCGCTTCCATGTTGCGCACGATCGCGGCGCCGGCGCCACGGATCGGCTTACCGGCCTCTTCCGCCGGTTCGGGCTTCGCTGATTCGGCAGCGGACTCCGGCTGAGCGGCCGGTGGCGCTTGAGCGGGCGCTGCGCCGTTGGCGGCGGCACCGGGGCTCGGAAGCTCGGTTTCCTCCGCTGGTCGGTGCGCAGCTTCGACGGCACGAACAGCCGGCGACGCAGCGGCAGCCGCCGCGATCGACGGCGCAGTGGCCTTGTAGTCAGCAAAAAACTCCTGCCATTGATCACCGACCGATCCGGGATCGCGCACGAACTGTTCGTACATCTCTTCGACGAGCCAGGAGTTCGCACCGAAATCGGCGCCGGCTCCTCCGGTTGTTTGATTGTCTGGCGAGGCCACGTGGACAGAGTACCCACCAAGCGCACCCGGCTTGCAGTGCCGCAGCCGTCGAATCGTCAGTTTTCGGCGATAGCAACCACGGGGTGACGACGACTCCGGCGGCCCCGGCCCCCGACGAGCGCCGAGATCGCTCCCGCTGGGTCATCCTCGGGCTGGCAACACTGTCCGCCGGCCTTACGGGACCAGGCCAGACGATTGGGGTGTCGGTGTTCGTCGACCGCTTCGTCGAGGACCTGTCGTTGACGCGCGACCAAGTCGGTGCGGCGTATCTCGTTGGAACCCTCAGCGGTGCCGCGCTGTTGCCGTGGGTTGGTCGCCAGATCGACCAGCGCGGCGTCCGGCTCACGCAGATGGTGATCGGGGCTTGTTTTGCTCTGGCGCTCGTCAACATGTCGCTGGTCAACGGGCTCGTGTGGCTCGCTGTCGGGTTCGCAGGTATCCGTTTTCTCGGGCAAGGGTCGCTGTCGCTGGTGTCGACGGTGACCGTGTCGCTCCGCTTCCGGGAGCGTCGAGGAACGGCGCTGGGGATTTTCGCCACGCTGACCGCCGGCCTGATGGCGCTCGTCCCCGTTCTGCTCTCACTCGTGATCGATTCGATCGGGTGGCGACGAGCCTGGTTGGTCGCCGCTGGAGCGATCGCCTGCACGGTGGTGCCGATCGCATTCTTCGGGCTGACGTCGATGCCGCGTGGAACGAGAGGGTCGGTCGTCGGCGGCGCAGCTCTCCACGATGGCGTCAACGACCTTCCCGGCACGTCTCGAGAGACCGGAGACTTCGATCGGGGTGAGGCGCTGCGAACCCGTTCGTTCTGGATGATCGCCGCAGTCAGCGGCACGACGGGAATGCTCTCCACCGCGCTCAATTTTCACCAGATCGATCTGATGGGTGAGGCGGGCATCTCGGAAACCGCTGCCGCCGCGCTCTTCTTGCCGCAGGTGATCGGGTCGACGCTCGCAGGTCTCGTCGTCGGCTCGCTGGCCGACCGTCTCGGACTGCGATTCCTGCCTGCGGCCGGAATGGTGCTGCTGATCTGCGCACACCTGCTCGGGTCCATGCTGTCGACCGGAGCGATCGTCATCGTGTACTCGATGGTGCTCGGAGCAACCGGTGGAGCGGTTCGCACGGCGTCGTCCACGCTGTTGCCTGGCTGGTTCGGGACGACTCATCTCGGTTCGATCCAGGGTTCGCTGACGTTCTTCAACGTGGCCGCCTCGGCGATCGGTCCCGTGGTGTTGTCGCTCACGCAGGGCGCACTCGACGACTACTCCCCCGCCTTGGTTGCGCTCGCGGTCATTCCGGCTGCAGCACTCGTGTTCAGCCTGTTCCCCGACCCGAAACGTCGTGCTCTCGACTGAGAGTTTCGACGCGTGTTCGAGACCGAAAAGGGCGCCGGCGATACAGTCATCTTCATGAGTGAGCGAGACCGCATCCGCCTCACCCAGTTCAGTCACGGAGCTGGTTGAGGCTGCAAGCTCGCTCCGGGCGAGCTGGCGCACGTGGTGCGACATCTGCAATCTGATCATCCCCCCGAGCTGCTCGTGGGACCTGACACCGGCGACGATGCCGCCGTGTGGCAGATCGACGCGGACCGTGCGCTGGTCTCCACTGCGGACTTCATCACGCCGGTGGTCGACGAAGCGCGCACGTGGGGGCGCGTGGCAGCGGCGAACAGCGTGTCGGACATCTACGCGATGGGCGGTCGGCCCCTGTTCGCGCTCAATCTGGTCGGCTGGAACAAGGACGAGTTGCCGACCGAACTGCTGGGCGAGTTGCTGGCAGGCGGTCAGGACATCGCAACGGCTGGCGGATTCGTCGTCGCGGGCGGGCACACGATCGACGACCCCGAACCCAAATACGGCATGGCGGTCACGGGCGAAGTGCATCCGGACCGCATCTTGACCAACGCCGGGCTCCGCGCCGGCCAGGACCTCGTCCTGACCAAGCCACTGGGCATCGGCGTGTTGACCACGGCCATCAAGGCGGACCTCGCTTCACCCGACGAAGCCGCTGGAGCGGTCGAGTCGATGATCCGACTCAACGATGTCGGATCCCGTTTGGCGGTCGATGCCGGCGTGACCGGTTGTACCGACGTCACCGGGTTCGGTTTGCTCGGCCACCTCGGCAGGATGTCGGTCGAGTCCGATGTGCGGTGCAACGTCGACTTCGACGCGATCCCCTTCCTGCCCGGGGCCGTCGCTCACGCGCGCTCGGGCGTGATGCCGGGTGGAAGCCGTCGCAACTGGGAGTGGGGTGTCGAGCTCCTCGATGCAGGTGACCGCGACGAACTGGATCAGTTGCTGTTCGCCGACGCTCAGACCTCGGGTGGATTGATCTTCGGAGTCGATCCAGCACGCTCGGGTGACGTCCTCGCAGGACTCGCCGATACCGGCCACACCGCTGCCGTGATCGGCTCAACCGTCGCATCCGACGGGCAACCCGGCATCACGTTGCGTTGACGGGTGTCCAGCGGCCCGCTGCGATCAACACACCGTCCGACCGGTTCACCCAGACCGACGTCGCTCCATCGGCCTGTCCGGTCGTGACCTCGATCGGTTGATCGGGTTCGATCGGCTGGGGATACTCGAGTTCAGCGGTGCCGACCCGGTCGCCGGCATCGAGTCGGCCGGCTTCTTCGACCAATGACCACGTTGCTGCGTTGTTCACGTGCCCGAACGGGTCGAGGTCCGATCGACGCACCGACCATGCGAGCGGACTCGTCTCGGCGGGCCGCGCCGGGAGCGAGAGCCCGGCTCCGATCGAGCGCCCCCCGGCGGCATCCGCGTAGGCCATGACGAAGTCGTCGGCGACCCGTGCAGGCCGACCGGTGTTGACGTCGATCTGCACCCAGAGACTCACTGCGTCGATCAGCGCCCCGCGCTTGCCGACGATCTGGGATCGTCGTTCCGCCCACGCACGGCCGATCGCAGCGCACCAGGTCGAGATCTCGATCGGTTCACCGATGCCGGCCGAGACCGTCGTTTCGATCTTCGTTCGGCGCACGAGCCACCCATACCGTCGATCGAGTCCAGCGTCGGAGGCGTCATCGGTTGCAGCGTCCTGCAGGAATCTGGCGGTGGCGTCGAGCCGCAGTCGACCGTTCGTGTCGACATCGCCGAGACGCACCTTGCCGGGCAGCGAGAAGACTCTGCCGTTCGTCGGTCTCGGCAGCAGAACGGTGGCAGCGGCATCGTTCGGCACCCGCTGATCATGCCGTGAGGTCTGCGCCAGTCACAAACCTGATCGGTCAGCGGAATTCGAGGCCGGTGAACTCGCCCGAGGTTCGCCAGCGTCCGATGTGCTCGAAGTAGGCCACCGGGCCGTCCGGGTAGCCGAGGGTCCCGCGTCGAGCACTGTCGTCGATGCCGTGGCCTTCGTTGTTGTAGTAGCCCGGTGTGCACGTCGGGTCCCCGCCGAAGGTACGTCCTCCACGCTCGAGTAGCTCGACCCAGGCGCGCTCGTCGGCCGCGCGAACCTCGACCTCGTTCGTGCCGAGCAACGTGGCATGCGCGACGACGGCTGCAATGGTCTCGGCAGACTCGGTGAGGTTGTGCGGAACGTTGGAGATGAGGTTGGCTCCCTGGGTCGGGCTCACGATGTACATGTTCGGAAATCCGTGGACATGGATGCCGTGCAGGCTCATCATGCCCTCCGCCCAGTGTTCTGACAGTGTCTCACCGTCTCGCCCCGTCACGTCGAACCCCCACCGGCGCGTGAACTCCGTGCCGACTTCGAATCCCGACGCATAGATCAGACAATCGAGTTCGTACTCGACGCCTTGGACGACGACGCCGCGCTCCGTGATGCGTTCGACGCCGTTGCCGTTGGTGTGCACCAGCGTTGTGCTCGGTTCGTTGAACGCCGACAGGTAGTCGTCGTGGAAGCACGGTCGCTTGCACAACTGGCGATACCACGGCTTCAACGCGTCTGCGGCGTTCGGATCGGAAACGATCTCTTCGACGCGGCGACGGATCTCTTCCATCTTCTCGTCGTCGCTGTCGTGGTACGCCTTCACGAAGCCCTCGGGCGTCAGGTCCGGTTCGGGTTCTGCGAGCAGCCGGTCGCGAATGCGCTGCGAGATGTCGGTCCAGCCGTCTTTCACGAGGTCTTCGTCTGCGAAGCCTCCGGTCTGGAGGATCGTGAAGTTCTCCATCCATCGCTTCTGCCATCCAGGTTCCAGCGTGGCGAACCACTCCGGGTCGACGTCGTGGTTGTTGCGAGCGTCGACCGACGACGGCGTGCGCTGGAAGACGAGCAACTCCCCGGCATCGCGAGCCAGGTGTGGGATGCACTGCACTGCGGTCGCCCCGGTACCGATGATGCCGACCCGCCTATTGACCAGACCGGTCATCGGGGCGCCGGCCGAGTCGCCACCGGTGTAGTCGTAGTCCCACCGGCTGGTGTGGAAGCTGTGTCCGGCGAACGATTCGATTCCGGGGATCCCCGGCAGTTTCGGCCGGTGGAGTGGGCCAGTTCCGATGCCCACGTGGCGGGCTCGCATCTCGTCGCCGCGGTTGGTGCGAATGATCCAACGGCAGGCGTCATCATCCCACTCGAGGTCGGTGACTTCGGTCGAGAACACCGC
Organism: uncultured Ilumatobacter sp.; assembly: GCA_938044705.1. GTDB lineage: Bacteria > Actinomycetota > Acidimicrobiia > Acidimicrobiales > Ilumatobacteraceae > Ilumatobacter_A. The sequence goes on along the minus strand of CALIOL010000215.1, from coordinate 1,584 downwards.
GTTGTCGTACAGGTCGAAGTGCGTACCGATCCGGCGACAGTGCTCGGCGATCTCGGGCGCGTGCGTGTACTTCTCGCTGGGCATGTGGCCGGTTTCCTCCAGCAGCGGGAGGTAGATGAACGCCGCAGTGTCGCATTGCGCACCCGGGTACCGATTCCAATACCAGGTGCCGCCGAAGTCCCCGCCCTTCTCGACGATCCGCACGTCTGCGATCCCGACCTCCTTGAGCTTTGCTCCGGTCACCAGACCGGCGAAGCCCCCGCCGATGAACGCAAACTCGACCTCGTCATGCAACGCCTCGCGCGGCATTGCCTCGATGTACGGATCCTGCGCGTAGTCCGAGAACACCCCGGAGACCTCGACGTACTGTTCGTTGCCGTCGGCGCGGAGTCGCTTGTCGCGTTCCACCGCATACCGCTCATGCAGCGCCGTGCGATCGTCTTGCGTCAGTCCCATCTCACCAGTCTTGCGGAGAGATGCTTGTGCTCTACAAACAAGCGTCCGTTCAGGAGTAGCGCTCGGCGAGCTCGGCCATGACCTTGCGGCACTCGGCGGCACAGCGCTCGATGATCTCGGCAACGGGTTCGACGCCTTCGATACGGCCGGCGACCTGCCCGGTCAGGGCGAGGCTTGCTTCCATGTCGCCACCGAAATAGAGGTCGAGGTGTGTGCCGAGCATCGCCGACATCGCGTTGGTCTCGGTGTCCATCTCGAGCGCCGATGATCGTTCGGTGCGCAGCGCTCGCAGCGCCGGTGACGTGTGCCGATTGAGGAACACCGTGTCGGTCTCCGCTGCGTCGATGATCGACTGCTTCCAGTTGTCGTGGACTGGCGACTCCGCGGCCGAGACCATCCGCGTGCCCATCTGGATCCCTTCTGCGCCGAGCGCGAGCGCTGCGGCCATCGTGCCGCCGTCGACCATGCCACCGGCCGCGATGATCGGGACGTCGACCTTCGACGCGATCAGCGGCAGCAATACCATGAGCGCCACGTCGCGAGGGTTCTTGAATCCACCTCCTTCGCCACCTTCGACCACGAGGCCGTCGACTCCGGCTTCAACGGCCTTGAGCGCACCGTGCAGTGTCGGGACGACGTGGAACACCGTGAGGCCCGCCTCTTTGAGTTGACCGGTGTACTTGGTCGGGTTGCCTGCTGATGTGGTGACGAACTGGACGCCCTGGTCGACGACGAACTGCACGATGTCCGGGTCGCGGACGAATGCCTGCGCGATGTTCACGCCGAACGGCTTGTCGGTGAGGTCCGCCATCTTCTCGATCTCGGCGCGCACCGCATCGAGTTCTCCCGACGACGTCTCGATGATGCCCATCCCGCCAGCGTTGGAGACGGCGGAGGCCAGTTGGGACCTGGCGATCCATCCCATCGGCGCCTGGACGATCGGGTACTCGACGCCGAGCATTTCGGTGACGCGGTTCGGGAAAGTGGTGCTCATCCGACGATCTTCGTCGCCACCACCTCCCCACATCGAATCGTCCAGCGGTCGCTGGGGTCGTTCACGGGGAACCCAATACTCGGGTTGAGGCCCTGGTTCGATCGATGGCCATACTGGCATGGTGTTCCGGGCCG
>CALIOL010000214.1 GCA_938044705.1 uncultured Ilumatobacter sp. | reverse complement strand
TGAGGTCCATCGTTCCCGACACCAGCTTCGCGTTGCACACCGGGCAGTGAGCCACCTTGACGTCGTGCTCTGCGAGGATCGAGGCGTCGTCGACGGTGAGTTGCGTGCAGTGCGCCGCGGTGATGTCCGAGCCGAGAAATCCGATGTCGTCAAGCCATTGAACGGTCGTGCGGCCGTAGGTGTCCTCCATGAATCGCACTTCGTTCATGCCTTCGGCGACATGGGTGTGGATCGGCAGACCTCGGTCGTCGGCGAGCTCACGGACTGCCCGCCAGAGCGGCCCGCTGCAGGAGTAGGGCGCGTGTGGCGAGAGCGCAAGGCGCACGCGATCGCCATCGATGCTCGCAGCGCCAGCGGTTGCTGCGTCGAAGTCTTCGATTGCCGACCAGGACCACTCGGCCACGTCGGCGTAGACACCTCCGTCCGCAAATCCGTATCCGAGCGTTGCGCGCAGCGGAATCTCGTCGAGCGCTCGGACCTGTGGCGTGACGGAGTACGCATCGAAGTGCTCGTTGAAACAGGTGATACCCGATCGGGCCATCTCCACCAGGCCACACATCGAGGCCCAGTACTGGGTGTCGTGATCGAAGTTCTGCTTCAGCTTCCACATCGTGTCGAGCCACTCGAACAGCTCGACGTCTTCGAGAAGGCCACGAAGCAACATGTTCGAAGCAATGTGGGTGTGGCTGTCGACGAAGCCGGGGAGCACGGCGCTTCCCGATGCGTCGATCGTTCGCTGTGCTGACACCGGCTCTCCCGGTGAGGCGAGCGCAGACACCACTCCACCGGTGACCACGACGGTCGCATCGGTTGGCGGTTCGCCGGTGCCCGGCACGACGGTGCCGCCGACGATTGCGAGGTCGGCGGTCCCGTCTGTCACGTTCACGATGCGACCTCGACCGTTCTCGTCGTGTCGCTGTCGCGGTGAACTCGAACCATTTCTCGAACCCACCGTCGGTAGACGTTCGAAACGAGGTCCGTCGAGACCGACACTTCCTCCGCCGGGTCGAGCGGGAAGTGTCCGGGCGTTTGCGCACCTACGACCGGTTCGTCTTCGCTCAACACCAACCGCTGAAACGCGATGTGCTCGGCATCTCGGTCGGTTCTGCCGGCTTCGTCGAGATCGTCATCGCGTGCCATTGCCCAGAACACACGGCAGGTCGTTTCGTCGACGGGGCTTGCGGTCATCCACAACACGCGCCGAGCCCCACTCGCAAGTGTGAACTCGATGTCGACGTTGCAGGGCATGCCCATCCGATACTTCGACCTGCCGTACATCGCCGAGTCATCGGGCTCGAACTCGGGTGGCTCGTAGACGAAGCGCAACTCGGGACCGACGCACGTGATCTCGGGCAGGGGCGGAACGGGGTTGTCGCGTCGACCGAGCGAACCGTCGTGGACCCAGGCGAAGTGCGCGAGGTCGACGAAGTTCTCGACGCGGCGTAGCGCCGAGACCGGCCAGGTGTACGGCTCGCCGATGATCGTGTGCAGCGACGCGTCGTGAGCTGAGCTGTGCGGGATCGGTGCTTCCAGAGTGCCGCGGGCCGGCGCTCTCAGACGGACCCAGATCAGCTCGTGCTCCTCGGTGATGTCGTAGGAACGAATCCGAGCAGTTGCGGGGATCGGCCCATCTGGAAGTGATGGAATCGATGTGCAGTGGCCATTTCCCGCCCAGGTCCACCCGTGATACGCACACCGCAACTCGCATCCGTCGACAGTGCCGACCGAGAGCCGCGTCGAACGGTGCGCGCATCGATCATCGAGTGCGGTCAGTGACCCATCGGCCAAGCGCGCCACGACCAATTCTCGTTCCAACAACTTGACCGCGAGCGGTTCGGCGCCGCCGAGATCACCAACAGCACACACCGGATGCCAAAAGTGTTCGAGCGTCTCCGTCAGGTCGCGCTGCTCGAGAGTGTCCACGGCTCGTGCTCCGGACGTTCAGGCTGCGGCCGACGCAGGCGTGAGCTGCGACGGGTACCAGGTGCCTGCTGCCATGCAACCGACCGGCCTGAACCACTCCTGCGCGGTGACAGTCTCGTGTCCGTCGCTCACCTCGATCGGGTCGCTTTCGATGGCCAGGACGCTGATGTTCGCTCGGCGCCCGACAGCCAGGCTTCCGTACGTGTCCGCTCGGCCGATCACCTGGGCGGTGTTCGACGTGCACATCGCGATCACGTCAACGAGATCGACGCCGAGGTGGAGGATCTTCGTCATCGTTTCTGCGAGTGAGAACACCGGGCCTCCGACGTTGAAGATGTTCAGGTCGGTCGAGATCGTGTCGGGGAAGTACCCCTGAGCGAAGAGCTTGCGGGCATCGCGGAATCGGAAGTCGGTGCCGGAGTGGCCGACGTCGAGACGAACACCCCGATCAACGGCCTCAACGAACTCCGGGATCACCTTTCCGTCGCTGTCGAGCATCCCGCCGGCGCCGCGAAAGGCGTGGGTGATGATGTCGCCAGGTCGAAGTGCTTCGAGCAACGTCGGAGTCGAGATCGTCGGCGTGTGCGGGAAACGGCCGAGGTGCACCATGATCGGCTTGCCGCCCGACGAGGCCTGTGCCGCAGCGAGGAATGGCGAGTGCTCGGGATCCCCGGTGTGGCAGGCCCGCACCTTCATGCCGACGATCACGTCGGCGTTGCGCTCCATCGAAGCTTCGAGCGCTTCGATATCGATGTTGCGTTCATCGTTGGCGAGCTCGAGCTTGTGGCAGATGAAATCCTTCGTCGCGAGATACAGCTGGTTCGGGTCGATGAAGCACAAGATGTCCGTTCGGGTCTTCGGGTGGTCGACGACCGCCGCACGGGCGAGGTCGAAGGTCGCGACTCCGCTCGTTCCGCCATCGATGAGCAGCGGAACGCCCATGTCGACACCGACGTCGTCGGCCTCGACGCAGAAGTCACCGAGGCCGGGCATCACGTGCACATGCATGTCGATGAGCCCGGGTGTGACCAACTGGCCCGAGCAGTCGATGGTTCTCGTGTGGGGCGGCACGGAGCCCAGGTCTTCGAGGTCTGCTCCGATTGCAGTGATGACGCCGTCGTCAACGAGAACGTCGGCGATCGCATCGTTTCCTGATGCAGGATCGATGCAGCGTCCGCCAGCGAGGAGTGTCGTCATGATTCGACCGTACGACGTCAGCGTTTCCCAGCGGTTTCGTCGACGTGACGACTTCAGTGCGGCCGAGGGTGCTCGCGAAATGCGATCGGTACCGCGATCAGCATCGCGACGGCTGCGCCGAACAACGTGATGCGACCGCTGCTGATGTAGGCGTCGACTGCGGTCATGCGATCGGTGGTCTCGAGTGCGGCGTCGAGCGAGTCGGGAGATGCGCCGGCAGGAAGCGCCGCTCCGAAGGAGATGCGTTGGAGCCCGCCGAGCACAGCGACACCCAACGACGCGCCCAGTTCGATAGCCGTCTCGTTCGTCCCCGCGACCACGCCGGCCATGTCCGGTTCTGCGTCCGCCATGACTCGTTCCACCGATGGAGCGATCGTGATCGCGGTTCCAACGCCGGCGACCACGCCGGCGACGACGAACATCAACCGGTTGCCCACCGGCGTGAGCCCCATTCCCGAATAGCCGCATGCCATCGTCACCAGACCGACACTCACCACGCGACCGCTGCCGAAGCGTTGACAGAGTGCAGCCGCGCGCATCGACACCACCAGCTCGGCGATGCCGATCGGCATCAGCATCAGCCCCGTCGTGAGTGCGCCTTCACCCCAACCGATCTGCAACAGGAGCGCAGCCGTAAACGTCACGCCGGCGAAGCCGACCGCAGCGAACAGCAGCGTCAGCAGACCGGCTCGTCGGACGGGGTTGTCGAAGACCCGCAGCGGCAACATCGGCGCCGAACTTCGTTGCTCGTGGAGCACGAAACCGACCGCTGCACCGATGCCTGCAATCGCGGCACCGATGACCATCGGACTCGTCGGGTGGGCGGGCGCTTCGATGATCGCAAACAGCACCAGCGCGATCGCAGCGGTCGAGAGCACGGAACCGAGCGGGTCGAGGGCTTGCGTGCTCACGCCGGGCAGATGCGGCACCACAGCGAGCGTGCTGACCATGCCGATTCCCGCCAAGATCACCGTCGTCCAGAACACGGTGTTCCACGACCCG
>CALIOL010000213.1 GCA_938044705.1 uncultured Ilumatobacter sp. | reverse complement strand
CTGCGTGTCGAGGAGGACGAATGTCGGCTGACCGGTGATCTCCAAGGAGATCCACGATTGGAACGTCTCGTCCCACAGCACGGTGAATGACTCGGTTCCGCGATCGTTGACGAACTCGACCGCTTCGTCACGACTGTCCTGGGTGCCGTATCCGATGACTTCGACGTCGTTGAGATGATCTCGAGCGAACTGCTCGACTTCGGGAGCTTCCCGGCGACAGGTCGGTCAATGCGGCGCCCATGCCCAGAGCAGCACGGGTCGATCTGACGGCAAGAGGTTTGCGACGTTGACCCGAGCGTCTTTGCCGATGTCGTCGACGACGAGGTCGGGGAACGGGTTGCCGTCGAACTGCGACGCTGGTTCAACGGTCTCGGCGAGCAGTCGGCCGCCGAGGACGGGTTCGGCGGCTGGCTCGGGCTCGGGAGTCTCTTCGACCGCTGGCTCGGTGTCTGCTGGAGTTTCCTCCTCCGCTGGAGGTTCCTCGACCACCGCCTCGGTTACGACGGGTTCGGTCGCGACGGGTTCGGTCGGCTCCGACGCCGGCTCCTCGGTCTCGGTCTCGCTCTCGGAGAAGTCGTCGGCTGCGGCTGGTGCGTCGGTCGCGGCCACTTGCTCGTCGCCAGCCGTCGTGACGGCGTCGTCCGAGCCGGAAGCGCACGCCGCCAGGGTGAGGAGCGCGGCGCTTGCGAGCGCCGCCGTTCTGCGATGATGCATCCGCATATCGTCGCAGGCTGTCGACCCGCAGTCGCGGCGCGTCGGGAAATTATCGGTCGAGTGCGAAACGCTCGGAGAGCGCAGCGATGTGTTCGGGATACATGTCGCAGCAGCCGCCGACGATCGTCGCGCCATCGCTGATCCAGGTCGCCACGATGTCGGCGTATCGATCACCGGTGAGCTCCTCGCGGCGTTCGTAAATGACTTCCTTGGCGCTGTAGTCATCACGCTCGACCACGGGGAAGGCGTTCGCGTATCCACCGGACTCGACGTGCTGAAGACCGACGACGTCGAGTTCGTGGCGGAGGTCCGCGAGCGCGGGCCCGGTCTGCTCGGGGAGCGAGCAGTTGAACAGGACGGCGTCGATGCGATCGCCGACCGATGAGACTGCCTCGACGATGTCCGCGACGGTCTCTCCGGAACGCAATGCAGGGCCGCGTTCGTCGAACGTGTTCGGCAGCGCGAACGACATCCAGATGGGCAGCTGTGAGCCGGTGGCGCCGATCGCCTCGATGATCGTGCGCATCTCCGCGGTGGTGCTGAGGGTCTCTCCGATCCAGCGGTCGACATGGGGTGCCAGGGACTCGGCAATGCTGCGGTAGATCGGTGCGGCTCGCTCGGCGTCGAACGCTTCGGGCAGGTACGACCCGAACAACGGCGGCATCGATCCAGCGACCGACACCTCTGCGTCGCAGTTCTCGGCTGCCGTGCGCGCCAGGGTTCCGGCGAGGTCGACGAGCGCCGTCCCGCATTCGGCGAACACCTCGTCGCCGAGGTGAAACGGCACGACTGCGTAGTTGTTGGTCGTGATCGTCCGTGCGCCCGCCTCGATGAAGTTGGCGTGTGCCTGGGTCACCATGTCCGGCGCTTCGAGCAGCGCGAGCGCCGACCACTCGGGCTGGCGGAATGGTGCTCCGATGCGCCGAAGCTCCTTCCCCATCCCACCGTCGAGGATCATGATGGACGCCACTGCGTCACGGTACTCGTGGTCAGCTGCGCGGAAGTGGGAGACCTTCGTCGGCGTCGAGCACCGACGCCAGGCGCGGGACCTGGTCCTCGAAGCCGTTACGCGGCGTGATGTCGAGTGTGTCGCCGGCGAAGCCGACGAGGAAGCTCGGCCCTTCCGCTGTAGCGAACCGCTCTTCGTCGAGGAACAGCTTGGGCTTGATCATCGCCGGGTCACCGTTCTCGGGGCAGAAGGTGAGGCAGTTGCCGCACTCGTTGCACAGCTCGCCGAACAGGATGTACTGCTGGCGACCCGCGTCCTCCACTTCACTGGCGAGTGACTCGGGCGTCGGCACCTTGAAGAAGGCATCGTTCGGGCACACGGTCACACAGAAGTTGCACGCGACGCAGCCCCACATCTCGAGGTCGTGGTCGACAGATCGCGGGAGCTTCGAGTTTCCGTCGAGGTGGTAGCTCGCGAGGTCGTCGCCCGTGATGTGTGCGAAGTGTGCGACAGCGGTGTCGAGGTGTCCCGCCTCGCGGGCCGCGGTCAGCGACGCGTCGCGGAATCCGTCGAGGTCGTTCGAGCCCGATTCCACGACGGCTTTGGTCAGCGACTTGAGCATCGGGGCCAATCGCCCGTAGCCGCCGGGCTTCAGCAGGTCCGAGCACACGCTCGCGGGGCGGACACCCATGGCGATGGTGTCGGCGAGATTGTCCTTGTTCACGCCCGCCGAGAAACTGACCATGATGTCGCCGCCTCCGTTCGGCGCGTCGGCATCGGCATCGGCGCCGTCGTGGCCGGGGATCATGAAGCGACCCGGCAGCGCCGCCGACAGCTTGCCGAGCACGGCGGTCGCGAGCACGTGCAGCGGTGCGCCCGACAGGTACATGGTCTGGTCGGGCATCCACTGCTTGTGGTTGTTCACCACGAGCGTGTTGGTCAACTTGATTCCGAAGCGATGGCCGTGGTCGAGCGCAAATCGGTGCAAGTCGTCGATCAGCGTGATCGCCCGATCGAACGGCAGGTCTTCTTCGAACGCAGTCGGCACCAGCTCGACGTACTCGTAGCCGAGTCGGTCGTGGACGATGCTGCTCACGCCGTCGGGGCCGAGCAGCGTCGGGTTGAGCTTCACGATCACGTCGATGTCGTGCTCGGCGATGAGGTGCTTCGTGATCTGTTCGATCTCGTCGGGCGGGCAGCCGTGGAACGTCGACAGCGTGATCGTGTCCGAGATGTTCGACGGGATCTCGATGTCGCGGAACTGCGCGAAGACCGAATCGTCGGGGATCTGCGCACGCAGTCGCTCGATCTCGTCGGTTGCGTCGGCCATCGCGTCGATGAATCCGGCGACCTTGTCGGACTTGATGCCGGCGAGGTCGTAGCCGACCGACATGTCGAACACGTGCGGTCCGGGGTCAGCTCCGACGAACTCACGAATCGGTTCCCAACGCTTCAGGAGTTCGATGATGATCCACGCCTTGGCGTACTCCTCGAGGCTCTCGTGGATCAGCAGTTCCTGGGACCACTCGATGTTGTAACCGATGGTCTCCATGTCGATGCACGGCCGTTCGATTTCGAGCTGGTCGAGAATCTGTACGGTCTTCAACTCGAACAGGCGTGACCCGCCGAGCCACGACAGCACGATGTTCTGTGCCATCTGGCTGTGCGGTCCGGCCGCTGGCCCGATCGGCGACGCGGCGGGGCGACCCAGGAACTCGAACGACAGGTCGACCTCCGGGTCAGGCTTCCAGAATCGGGCGGTCGGCAGATCGAAGATGCGCTTGCGCGAGTTCCACTCGTGTTCGATCCGGTGCAGCAGCGTGGGCAACGACATCGGGGTGAGGGGTGGCACCGTGTCCATCTTCAGACCTTACGATTTGTTAAGCGTCAGCACCAGAGGACTGCGTCACATCGGCCCGGACGGGCACTTGAAAGTGCGTACTGGCGATCGCGAGGCGGGTGTGTTCCCATGGGTGCAGAGCCCGGGCTCCTCGACAACTCTCGAAGGAGCAACCCCATGATCACCCCCACAACCGACCCACGAATCATCCAGGTCGAAGGAACCGCCATGGCGGTCAACAGCTACGTCGTCGATGGTCCCGATGGCCTGGTCATCGTGGACGGCCAGCTGACCGTCTCGGATGCACGAGCGGTTCGCCAAGTCACCGATCAGATCGGGCGACCGATCGCCGGTCTGGTGGTCACGCATCCCCACCCCGATCACTATGCGGGCGCCGCGACCATCCTCGATGGGGTCAGTGCTCCGATTATCGCCACACAGGCGGTGGCAACGGTGATCGAACGTGACGACGCGGAGAAGAACGACATCGTCGCGCCCATGATGGGCGACGAGTGGCCGACCACGCGCCGCTTCCCCGACGAGATCATCTCGCACGGTGAGCCTCTGCGCCTCGGTGGCCTGACGTTCGAGGTCACCGACCTGGGCGCGGCGGAGTCCCATGCCGACACGATGTTCACGCTCGACGGCGACGTCGTGTTTTCAGGCGACGTCGCGAGCAACGACGCCCACGCGTACCTGCTCGATGGGCACCATGTCGATTGGCTCGACACGCTCGCTCGTCTCGAACGCGAGCTGCCGTCCACTGCCACCCTGTATGGCGGACACGGCACTCCGACCGACACGTCGATCCTCGGACGGCAGGCGGCCTACGTACGAGCGTTCGTCGACGTCGTGGCCGAGTTTCGCGACGCGTCCGAGCAGGAACGCCATGACGCAGTGGTCGAGCGCATGCAACCGATGGTCGGTGACGACCGGCTGCTGTTCCTCATGGAACTCAGCATCGAGCCGGTGCTCGCAACGTTGTCTAGAAGTGAGGTTCGAGACGGCAGGCGACGGTGAGCTGGGCGACGGACGCAGTATTCGGAAGAGCGATCGTGGTGGCGATGAGTTCCGCAAGGTCGCCGGGGTCGATCATGGTGGAGCGGTCTTCGTCGAAGGTGCTGGTCATGTCCGTCGCGATGAAGCCGGGACATACCGCGGTGACGCGGACGCCGTCGCTCCACCCGGCTTGCTTGGTGGCTTCGGACAGCGCGATCGCAGCGTGCTTCGACATGGCATAGCCCGGCGCGAACTGTCCGGCGACGCGTAGCCCCGACAGCGACGAGATGTTGACGACGCGTCCCGATCCGCAGGCGCGCAGGTGTGGCATTGCCGTCTGTGTCATGCGCAGTGGCGCCTTGAGGTTCACCTGCATCAGCCGGTCGACGATGTCTCCCGTGAGGTCATCGAACGCAGCGACGTCGATGATGCCGGCGTTGTTGATGACGATGTCGACCGAACCGAACTGTTGCACCGTCGCTGTGACCCAGGCGTCTTCGTCGCCAGCCTTGGTGGCGTCGTACGAGTGGCAGAGCAGTCGATCACCGGTGCAGTCGTCCAGCGAGGCTGCGAGCGCGCCGGGGTCACGGCCACCCGCACTCACGTTGTACCCGCATGCATGGAGGTGGCGTGCGATTGCATTGCCGAGCCCGCGGTTCGCACCGCTGACCATCACCGTTCTTCCCGAGCTGTTCAGCATCAGACGACCATCTCCTCGAGTGCCGTGTGAAGCCGCACGGCCTGCTCGGCTGCCTTGGCTCGCACCTCGTCAGGATCCACGCGCGTCGCCACACCGTTGCGCAATGCAGGTTCACCGCCGATGTCGACGTCGACGGCGTTGATCGTCGGAGTGAACGCAACGTGCCAGGGCTCGATGGTGTCGTAGGTCCAGGTCACGGTGTCGTGACGGGCCTCGGGAAACAGTTCATATCCGGCTTGCAGCCACGACCAGGCTGTGTCCGGCGACGCTGCGATGTCGTGGTCGCGATGCTTCACGTAGGCGAGCTGGAACTCGGCGAGCATGTCGGCGCCGATCCCGTCGGTCCCGAGGGCGACCGGGTTCGAGAACCGACTCGGGTCCGCGTAGCCGACGGAGTTGTTCATGTTGGACCGAGGGTTGTGCACGATCGTGCCGCGCAGCCCGTGGTCGTCAGGGAGGTGGACCCCGTGGATGATCAGCCAGTCATCGCGAGTGAGCTCGCGGAGGCGATCGGCGGCTTCGAGGTCATCGGTGCCCTCGGCGACATGGATGTGCACGCCGACGCCGTGGTCCTCGGCGAGCCCGGCTGCATCTTCGAGGTGTTGATCGTTGACGGTGAATGACGCGTGCACGCCGACCATCCCTCGGCGCATCCCGCCCTTGTCGTCCGCAGCGCACTCACGCAGGTAGCGGTCGTTCTCGGCGAGTCCGCGCAGCGCTGCTCCTGACCCGTGCCGGTCGGTGATGCCGTAGCAGGTGTTGATGCGCACGCCGACGTCGTTGCACGCATCGGCGATCGCCGACAGCGACCCGGGAATCGAGTTGGGGGACTCGTGGTGGTCGATGATCGCGGTGGTGCCGGCTTCGAGCGCTTCGAGTGCGCCGAGCTTGGCCGACCACTCGATCATCTCGAGGTCGAGCGCGCGATCGAGTCGCCACCAGACGTTCTCGAGGATCTCCAAGAAGTTGCCGGGGTTCTTCGGTGGCGCAGGCATCCCGCGGGCCAGCGTGGAGTACAGGTGATGGTGCGCACACACCAAACCTGCGCTCTGAGAGCCGGTCACGTCCATGCCGTCGATCGTTCTCGGTTGGACTCGTTGCGCATCGGAAGCTCGGTGTGCCACTCGCCGGTGGCGCCGCGAATCGCTGCTGCCACGGCTCCAGCGGTGGGCACGAGGCCGATCTCACCGACGCCCTTGATGCCATACGGCGCATCGGGTTGCGCGGCTTCGACGAGGATCACGTCGACCGGTGGCATGTCCTTGGGTCGGATGATGTCGAGGCTCTTGAGCGTCGTGTTGGTGGGGAAACCGTTCTCGTCGCACGGGAACCCTTCGTTCATCGCGTAGCCGAGGCCCATGTGCACGGCACCCTCGATCTGGCCTTCGCACAGCATCGGGTTCACCGCCTTGCCGACGTCGTGCGCAGCCACGACCTTCTCGATGTCGCCGGTCTCGGGGTCCATGATGACCACCTGCGATGCGTACCCGAAGGTGGAGTGGATGATCGGGTTCTCGATCGGGTCGCCGGCTGCCTTGCGTGCGGCGATCTCGCCCAGCGAGGACGTCCAGTCGACTCGGTATTCGCCCTCGTAGTCGACGCCGACCTTGCACCCGTCGGCGACCGCAGCGGCGCACGCTGCCTGGACCGAGCCTGCGCCCATCAACGTGCCGCGCGAACCGGTGGTCTGCCCAGCACCGAGCTCGCGTGTCGAGTCCACGATCACGTCGATCCGCTCGGGCTCGATGCCCAGCTCTTCGACCGCAACTTGCAGCGCGACCGTGTGGACGCCCTGGCCCATCTCGGTCCAGCAGTGCCGTACTTCGACGCGACCGTCCGCTCGGAAGTGGACCACCGCCCGCGCGATCTCGTTGAAGCCGTTGCCGAGTCCCGAGTTCTTCAGGCCGAGACCGACACCCACGGCCTTGCCCGCAGCGACCGCCTCGTCGTATGCGTCCTTCACCGCATCGAGACACTGACGAGCACCCGCGGAACCGCCGTCCATGCGCTGGCCCGGCCCCCACACCTCACCGGGCATGACGACGTTTCGGGACCGCATCTCCCAGCCGCTGATGCCGACCTGTTCGGCCAATCGATCCAGCACGCCTTCCATCGCGAACTGCGCTTGGTTCGCCCCGAACCCACGGAACGCGCCGCACACGGAGTTGTTCGTGCGAGCAGCGACGGCATGCACGTCGACGTTGTCGACGAGATACGGCCCCGTGGCATGGCCGGCGGCGCGTTCGAGCACCTTCATACCGACCGATGCGTACGGGCCGGAGTCGCCGATCATCCGCACTGCGATCGCGGTGAGCTTGCCGTCGGCGTCGCAGCCGGCGCGGTAGTGCATCTTGATCGGGTGCCGCTTCGGGTGCATCAGCAACGACTCTTCGCGCGACAGCGTGATCTTCACGGGTTGACCGGTGTGCCACGCCGCGAGCGCGGTATGCGCCTGGTTCGACATGTCTTCCTTGCCGCCGAACGCGCCGCCGTTCGAGACCAGCTCGGTCGTCACCCGCTGCTGGTCGATGCCCAGCATCGCGGCGATGTCGTTGCGGTCGTCCCAGATGCCCTGCCCGCCCGAATACACATAGAGCGAACGATCGTCGGTCGAGTCACCCGACGGCACGGCGAGGGTCGACTCCGGTTCGAGAAAGGCGTGCTCGATGCGCTGGGTCTGGAATGTCTCCTCGACGGTGAACGCCGAGGATGCGAGTGCGGCCTCGACATCGCCACGCGAGTATTCCGAGGTCGACAGCACGTTGCCGTCGAGCTCCCACACCGCGGGTTCGCTCGACTCGACCACGCGCACCGGGTCCACCATCGGCTCGTGCACCTCGTAGTCGACGGTCACCAACTCGGCGGCGTCTCGGGCGATCTGGCGTGTGTCCGCCACGACGATCGCGAGCACGTCACCCAGATACGACGTTCGACCGCCGACCGGGATCATGATCGGCCAGTCCTTGTGGATCAGTCCGACTCGGCGAGCCGCCGGGATGTCGTCGGCAGTGAACACCGCCTGCACACCGATCACGTCGAGCGCAGCAGACGCGTCGATCGACACGATGTCGGCGCGAGCGTGCTCGGTGAGCCGCAGCGCACCATGCAACATGCCCGGCGCGGTCATGTCGTCGATGAAGTCCCGTGTGCCGACCGAGAGCTCGCGGCCCTCGTACTTCACGCCTCGCGACCCGACGCCTCGTGGCTGCACGACGACCGGTACATCGTCCTGTGCGAGCGCTTCCACGGCGTCGAGCACCTTGATGTATCCGGTGCAACGACACAGGTGCGCACCCAGGTGGCGCGATGCCTGCTCGCGGGTGAGTTCGCTGCCGTTCTTGTCGATCAACGCCTTGGTGCGCACCACGATGCCAGGAGTGCAGAACCCGCACTGCAGCGCGCCGCATGCGGCGAACGCATCGGCATAGCGGTCGACCTCTTCGGTCGGCAGACCTTCGAGCGTGACGACGTCCTTGCCGGCGATCTTCTCCATCGAGGTCTGACACGACACTCGCGCCTTGCCGTCGATGAGGACCGTGCAGCACCCGCACTGCCCCGTGGGTGAGCACCCGTCCTTGGCGGAGGTGATGCCGAGTTCCTCGCGCAGCGCGGCGAGGAGGTGAGGATGTTCGTCAGACGCCGTCACGGCGGAGCCGTTGAGGATGAAGTCGCTCATGGGGTGTCTCCTTGTGTGAGCCGGTCGAAGTCGGGTCGGTCGCGTGCCACGCTGTCGACCAGCGACTTGGCCGTCGGGTCCGTGATCACCGAGTACATGTCGGGTCGGCGATACCGGTCGAAGTCGAACAGTGTCTTCTTGTAGCGGTCGCACATGTCGAGGTCGCACCGGGCCGTGATGAGTTCGTCGCCGATGGTCGTTGCTTGCGCCACGATCTGGCCAGACGGCGCGATGATCGCCGTCTGTGCGAGTGACTCGACGCCCTCTTCGATCCCGCCTTTTGCCACGCCGACGACCCAGGTGCCGTTCTGGTAGGCGCCGGCTTGCATCACCAAGTGGTTGTGAAACGCAGCCAGCGGGTTCTGCGACGGGTCGGGCGCATAGTTGAGCGGTGTGTTGTAGCCGATCAGCACCATCTCGACGCCCTGCAATCCCATGACCCGGTAGGTCTCGGGCCAGCGTCGGTCGTTGCAAATCGCCATCCCGATCTTGCCGCCGAAGGCGTCGTGGACCTGGAAGCCGTCGGGTGACTCCTCGAAGTAGCGACGTTCGAGATGCTGGAACTGGCGCCATGGCTCGTGTGCCTCGTGGCCGGGGATGTGCACCTTGCGGTACTTCGCTTCGATCTCACCGTCCCGCCCGACCAGCACATAGGTGTTGTATCGGTGGCGTACTCCGGCCGAGTCGGGAGGAGTCAGCTCTGCGTAGCCCAGGCAGAACCCGACGGAGAGACGCTTCGCCTCGTCGAACAGCTTCTGCGTCGCCACCGAGGGCATCTCGACTTCGTAGTAGCTGTCGAGTTCGGTCGTGTCGCCGCTGATCGGCCCATCGCCACCCTCGTCCAGGATCCAGCGCGGAAAGAAGGTGGTGAGGGCGAGCTCGGGGAACACCACGAGTTCGCAGCCGTACTCCGCGCCTTGGCGCAGGAGCTTGAGGAGCCGCTCCACGACGGCGTCTCGCGGTTCGTCCCGGGCGATCGGGCCGAGCTGAGCGGCGCCGATCCAGAGTTCGCGCGGTTTGTGGACCGCGTCTCGTGGCGACGCAAAGCTCATGCGAACTCCGTTTCGGTGAGACGGACCATCACGTCGAGGAGCACGTTCGCCCCGGCCTCAAGATCGTCGGGTTCGGTGAACTCGGTGACGTTGTGGCTGATCCCGTTGACGCTGGGCGTGAAGATCATCGCGGTGGGGCAGACGCGAGCGAACATCTGAGCGTCGTGGCCGGCGCCAGATGGCATGCGCCGAGTCGACAGGCCCGCTTCGGTAGCGGCTGCTTCCACGACGTCGATGACCCGGGCGTCGAATTCGACCGGTTCGAAGCGTGCGAGGACGCGTGTTTCGACGCTGACGCCTTCGACCTCGGCGACCTGGGCGAGGTGACCGCGGAAGCGGGTCTCGGCCTGATGGAGGACCTCGTCGTCGGTGTTGCGAAGGTCGACGGTCATCACCGCGGTGGAGGGCACGACGTTGACGAGGTTGGGGTGCAAGGTCAACGAGCCGACGGTCGCGACTTGGGCACCACCGAGTTCGGACGTGAGGCTGCGGACGAACAGGTTGATGTCCGACGCAACGACCCCAGGGTCGTGGCGCAGGCGCATCGGCGTGGTGCCTGCGTGACATGACTGCCCGGTGAGGGTCACCTCGGTCCACGAGATGCCCTGAACTCCTTCGACCACGCCGATGGTGATGCCTTCGTCTTCGAGCACGGGACCTTGCTCGATGTGCAGTTCCACGAATGCGTGGGGAACGCGGCCGGGTGTGGGCGCTGCGCCGCGATAGCCGATGCGGTCGAGTTCGTCGCCGACCGACGCGCCGTCGCGATCGGTGATCTCCAGCGCCTCTTCGAGTGGCATGCCGCCGACGTAGACGAGGCTGCCCAGCATGTCGGGAGGGAAGCGCGCGCCTTCTTCGTCCGTGAACCAGCCCACGGCAAGGGGGCGATCGAGGGAGATATCCGAGGCGATGACGGTTTCGATGACCTCGAGTCCGGCGAGCACGCCGAGGTTGCCGTCGTAGCGGCCCCCGGTTGCGACCGTGTCGATGTGTGAGCCGGTCATGACGGGCGCCAGCGCAGGATCGAAGCCGGGCATCGTCGCAATCGCGTTGCCGATGCCGTCGATCGAAATCTCGAGACCGAGTTCTTCCATCCAGGTTCGCACGAGGTCGCGCCCGGCGCGATCCTCGTCGGT
>CALIOL010000212.1 GCA_938044705.1 uncultured Ilumatobacter sp. | reverse complement strand
CGGCTTGAGTCGGTCCTCCGACGCTCCGTACGACGCTGCGGTGTCCACGTGGTTGATCCCCCACTTCATGACACTCGCGAGGGTGACGTCGGCTCGTTCCTGACTCATTCCGCCGAGCGCCGCAGCTCCGAAGATCACGCGGGTCGATGTGTGGCCGGTCCGACCGAAGGGCGCAAGAGGCAACATGATCCGACCGTACATGCAGCGCCTCGGGCACGTACAGCTGACCGGCGCGCCGGGGTGAGCAGGAGTATGTTCGGAATCGGGCGGCTGACGATCGGAGTCAACCAATGCGCCACACCATCGCTCGCACCGCAACTGCGGCAGTCGTGCTGTTCGCCAGCGCATGCGGTTCCGACCCGACCGTCGGAGACTCGACCGGAGAAGACTCGACGATGCCCGATGACACCCAACCCCCTACGACCGACCCGGCTGCGACTGAGGCGCCTCAGGAAGCGCCACCCACAACGGAGCCCACGGTGACCGATGGAACCGAACCGGCCGTCACCCCGACGACCGCTGAGCCAGAGCCTGTTTCGAGCGAATCCACGACGACCCAACCGGTCGCCACTGAAGCGCCCAGCAACGAGGAACCCGTCTCGACGATCGACCGACTCGGTCAACTCGCGGCGACCGACCTCTCCGAGCGGCTCGGGATCGACATCTCGAGCGTCAACGTCATCGACGTCGAAGAAGTCACCTGGAGCGATGCGTCGCTCGGATGCCCCCAGAAGGACTTCCAGTACGCCCAGGTGTTGACCCCGGGCGTGCGCATCATGCTCACCGCTCAGGAGATCTCGTACACCTACCACGCTGGCGCAGACCGCGATCCGTTCTACTGCGTCGACCCACAGCAGCCGGTGTAACACCCGCGAGCGCCCGGCCGCCGGGACCCTGAGGTCCGGCGGCCGGGCGACGTCATCAGCTGACGATCTCCACGAGCGTCAAGCCGATGAGCCCATCCGCATTCGCATGCGACACGGCTCCCAGGTAGTTGGTTCCCGCGTCAAGACCGCTCCAGTCGGCAACGATCGTTGCCTCCTGGCCGATGGTCACCTCGGTTGGCGCATCGACGATGCTCAGCGCTCCCGTATCGGGAGTGGCGGGCACGTCGAACGCTCTCACCGTGAATCCAACGTCTCCTCCTCCGGTCTGCCAGCCGTGCACATAGAGGGTCCATGTGTCATCTGGCGGGAGGAGGACCTCGATCAACTCGTTGGTTGCTCCGGCGGTGGATGCCGCAGCCACCTCCCCGGCCGAGTTGAGCAGGTACAGATCGAGGTCGACATCGGGGTTCGACACATCCAGATCATCAGCACCGAGAGCGAACCGCACGAATGCGCTGCCCGCTGTCGTCACCTCGAATGCGACCGTGCCAGGCGAGTCGCCGGGGAAGAAGGTCTGATCCGGATCTTGCCCAACCGTTCCGGCGAGGTCGATCTGAGCGGTCGGACCGTGGGCTGCTGCCGTGTACGGACCGGCGAAGCCGAACTGCACCGGCACCTCGACGTTGCCGTCGACGCCTGATCCTTGGACCACGTCCGGCGCTGCGAAGAGCGCCGCCTTGGCCGCGATCGGGCTACGAGCCCGGTACTGGCCGCTCCTCCACGTCAACGAGCCGAACGACCATTCTTCGATCGCGGCGTCCGTGGTCGTGATCGTGACCTCGAAGTTCGCAGACTCACCCGGGGCCAGGCGCACCCGGTTGGGCGACACCTGAACGTCGAACCCTGGAGGCGCCTCGATCACCGCACGGAACGTGCGAGTGCGATCTGCCACGGAGGTGATCGTTCGGTCGACCGTCACCGAGCCGGCGATCGAACTTGCGCCGATCGAAGCCAGGTTGAGGTCGGTCGAAGCGGTCGATACGCCGGCCGCCTCGAGCGCACCGCACTGCGACACCGGATCGATGAACACCGAGTCGTCGGCCCCACAGAGGAAGGCGAGGTAGTCGTTGAGATCCGCGTCGTAGACCACGCCTGGGTTGAACACGGAGTTCCGTGCGTCGACACGACCCGATGGGTCGATGTGTCCTGCACCGAAGTCGAAGGGATCGGCGGCGGTGACGCCGTCCTCCTTCGTGACGTCTTGGCGTGCGGTGGTCATCAATGCCGACTTCGCCATCGCCGCGGTCCACTCAGGGTGGGCTTGGCGCATGAGTGCGAACGTGCCCGCAACGTGCGGACTCGACATCGAGGTGCCCGAGATCGACTGGAACAGTTGACCGCTTGCACCCGAACTCGGGAACGGAGTGTGCCCGGCGAGGATGTTCACGCCGGGTGCGGTGACATCGGGCTTGATGATGTCGGCCGCTGCCGGGTTCTCACCTCTCGATGAGAAGTCGGCCATGACCGAGCCCTGTGCGGGTTGCGCAGTGCCTTGCGTGAGCGACACCGTTGCTGCGTCGCCTGCGGCGGCGATGTACGCCTTGACAGCCGAGCCGGTGGTGAAGTTCACGTGGATCGCAGGCAGGAAGTGCGAGTCGGTCACGAGCGCCTGGGCGTCGTCCGGGTTGTAGAGCACCATGGCGGAGCCACCTTGCTCTGCAACGGCCAGGCCTTTGTCCACGCGAGCGAACCCGCCCCGCAAACAAAGCACGGCCTTTCCGGTGATATCGGCGGTAAACGGCACTGCCGGGTCACACAACTCGTTACCGAGGTCGGCAGCGTCGACGAGCGGCACCTGGCCGTCCGTTGCCGGCATGATGCTTGCGCCGGACGCAAGCTGAGCGTTGCCGAATCGCGCCGTGGCGTTGAACGTACGGTCGTGCGTGCTCGCGCCCACCGAGGTGATCCACGGAACGCTTGCCGGTCCGCCGATCGTGACGGCATCGGGGCCGCTGTTGCCGGCAGACGTCGCCACCCACACATTCGCATCGGCTGCGAAGAGGAATGCGATGTCTGCAGGGTCGGTCAGGGTGGCACCGCCACCGATCGAGTAGTTGATGACGTCGACGCCGTCTGCGACGGCTGCATCGATTGCTCCGACCAGGTCGGAGGTGACGCAGCCGAGATCGCCACAGACCGAGTACGCGATCACACGCGCTCGAGGTGCGACACCGCTGACGGTGCCACGGTCGAGGCCGAACATCTCGGCGCTGACGCCGCTGTTGCCGGCCGCTGTCGTGGCGGTGTGCGTGCCGTGACCGTCATAGTCACGAGCCGAGTTGAATGTCTCCGGACCGATGATGTCCTTGTACGTGGTGCGCATGTCGCGCGCTCCGAGCAACTTGTCGTTGCATTCGAATTCGAGGTCATCGGGGTTGTACGCGGTGTCACCGAACTCGCAGGGCACGTCGTCGTAGCCCTCGAGGGTCGTGTACGACCCGTCATCGGCGAACGAAGGGTGCTCGGGCCAGATACCCGAGTCGATGACGCCGACCACGACGTCTTCACCCGTCAGGCCGGATTCGTAGGCCCCTCGGCTGTCATCGAGTCCGAGGAACTCGCCGGACACGTCGGTCTCGAGCTGGCGGAACTCGTTGATGACGACCTTCGCCACCTCAGGTTCGCGCTCCAACGCTTGCGCTTCTGCCTCGGTGAGTTCGGCTTCGAACCCGCTCACGACGTACGTGAACGAGTCACCGATGTCAGCGGCGTCGACGCCCACCTCGTCGGCAACTTCTTGTTGTTCGGCTTCGAGATACTCGACGTAGTCTTCGACCGCCGGATCTGCGACGTCGAGCGCTTCACCCTCGTCGAGAGCTGTTGCTTCCAGGCCGGGTTCGTCACCCTCGTAGGCCACGACCGGGTCGGCTGCCATGACGACGACGTAGGACTCGGTCGCGTCGGGTTGGCGAGCATCCGCTGCTCCGCCGGCGAGGCCGACGAGTCCAGGCACGGTGAGCAAAAGAGCGAGCCCGCGCCATCTGCGACGACCGATCCGCTGGGCGGACCGACCTCGGTGGGTGGAACGTGATGATGACGTTGTCGACCTACTGGTCGACGTCATACTTGAGGGTGACACTGATGTCTCCTGATGGCACTGGATTCGCCCGCTGCCGACCCGCTGCGTCGAAAAGTAGGCGCGAACACCTGACAGCGCCACCGACTTTTGGTTTTCGCGGCGTTTCGGGAAGCGCGAAAGCGGTCTGAGAGACTGTCGCCGTGAACGATCGCGACGATGCGTACACGGCCTCCACGTCGACGAGCTGCGTCGCCGATGAGACCATCCGACAGTTCCGCCGCGATGGCGCCGCGGTGGTCCGCGGTCTGCTCGATGCGGAGTGGCTCAACGTCATCGCAGACGCGGTGGAACACAATCGGCGCCATCCCAGCGACTGGTCGCACTGGTACACCGATCCAAACGAGGCAGTTGGCTTCTGGAGCGACTACGTCACGTGGCGCGACGTCGAAGGGCATCGGCGAGCAGCGTTCGAGAGCCCGCTCGCATCAGCGGCACAGCAACTCATGGGCTCGAAGACCGTCAGGTTCTTTCACGAACACGTGCTCGTCAAGGAACCCGGAGCGACCGAACGCACTCCGTGGCATCACGATCAGCCGTACTACTGCCTCGACGGCGACCAGAACGTGAGCCTGTGGGTGGCACTCGACCCGGTCCCGTCGACCGCTGGAATGCGGTTTCTCACGGGATCACATCGGTGGAACCGCTGGTTCGTTCCCCGCAAGTTCATCGATCACTCGCCATACAGCGCGGCCAACGAAGGGTTCGAACTCGTCCCGGATGTCGACGCATTGGTCGAGGACGGAGCGCCGACACTCAGTTTCGATGTGCAACCCGGCGACGTGATCGCCTTCCACTACCGGACCTTGCATGACGCCCCGGGCAACGCGTTGGAATCGCGCCGCAGAGCAGTGAGCTACCGATGGATCGGCGACGACGCCACCTTCGCCACCCGCCCGTGGGAAGTCTCGCCGCCGTATGAGGCCAACGGCCTCGTCGTCGGCGGCCCGCTCGGCGACGACGAGCGGTTTCCACTCGTTCGCAGCTGAGCGACCGCAGCGCTAGGCCCGCTGATCGTCGAACCAGATGAGCCAATCATCCACTCGATCAGCCACGAATTCGAAGTCGTGACTCCCTGGCACGACGGTCACCTCCGGGACGAGACCCAACGGATCAAGGTCGCGCTCGATCCGTTCGACATTTCCCTGCAGCCGGTCGCGATCGCCGACGTCGATACGGACGGCGGGCCGATCCGAGCGCTCCGCCATCGATTCCGCCAGCGTCTCGCCGATCCGGTCCGACCACGTCGTCGCGAAGAAGCCGACCGCACCGAACCGCGCTGGCCCGGAGAACGCCGACAATGCCGTCGCCGGGCCGCCGGCCGAGAATCCTCCGACCGCCCGCGAACTCGGTGCGTCCAACACTCTGTAGTCGCGCTCGATCGCCTCGACAAGCGGTTCCATCACCCGTTCGACGAATCCGTCTGGCGCCGCTGATCGCGGAGCGAGGACGAGCACCACCGGCGCGATCTCTCCGTTGACCATCAGCTGCTCGGCGACGACATCTGCGCCGATCGCAGGATCGACCCACGATGAAGGCGTCATCCCTGCACCGTGCAACAGATAGATGGTCGGATACGCACCGTCATTCGCGTCGTAGCACGGAGGGAGATGCACGAGCGCGGTGAGATCATCGAGTGCGACCTCCTCGGTCCGTCCAGCTGTCTCGTCGCAGTCGATGGACACCGGCGAGGTGGCCGGAGCTACGGCGCACGACCCGACGACGACAACGGTCGCAAAGGCGAACACCGGCGCCGCGAGCTGCTTCACGAGCGAGGCCAGAGCCCGTGCACGGTCCACCCAGTGTCCGCGAAGCCGACGGCGTCGGCGACACGCGCGCTGGCGACATTCGAGTGCTCGTGGAGGTACGTCGGCACCCCTCCTTCGCCAAGCACTCGCCGTGCCGCAGTTGCGACGAGGCGTCGCGCCAGTCCTTTTCCACGGGCCGCCTCCTCGGTCACGACTGCCAGTTCTTGCCCAATCGAGTCGTGCACTTTGATACCAACACCCGCGATCGGCGCGCCATCCTCATCGAACGCAACGAGGCGCGGCCCGTTGAAGGGCTTCAGCCATTCGGGCAGACCAGCTTCGTGTTCTTCGAACCACGTGCCGACCGGCTCGATGCCTGGCTCGACACGAGAAGTCGTCCGAAAAACGCCGCCACTGAACACCGCATCACCCAGGCCGAGTATCGCTCCGAGTTCGTTGCCGAGACCCTCACGTTCCAGCCCCTCCGACAGCGCCCCGTGAACCTCTGACACGTGGTCGGGCGGCACCGAGATCACCGTTCCGTCGCCGTTGCCCACTCCTTGGAGGAGCCGTACCGAGCCGTCCCATGTCGGGCGGAGGCGGTCCTCGTCACCGACGACTCGCACACCAGAGTCGGGCGGCGGCCATGCGCCCACCCACGACCGCAAGTGTTCTTGGAGCCGTTGATCGAACCCGTCGTCAGACACGTCCGCAACGTACCGGACACAGTCGTTAGCCTGACGCGCACCGCAACCCTTCGAAGGACGAAATGGCGCACGAATTCATCTACCAGGCTCACAAGCTCAAGCGGGTCTATCCGCCGGACAAGACCGTGCTCGAGAACATCTCGCTGTCGTTCTATCCCGGAGCGAAGATCGGCGTGCTCGGCTCGAACGGCGCCGGCAAGTCGTCGCTGCTCAAGATCATGGCCGGGCTCGATGACGGCTACCAGGGCGAAGCTCGTCTCACGCAGGGCTTCACGGTCGGCTACCTCGCGCAGGAGCCACAACTCGACCCCGAGAAGAATGTCAAAGCCAACGTCATGGACGGCGTGTCAGAGGTGCAGTCCATCATCGACGAGTACAACGAGGTGATGGCCAAGTGGGCCGACCCCGACGCCGACTACGACAAGATCGGCAAGCAGCAGGCGATCCTCGAAGACAAGATCGCCGCGACGGACGCATGGTCCCTGGAGCGGAATGTCGACATCGCGATGGACGCGCTCCGCTGCCCACCAGACGATGCCGATGTCACGGTCCTCTCGGGCGGTGAACGGCGCCGCGTCGCTCTCTGTCGCCTGTTGCTGAGCCGCCCCGACCTGCTCCTGCTCGACGAGCCGACGAACCATCTCGACGCCGAGTCCGTCGACTGGCTCGAGCGCTTCTTGGGCGACTACGCCGGCGCCGTCATCGCGATCACCCACGACCGCTACTTCCTCGACAATGTCGCGAAGTGGATTCTCGAGCTCGACCGTGGTCGTGGCATCCCGTTCGAAGGCAACTACTCGAGCTGGCTCGAGCAGAAGCAGGAACGTCTCGCGGCCGAGGAACGCGGCAACGAGCAACGCCAGCGCACACTGCAGCGCGAGCTCGAATGGGTGCGGATGGGCCAGAAGGCTCGCCAGGCCAAGGGCAAGGCCCGTCTCGCGGCCTACGAGAAGTTGCACGCAGAAGCCAAGGCTGCTGAAGCGCAAGACTCGAAGCTGCAGATCACCATTCCGGCCGGGCGCAGACTCGGCGATCAGGTGATCGAGGTCGAGAACCTCCGGAAGGGGTTCGGTGACAAGCTCCTCATCGACGACCTGTCGTTCTCGCTGCCGCCGGCGGGCATCGTCGGCATCATCGGCCCGAACGGTGCCGGTAAGTCGACGCTGTTCAAGATGCTCGCCGGCCGCGAGGACGCCGACGCAGGTTCGATCAAGATCGGCGAGACCGTCGACCTCAGCTACGTCGACCAGGACCGAGACGACCTCGACCCCGACGCGACCGTCTATGACGAAATCACCGGCGGTGGCGAAGTCCTCGAAGTGGGTGGGCGCGAGATCCACGGCCGGGCCTACGTGTCGAGCTTCAACTTCAAGGGAACCGACCACGGCAAGCGGGTCGGCGACCTGTCCGGTGGTGAACGCAACCGCGTCCACCTCGCGAAGCTGCTGAAGTCCGGCGGCAACGTGCTGCTGCTCGACGAACCGACCAACGACCTCGACGTCGACACCTTGCGGGCGCTCGAAGCGGGCCTCGAATCGTTCCCCGGCTGTGCGGTGGTGATCTCTCACGATCGTTGGTTCCTCGACCGCATCGCCACACACGTGCTGGCGTTCGAAGGCGACAGCCACGTCCGCTGGTTCGAAGGCAACTTCAGCGAGTACGAGGAACGTCGCAAAGAAGAGCTCGGTGCGTCTGCCGCCACCCCGACACGCATCAAGTACAAGAAACTGAACTGACGCCACCGCGCCGCGTCTCAGTCCCGCTGGAGCGGCGCGAGACTCTGACGCGTGAACGACGCGCCAACCAGCCGTTCGCTCCTCATGATTCATGGGGGACTCGCGGACGACATGAACGCTCACCGGTTCTGGAACGCACCGGGAATCTCAGGTGAGCTGGATGCGCGCGGTTGGCGGGTGCTGGCGCCCGATCGAGAGACGACACCTGCATCGTGGGAAGCCGCCGCTCGCGACGCAGCCGAGCTCGTGTCGTCGGCGAGCACCGTCGTTGCTGGCTCGAACGGCGTCTCGGTGGCATTGCGACTGGCGATCGACTTCCCCGAACTCGTTACCCGACTCGTGTTGCTCTGGCCCGCAACAGCCGGCGACCCTGACGTCGACGCCGAGGTCCCTCCGGCCGCGGCTCACCTGCTCGCTGGCGAGACGGTTCGTGGCGTCGACGACCGAGAACTTGCGGACATGAGGCAGTCGGTCGCCGTGATGGCCTCGAACCCGCCGAATCGGTTCCATCAGCGTCGGACGGTCGATCGGCTGACACAGGTCATCCCGAAGGCGGTTCGCATCGACACAGCGTTCCCCGAGTCTCCACAGCCGGATTTCATGGACCACCTCGGTCGCTTCATCGACACGCTCGAACCACACCTCGGCGGTCCGTAGATCCGTCGTCGGAAAATATTGCGGTTCGATGTCGTTTCGTAACTCGAATGACATATGGTCTCGGCAGGGCACGTTGGCGGACTCTCCAATCCACGACTTCGAGGAGACCTCATGAGACTCACTCCATCCGGCCCGACGCTTGCACGGGGCCGCTCAAGAACGCCGAAACGAACACTCGGCGGCGCCGCTGCAACCGTTGCGCTCGTGCTTGGCGCATTCGCATACGGATCCGGCGTCGCACCCGTCGACGCCCAGGTCGTTCCCGACGACGGCTTCGTCGATCTCTTCAATGGGGTCGACCTCGAGGGTTGGTACACGTGGACGGCTTCTCAGGGGAAGAACAACGACACCGAAGGCGTGTTCGACGTGGTCGACGGCGAAATTCGACTCCTCGACATTCCGGTGACCGGAGAAGACGAAGCCTTCGGCTACTTCGCAACGAACGACGAGTACGCCGACTACCACCTGCGCTTCGAGTACCAGTGGGGCGAGAAGAAGTTCGCTCCTCGTGAGAATCTGCTGCGTGACAGCGGCCTGCTCTACAGCATGCAGGGCCCTGATCGAATCTGGCCGACGAGCGTAGAGAGCCAGGTTCAAGAGGGTGACACCGGCGACTACTTCTTCCTCGCCGGTCCCGCAGGAGACAGCGAGGTTGCGCCGGGAACGAACCGTTATCAGGCCGGCGGAGAACCGAGGGTCCAGAACTCCGGCAGCATCACGGCGTCGGAAGTAGCAGACAACCTGGATGGCTGGAACACCTCAGAGGTCATCGTGCGCGGTAACTCGAGCGTGCACATCGTCAACGGCGTCGTCGTCAACCGCTCCTTCAATCACACACTCGACGGAGACCCGCTCACCTCAGGCAAGATCGCCTTCCAGGTCGAAGGTGCCGAGATCAGCTACCGGAACATCGAGATCAAGGATCTCTCCGACGAGACCGGCGCGCCCCGGGTCCTCGCCTACTCGGGCACCGCCGGCTTCCGACACGCTTCCATCCCGACAGCGCTCGACGCCCTCGACGATCTCGCCGCGCAAGGCGGATTCGACATCGACCGCTCCGAAGATCCCACGGTCTTCAGCGACGCGAACCTGGCCAACTATGACGCTGTCGTCTTCGTCTCGACCACCGGCGACTTCTTGAACGACGAGCAAGAGCGAGCGTTCGAGCAGTACATCCGCGGAGGCGGCGCATACGTCGGCATTCATGCCGCCACCGACGCCGAGTATGACTGGGACTGGTACGGCGAGTTGGCCGGCGCGTCGTTTGCTCGACACCCCGCAACCCAGGAAGCGACGATCGACGTGGAGGATCCCAACCACCCCTCCACCGAACATCTCGGTGACACGTGGGTTCGCACAGATGAGTGGTACGACTTCAGCACCAACCCACGCGACGACGTGAACGTGCTCCTCACACTCGACGAGTCGACCTACACCGGCGGCGGTATGGGCGACGACCACCCCATTGCCTGGTTCCACGAGTTCGACGGCGGCCGGTCGTGGTACACCGCAGGTGGCCACACGTCTGCCGCGTTCGGTGAGCCCGACTTCCGACAGCACCTGCTCGGCGGCATCACGTGGGCGATCGATGCGGATGACAACCCAGTCGATCCCATCGACCCGATCGATCCTCCAAACGATGGAAGCCTCGATCCGACGGCGTGGACGTTCACCACATCGTCGGCTCAGGCGTCGGCACCCAACGCGGTCGACGGGGACATCACAACTCGATGGTCCACCGGCACAAAACAGGCCCCCGGCCAGTTCTTCCAGATCGACCTCGGCACCACCCAAACGTTCGACCGAATCGAACTCGCCACCGACGAATCCCAACCATTCGACGGACCCCGCGGCTACGAGGTGTACGCATCGAACGACCCAACCGACTTCGGCGAACCCATCGCAACCGGCACCGGCGACGCACTCACCGTCATCGAACTCGACACGACCACCGCCCAACACATCCGCATCACCCAAACCGGCAACGACGCCTTCCGATGGTGGTCCATCTACGAACTCGACGTCAGCGCGAGCTGACCCACAGCGAGGTGGTGGAGCTCTTCGATTCCCGGAGAGCTCCACCGTCGACGATGAAGCTCGGCTACCTTGGCGCCATGTGTGTGAACTGCATGAGCAACGCTGAAGCCGCAGGCGCCGCCGCCATGGCCGCGACGTACTTCCTCAAGCCCCCGATTCACAAGATGCTGGCCAAGGCCGACCTTGCGCCCGATCCGGACCCGGTCGCCCACGACGTCCGCACGGTGGCATTTCTCGAAGCACTCGACCTCGACCCGGTGGACGCACTCGGCGTTGAAGCGGTCGACGCGGCTGCCAACTGGACACCGTCCACCACGTGGGTACCGTTCCGCGACCGCCTCCGAAGCGCCGCGCCTATCCGCCCAACCTTCGCCTGATTCGTTCTCGTCGGGATACATCCCGGAATCCGGAACCAAAGCCGACGAGAACGCTGACGAGAAGGTCAGACGTCGGCGGCGATGTCGGAGCCGTCGCTCGACCCCGACGATCCCGCTTGCTGCGCTCGTCGCTCGGCTTGCTTGCGACCCATCGGCTCCCACAGTTTGCTGATCGAGACGTAGAGCAGCGCAAGCAGCGTCAACGCTGCCGGGTAGGCCAGCCACGGATTCGCATGGTCGAGTGAGCGCGCATCGAGCCAGTACGGCCCCGTCCACGACAGGTCCATCGGGAACCCGCGTGAGGTCACCCCGAACTCCCCGTACTTCTCGGGATCCGCGAACAGCCGTGCCCACGCGCTCCACGAAATCATTCGACACAGGCCGTAGAAGAACGTCGCCCGGTACAACGCGAGCAGGCCGCGTTCAGGCAGCCATCGGCCGAACCACGCCCAGATCCGCGCGTCCGCGGGAACCACATGTGTACGCCAGTGTTCCCGCGTCAACACCCGCCAGGACACCAGCACGACCAGCAGCCAGAACACGTCCATGACCAGGCCGAGCGATGAGTAATACGCGGCAGCATCGAGATACTTGCCGCCGTCGATCGTGGCCGCATACGCCCACGTCTCCGATGTGAAATTGAGGAACACGAACGGGAACAGCAACAGCACGCCGACGGAGTCGTTGATGTCGGTCAGTGCGTGCGCGGCATATCCCAGCAGGTAGCCGATCGTGAACGCTCGATTCTTCTTCCAGCTCCAGATCAGCAGCGTGAGGATGATGCCGAAGAACAGCGTGTGCGTGAAGCCCATGCCGGGGAACCCGCGGTGCCATTGATGCGGGACCTCGGACCCGTATCGAGTTCCGTTGATCGTGAATCCGTACACCCAGAACTTGGACAGGAAGTCGGGGGTGAAGTCGCCGAGGAAGATCGCCCAGAAGCTGACCTTGCCGCGCATTTTCTTGGGCAGGTGCGACTGAACCGCGTAGATCTCGAACTGGTGCGCTGCCCAACTCATGCGTCACCCTGTCGACGGTTGGTGAGACCGATCCGGTCGGTCAACCACGGCCCGACGACGATGAACGCCACGAGCCATGCAGGCCCCACGAACCAGTTCAACAGCCACTTGTGCCAGATCCCGAGCACGATGTACGACACCGCCGCCGCCAGATACCAGAACCACTCCTCGGCACCGACGAGCCGGCGCGACCCTCGAAAGTCGGTGTCGGCAGAACGCGAAGACGGTGAGGACTCGTCGGGCACGTTGCCGCACGCTACTCGCGGGCCGCCCTGTGAATCGGTTGCACCATGGATGAAGCCCGCCCCGATGCCATGATGGTGACGATGCAGGCCGAGACCGACGCGGAATTCGCCGCCCGCCTCGCCGTTCAGACCGGGCAACTCCTCGTGGAACTCCGCGAGCCGCTCCTGTCGTCCGGGACCTCGCAATGGGATGTCAAAGATGCGGGCGACGCCGCGGCGCAGGACTTCTTGGCACGAGAACTCCACGCCCATCGCCCTGACGACGCTGTGCTGTCCGAAGAGGAAGGCCAGATCGACCGGCGCCGTTTCGACGCCGACCGCGTGTGGATCATCGATCCGCTCGACGGAACTCGT
Source organism: uncultured Ilumatobacter sp. (assembly GCA_938044705.1). Taxonomy (GTDB): domain Bacteria; phylum Actinomycetota; class Acidimicrobiia; order Acidimicrobiales; family Ilumatobacteraceae; genus Ilumatobacter_A. The sequence goes on along the minus strand of CALIOL010000212.1, from coordinate 5,401 downwards.
GAGTTCAGCGAACCGGGCCGCACCGACTGGGCCGTGCACGTAGCGCTGTGGGAGCGCGATCACTTCAGCGCGGCTGCTGTGAGTCTCCCGGCGATGAACGCCGTCTTCAGCACCGACCCGGCTCCGTCGCTGCCGCCGGTCGACCGGGAGAAACCGCGCCTGATCACCTCGCGAAACCGAGCCCCGTACTCGGCGGTGCTCGTCGCCGAGGGGCTCGGGTGCGACGCGGTCCGACTCGGCTCGGCCGGAGCGAAAGCCATGGCGGTCGTCATGGGTCACGCCGACATCTACGTTCACGACGGCGGCATGTATGAGTGGGACACCGCAGCGCCGGCAGCAGTTGCCATGGCCGCGGGCCTGTACGCATCGCGTCTCGACGGGTCGCCGCTCTCGTACAACGAGCGAGATCCATGGCTGCCCGACTTCATCGTCTGTCGCCCCGAATTGGCCGACGATGTCCTCCGATCGATCTGGGGCTGACCAACGCATGGAACTGACCGCCACACGCTTCGACGTCGCTGACCGCATCGCCACGGTGTGGCTCGATCGGCCCCATCGTGCGAACGCGTGGACCGGTCAGATGCACACGGAGTACCGGTGGATCATGGCCGAGTTGGAGCAGCGTGAGGATCTCCGCGCCGTCATCGTCACCGGGACCGGCGACCGTTTCTGTGTCGGCGGAGATTCCGCAGCACTGACCGCACACGTCGAGCGCGGCGGCTACGACACCGGACTTCCCGCCGAGCCCGCACAACCCGGTGGCGGCGACGGGCTCGACGCGGACTTCGCGTGGCAGATGGGATTTCGCATCCCGATCATCGCCGCGGTGAACGGCGCGTGTGCCGGGGTCGGCTTGGCACTTGCGCTGTTCTGCGACATTCGCTTCGTCACACCAACCGCGAAGATGACCACCGCGGCGCCGAAGCTCGGACTGCCCGCCGAGTACGGCATGTCGTGGACACTCCCGCGTCTCATCGGCACGGCGCGGGCGACTGATCTGCTGCTGTCAGGCCGAGTGTTCACCGGCGCCGAAACCGCCGACTGGGGTCTGTGGAACGGCGTGACCGACGATCCCTACGACGCTGCGCAAGCGTGGGCGCTGAACCTCGCCGCAACGACGGGTGCGGGCGCCGTCGCGATGGCCAAGCAACAACTTGCCGACGATGCGATCCGCAACTCCCCTGCTGCCAGCGTGATCGAGTCGGTGTCGCTGCTCGATCAGGCCATGGGCACCGACGAGTACGCCGAGGGCATCGCTGCGTTCAACGAACGCCGCCCCCCGAACTTCTGACGATCAGACCGCTCCGTACGCGAGCATCGCGTCGGCGACCTTGACGAATCCGCCGATGTTCGCACCGGCCACGTAGTCCACAACGCCCTCTTCGCCGTACGCCTCGCCGTATTCGACGCACTTGTCGTGGATCTCGTGCATGATCGTCTGGAGCCGACTGTCGACTTCTTCACGCGACCACGAGATGCGCAGCGCGTTCTGACTCTGTTCCAGGCCCGATACCGCCACGCCACCAGCGTTGGCTGCTTTGGCCGGCCCGAACAACACTCCGGCTTTCTTGAACCGGTGGACTCCGTCGAGCTCCGTCGGCATGTTCGCCCCCTCGGAGACCGACCGCACACCGTTGTCCACGAGGACCTGCGCTTCGTCGCCGGACAGCTCGTTCTGCGTTGCGCACGGCAGGGCGAGTTCGCACGGCACCGACCATGGTCGTTCTCCCTCGTGGTAGTCGCACCCGAAGTGCTCGGCATATTCGCTGATCCGGCCGCGCCGGTTCTCCTTCAGATCCTTCAGCCACGCGAGCTTCTCCGCATCGATCCCATCGGGGTCGTGAATGAAGCCGCCCGAGTCGGACGCGGTCACGACCTTTGCACCGAAGTGGTTGAGCTTTTCGATCGCATAGGTTGCGACGTTTCCCGAGCCCGACACGACCGCGGTCTTGCCCTCGACGGAATCGCTGGCGTGGTTGAGCATGTTCTCCATGAAGTACACCGCGCCGTAGCCGGTCGCCTCGGTTCTGATCAGGCTGCCACCGAAGGCCAGGCCCTTGCCCGTGAGGATGCCGTTGAAGCGATTCTCCAGCCGCTTGTACTGACCGAAGAGATAGCTGATCTCGCGAGCACCGACACCGATGTCGCCCGCTGGAACGTCGACATCGTCGCCGATGTACCGGTGCAACTCGGTCATCAGGGACTGGCAGAAGCGCATCACTTCGCTGTCCGACTTGCCCTTCGGGTTGAAGTTCGAGCCACCCTTCGCTCCACCCATCGGCAGCCCGGTCAGCGAGTTCTTGAAGATCTGCTCGAATCCGAGGAACTTCAAGACGCTGAGCGTGACGGTCGGGTGAAAACGCAACCCTCCCTTGTAGGGCCCGATCGAGTTGTTGAACTGGACACGCCATGCGCGGTTGGCTCGGATCTGGCCAGCGTCGTCCTGCCACGTGACGCGGAAGATGATCGCCCGATCCGGCTCGGTGAGCCGCTCGAGAATCTGTGCGTCGCGATACTCGGGGTTGTCGAGCGTGAACGGAATCAACGTTTCGGCCACCTCGCGCACTGCCTGTTGGAACTCCGGTTCACCGGGGTTTCGCTTCTCCAACCCGGCCATGAAATGTTCGAGTTCTTGATCTGGCGTGCTGGTCATCGTCCCGTCCCTGTGTCCCTGTTGCGTGTGGTTCGTGCTCACCCACTCATCGGGCGAGACGCCGCTCAGCGTAGATCACGACCATCTCGGCAAGCTCCGAGATCACAATCGTTCGCTCGGGTTCATTCTTTGGAGCGATCGCCAGCGTGTGGCGGACGGTCTCGATCGCCATCGTGACGGCAGCCCGACGGTGCTCCGGTTCACGTGAGGTTCCCAACGCCACCAGGAGCGAATCGAACGTGTCGATCATCGCAACTCGAACCCCGTGGCCGACCGAGCCCGCTTCGTCCGGGCGCCGCTCGTTCGTCAGCCGGTAGTAGCCCGGGTGTTCGAGCGCCAGCTCGGCGGCCGCCTCGATCACCGACCTCAGCGCTCTGGGCACGTCGTCCAGTGTCTCGACTCCCTCGATGATCTCTCCGAAACGCCCGGCAGCGACCTCCAGGTACCGGTCGGCCAGCGCTTGCCCGACCGCGTGTTTGTCTGGGAAGAATCGATACAGCGCGCCGACCGACACCCCGGCCTCTGACGCGATCGTTGTGGTCGTGACTGCGCTCCCGTGTTCGGCGATCAAGACATCCGCAGCGGTGAGGATCCGGTCGACCGTTCGTCGCGAGCGGTCCTGTTGCGGAGATCGGGTCGCCATGGCGCTCGACGCTAGGCCACCGTTCAACTCGTACTGATCGTTCCGTTCGAAGGATTCCGAACACAGTCGATTCGAGTGTCGCCGACCGCTGCCACCGCTGCGGAAAGGCATTGCCCGAGCACCGCGTGACCCGCCGCATTCGGGTGCCAAGACTCCTGGCACGTCTGGAACCAGTCGGTGCAGACTCCCTGGATTCGGGCGATGTCGATCTTGTCGGTCCCGTCGATGCTGGTCAGATGCACACCGGTCGGTACTCCCCCACTGGTATCCATGAGCCTCACCGGCGTCGCCAGCACACCGGATGGGCTGCTCGACTGCTCACACAGTCGGGCGCCGTCGAATGCACGCTGGACGTTGAGGTAGCGCAGGTCGACACCGGGAAACTCGGCGACGAGCGTCGCGTGGGTGCCTTCGACAAGGTTTCCGAGCCCCTGCGAGAACTGGTGCGCAGGCCCGAGGCTCGCTCGGTGCGCCGGGCAACCGCCTGCGTAGCGCTCCCGAACCAAGTGACGGAACTTGTCGCGAGTGTCGGTTCGACGACGCTCGTCGTAGAACTTGTCGTCGTAGTCGAGCGGGAGCGGGTTCGTGTAGTCCTGGAGCACGATGGTGTGCTGTCCATCTGCGTCGATCTCCTGCAACGTCTGGACGACGAGACGAAGCGCGTCGGTCGTCTCGGACTGTGCCGTGGCGAGCTCTCCTGATGTTGCGAGGTCGTTCGCAGTACAGGGCTGCTGTGGACTGGATGCTCCGGTGATCCAGTTGATGATCGGGACCCAGAATTCCCACCACCCGATGTAGCCGTCGGCGACGAATCGGCCGGCGCACTCGGCAGCTGCGTTACCGAACGTGAAGCTGGAGTTGTTCGAACCGAGTCCGATCAGCACGACGTCGATGTCGTGCGTCGCCGCGACCGCTCGGAGCTGGTCGAGTTGTGCCTCGACCGTTCTCCCCGACGACCGGTTGATCGAGTCGTTGGCGATGTCGTGAGGCTGGCCGCCTGAACAGGCCAGGTTCATTCGGGCATCGACCGCGAGCGCTGCGACTTCGATCGACGCATTCGCCGAGCGGTGGCAGAAGAATGCGTTGCTGTTGGGAGCAGCCCAGCCAGGGAACCCTTGCGCAGTCCCGTTCACGTCGACGACCGACTGATATGCCCCTGCGCCTTCGCCAGAGATGAACGAGTCCCCCATGGCCACCGCTGCGGTCGGCAGTGGCGACGCTTGTTGGGCTTGGGCCGTGTTGGCCGTGGCCGCGCCTGCGACGAGCAGGCTGGCAGCAACCCCCACTGCCAGTCGTGATGCGTACCTCATGTGATCCCCCGATCAAGAACGCGAATGTTGCTTCGCATTCTGTTCAGAGGTTCTGGCGTTGTCAACGACGACTTCGGCCGCTCGGTTGAAGTCGTGCAGACTCGCCACATGCCACGACTCGATCAGGTTTCCCGCGACGATGCTCACCCGTTCGCTCAGGCGGTGTACGGCGCGATCTTCGGTGAGCGCGACCCGGTTGCCGAACCTGGGACTGCGACGGGAACACCCGGTGACTGGTGGACGGTGTTCGCCCAGGTCCCCGATGCGTTCGATCACACGACCCAGGGCTTCCAGTTCTACCGGTCGCCGGATCGAGAGCTCTCGGCGAAGCATCGCGAGCTCGGCCAGACCCGTGCCGGGTACGTCATCGGTTCGAAATTCGTGTTCAGCCAGCACTGCAAAGCAATGCGTGACGCCGGCTTCACCGACGAGCAAGTTGCGGCGATCCCGAGTTGGTCGACTGCCGAGTGCTTCTCGGCCGACGAGCGGGCGCTCCTCGCCTACACCGACTGCCTCACACTCGAGCACGGCCGGGTTCCCGAGTCCCTCTTCGAGACGCTGAAGGACCACTTCACGCAGGTCGAGATCATCGAGTTCACCTACGTCACCTGCACGTACGCGATGCACGCGACCATGTCGAGGGCACTTCGACTCGAGTACGACGACGTCGACGATCGAGTCGTGGAGGAAGCCGACCCAGCGGGCAACTTCGGCGGGCTCGATGTGATGGCCGTCGTCGACGACGACTGACCCCTCTCGGTGTTTGCGGTTGGTTTTGTGCGGTTCCAACCGCAC
>CALIOL010000211.1 GCA_938044705.1 uncultured Ilumatobacter sp. | reverse complement strand
GTGACGGCGGCAAGGCCGTCACGGTCCGCAGCCTCCCGCAGCGTGATCACATCGACATCCCCGTGCGCGAATCGCTCATCGTCGAGCTCTACTCGAAGTAAGCCTCGAAGTACGCAAGAGGGAGTGGCCTTCGGCCGCTGTCCGCACTCGTTCTCGTTCTCGAATACCGTCTCGAATACCCCGGAAAGGTCCTGGCACCAAATGCTCGTCATGCAGCGCCCCACCATCGAAGCTCTCGGTGAGGAATCCGACAACCGCCAGCAATTCGCGGTCGGCCCGCTTGAGCCTGGCTTCGGCCACACGCTCGGCAACTCGCTCCGCCGGACACTGCTGTCGTCCATTCCGGGCGCAGCCATCACCACCGTTCGTTTCGACGAGTCGCTCCACGAGTTCGACACGATCGCCGGAGTGACCGAAGACGTCACCGACATCATCTTGAACCTCAAAGATGTCGTCGTCACGTCGGAGTCCGACGAAGCAGTCACCCTGCGTCTCGATGCACGTGGTGCTGCTGACGTCACTGCCGGAGACATCGAGTGCCCGGCAGACGTCGAAGTGCTCAACAAGGGGCTCCACATCGCGACCCTGAACACCAAGGGCCGTCTCGCCATCGACCTCACCGTCGAACAAGGTCGTGGCTACCTCACGAGCAAGCGCGAAGACGACAACCGCACCATCGGCATGATTCCGATCGATGCGATCTTCAGTCCGATCCGTCGCGTGTCGTTCGATGTCGAGCCGACCCGTGTCGAGCAGGCCACCAACTACGACCGCCTCGTCATCGAAGTCGAGACCGACGGTTCGATAACGCCCGCAGACGCGCTGGCATCCGCCGGCGCAACGCTGCAGGCGCTGACCGAATTGGTCGCAACGATGTCCGAGGAGCCGCAGGGTCTCGAGCTCGGCGAAGTCGTCGACGTGGCCGTGAGCTCGCCTGACCTGGATCTGCCGATCGAAGACCTCGATCTCTCGGAGCGTCCGAACAACTGCCTCAAGCGGGCCCAGGTCAACACGGTGGGCGAGCTGCTCACGAAGACCGAAGACGACCTGCTCAACATCACCAACTTCGGCCAGAAGAGCCTCGACGAAGTGAAGGCCAAGCTCGACGAGCGTGGCTTGACGCTGCGCGGCTGACCGATCAGCCCGCCGAACCCGTAAGGAAACACCATGCCCACACCACGCCGCTCCCGCCGCTTCGGCTCCTCGTCGTCGCACCAGAAGCTGATGATGGCCAACCTGGCTGCGTCGCTGTTCGCCGCCGAAGGCATCTCGACCTCCGAAGCCAAGGCCAAGCACCTTCGCCCGATCGCCGAGAAGCTGATCACCAAGGCAAAGAAGGCGCAAGAAGAAGGACCGATGCAGGTGCACCGGATCCGTCAGATCCAGAGCCAGCTCGGCGATCGTGAGATGACCTACAAGCTCGTCCACGACATCGCTCCTCGCTACATGGAGCGCAACGGCGGCTACACCCGCATCCTGAAGCTCGGCACCCGTCACGGCGACAACGCCGAGATGGCGCGCATCGAACTCGTCTGACGAGTTGCGCCGCCGCCCTGTGGCCGCAGTGAACATCGAGAACTGAACAACGTGACCGAGCCCTCGGAACTGGACCCGTCCAGCGCCGAGGGCTCGTCCGCGTCTGCGGGCGCGGTCGCGGAGGGCGCAGTGCCGAGTGATGGTCGGCGAAACGCCTCGCTCGTGGTCGCCTATGACGGGACCGATTTCCATGGTTTCGCTGAGTCCGACGACGTCGACACTGTGATGGGTCGGCTGCGAGCAACCCTGGAGCAGGTACTTCAGGTCGATCTCCAGCTGACTGCGGCGGGTCGAACGGACGCAGGCGTCCATGGGTGGGGGCAGGTCGTCACGGGTCGGTTGCCAGTTCACACGGACCTGGCTCGACTGCAACAGTCGGTGAACCGCATGTGCGCGCCCGCCATTGCGCTTCGCCGCGTGGAGTGGGTCGACGACGAGTTCGATGCCCGATTCAGCGCTACCTCGCGGGCATACCGCTACGAGGTGTGGAACCACCGCGAGCCGAACCCGCTCGCGGCGCGCACGTCATGGCACGTGCCCGATGAGTTGGACGTCGTGGCGATGAACATGGCCGCAGCACACCTGCTCGGCGAGCACGATTTCGCGAGCTTCTGTCGCCGGCCGAAGGTGCGCGAGGGGTACCCGGAGAAGTCGCTCGTGAGGATTCTGCAGCGCGCCGAGTGGTCTCGTGTCTCGGCGTCGACCCCAACCACTCCCAACGCGGCTGACGAAGAACCGAACGCGATGCTGCGTTTCGAGATCGCCGCGAGCAGCTTCTGTCATCAGATGGTTCGCAGCGTGGTCGGCACACTCGTCGAGGTCGGGCGAGGCCGTCGACACCCCGACTCGATCGTCGACACTCTCGCGGCGAAAGATCGCTCGGCCGCGGGACCTGTGGCGCCGCCGACGGGCCTGGTGCTGTGGCACGTCTCGTACTCGGGAACTCGCTGGGACGCTCAGCGACTCGCAGGGCGGTAGCCGGAACGGTCAGGCGTGGGCGTCGCTGGTGACGGTATCGATCCGGGGGAGCAGCGCAAGGGCGTCGTCCGGTGCAACCGCCGGTGACCACAGCCAACCCTGGAACGCGTTGCAGCCGAGTGCGACGAGACGGTCGCGCTGGTACGGCTGCTCCACGCCCTCGGCGACACAGCCGAGCTGAAGGCTCTCACTCAGACCGAGGATTGCGGTCGTCAGGTTCGTCGCGGCGGGGTCGATGTCGATGCCAGCGACGAACTTGCGATCGATCTTCACGCCATCGACGGGAAGCTCGAGCAGGTGCGAGAGGCTTGAGTAACCGGTGCCGAAGTCGTCGATCGACACGTGGGTTCCGGCGCGTCGAAGCTCTTGCATGTTGTCGAGCGAAGTCACTCCCGGTGCGAGCAGGTCGGTCTCGGTGATCTCGACGACGATCTGCTCCGGTCGCGCTCCATACTTCGAGCAACGATCCAAGAAGTCGAGTGCGAATGCGGCACGGGAGATCACCTTCGGATCGACGTTCACGTGCACTTCGATGTGACCGTAACCAGCCTCTTCGAGGCGACGGGCGAACGCCAACGACCGGTCGAGCACCTGCTCGTCGATCGCCTCGGCGAGGCCTGCCATCTGTGCGATCGGGAGGATCTCGCCGACCCCGAGGACGCCGCGGACGGGATGCACCCACCGAACGAGCGCCTCGACCGAGAGCACCCTTCCGTCGTGGGCAACGATGGGTTGGAAGAACGGTTGGATCTCGCCCGAGGCCAGTGCGGCCCGCAACTGATCGAGGTGCTGGCGTCGTTCGTTGATCGAGCTGATCGAGATCTCACCGGATTCCGGGGCGGCGTTGCGCTTGATCCGCATCAACTCGTTGCTCGCTTGGGCCAGCACCGACTCGAGTCCTTCGGGTCGCGGATCGAACGCCGTTGCGGTGCGGACCCCGACTCGGATCTCTTGCGCGTCGACGAGAACCGACTGCGCCACCTCGCGTGTCACTCGCTCACGAAGCATCTCGATCGCTGAGTCGCTCGCTGAGCGAACAGCGAGCACGAACTCGTCCCCACCGAAGCGAGCCGTCACCAAGTCGGGCCAGCGGATCTCGTCGATGCGAGCTGCCACCGCGCTCAAGACCGCGTCGCCGACAGGCTCGCCGTAGAGCTCGTTGATCGAGCGGAACGACATCACATCGACGATCATCAGGCCGAGGCCGCTTCCCTGAGCGATCAGATCGTTCGCTGCTTTCATGAAGCCGTCGCGGTTGAGGAGACCCGTTCGAACGTCGTGGTCAGCGAGGAAGTTTGCTCGGTTGCGTGCGTCGGTCAGGCCGGCGGCGATCTGCCCCGAGACGATGTATCCGCCAACGGTTGGGTCGTCGCACAGATTGTTCACCGTGAACTCGCACGTGACGATCTCGCCGGAGGTCGCTGGGAACCGGGCGTCGAGCTGTGCAGATTCGAACGGACCGAGCGTGGTGACGACGTCGAGCACCTGCGGTCGGTCGTCGACGTGCACGAATTCGATGAAGGGTTGGCCGGGAAGCAATTCGGGGTCGTGGCCGAGCAGTCGAGTGACGGCACCGTTGATGGAGCGCACCAGGCCGTTGGGGTCGATCAGCGTGACCATCCCATGCATGTTCGCCATGACTGCTCGGAGCACGCCGACTTCACCTTGGTCGAGCTCGAGGCGGTGGCGATGCGTGGTCTCGCGGAGCACCAACACGTTGAGTTCGTTGTCGTCGGTGCGGTGCACTCCGCCTCGAACCTCCAGGCCGAGCCACGAACCGTCCCCGGTGCGGGCTCGAACCATGATGAGCTCGCCGACCTTCTTGCTCGCGACCGTTGCCATCGACGAGAGCGCAAGGTTGAGGTCATCGGGATGCAACAGGTCGAGCACCGAACTCCCGACGATCTCCTCGCGAGACCACCCGAGTACATCGGAGGCGATCTGGTTGACGTAGTGCAGGGTGCCGACGTCGTCGATGGCGATGACGGGGTCCGGAAGTGAGTCGAGGGACAGCTCAAACATCACGCATCAGCCCAGTCCACGGCTGTTCGTCGGTGCGAGCGCGGCAGATCTTGAGGAGAAATGTGGCGCTCCTCGTTGCGTTTTCTGCTGGTCTCGTCGTCATCGTGATCTCGAAGAAGGGTAAGTCCTGGGCACGACGCGGTGCGGGATGTCATGGTCGTTTCCCCTCGGAGCCTTGATATGAATTCGTCCGTACCCGTTCGTGTGTCTCTATCGTGCCAGATGAGCGCATGGAGTGACGAGTCGAGCACTATCGGCGAGAACGGGATGCCGGCGGGCAGGTTGGGCGCGTGGACGCCTCGCCGTAGCATTGCGGGGTTCCATGGAGCGGGCCCGAAGGCCCGTCCACGGATGCTGCTCGCTCCAGAACCTGGTGTGTGCAGTCTGATCCAACCGGTCGGGCGACCCTCGCCTGACTGCATCGAGAGGGGCCGAGATGGCGACCTACAGTCCGAAACAAAGTGAGATCCAGGCGCAGCGCGAGTGGCACGTCGTGGATGCCGAGGGCCTCGTCCTCGGCCGCATGTGCACCGAGGTCGCCCGTGTCCTCAAGGGCAAGCACAAGCCGATCTACGCCCCGCACATCGATACCGGCGACCACGTCATCGTGATCAACGCCGACAAGATCGTGATGACCTCCGGCAAGGCCGAGCGCACGATGAAGTACCGCCACTCCGGCTACCCGGGCGGCATCAAGTCCGAGTCGTACGCCAAGCTCCACGCACGCAAGCCCGCTGAGGCCGTGCGTCAGTCGATCCGCGGCATGCTCCCCAAGGGGCCGCTCGGTCGCCAGCAGCTCACCAAGCTCAAGGTCTACGCCGGCTCCGAGCACCCGCATACCAGCCAGAAGCCCCAGCCCATGGCCATCGACCACGCGAAGGCCCGCTGAGCGGCCCGCTGACGACACACGACTGACGAGAACGAGAATCACATGACTGCACCACTCACCCAGACCACCGGCCGTCGCAAGCGCGCCGTCGCCCGTGCGGCACTGCGCCCCGGAACCGGCCAGTTCACCATCAACGGCAAGACGCTCGAGGCGTATTTCCCGACCGACGCTTCACAGATGGTCGTCGCCGAGCCGATGAACGTGACCGAGACCCGCGAGTCCTATGACGTGTCCGCCACCATCCACGGTGGCGGTTCGAGCGGCCAGGCCGGCGCACTGCGCATGGCCATTGCTCGCTCGCTCGTGGAACTCGACCCCGAGGCGCGCAACCCGCTCAAGGCTGCCGGCCTGCTTACCCGTGACCCGCGTAAGAAGGAAAGCAAGAAGTACGGCCTCAAGAAGGCCCGTAAGGCGCCTCAGTTCACCAAGCGCTGATTCTGGCGTTGCGATGAAGTTCGGCACCGATGGTGTCCGCGGCGTCGCCCACGAAGAACTGACCACCGAGTTCGCCGTCCGCCTTGCGCGGGCGGCGTCGGTCGTTCTGGGGGCAGATGGCTGCTCGACGGTGGTGATCGGGGGCGACACCCGAGTGTCCACGGCGGCGTTCGACGCGGCGCTGAGTGACGGGTTCTCCTCATGCGGCATCGACGTCGTGCGAATGGGGGTGGCCTCGACCCCGGCGGTGGCGTTCGAAGCACAGCAACGTGGAGCGATGGGTGCGGTGGTTTCCGCGTCACACAATCCGTGGCGCGACAACGGCATCAAGCTGTTCGCTCCTGGCGGAACCAAACTCGCCGACGATGTCGAGTCGCGGATCGAAGCTGCGATCGAAGCCGATGTCGCGCTGATGGGTGGCGTCGGCTCGGTCGTTGTCGATCGATCGTTCGACGCGTACGACGCGCACGTGCGGTCGACTCTCGATGGACGCGACCTGAGGGGTTTGCGAGTCGTGCTCGATGTCGCAAACGGTGCGGCGGTCGACATCGCGCCGGAACTGCTTCGTTCCACTGGCGCCGAGGTCATCGTGGTCGCAGCGGAGCCGGACGGCCGCAACATCAACGATGGTTGCGGAGCCACGCACCCTGAGTTCGTTGCCTCGAAGGTGCTCGAGCACGGCGCCGATGTCGGCATCGCACTCGATGGTGACGCCGATCGCCTCATCGCCGTCGATCATCTCGGCAACGTCGTTGATGGCGATCACATCATCGCCATCTGCGCCGTCGATCTGCGCGATCGAGGTCGACTCGCCAACGACACCGTGGTGGTGACAGTCATGACCAACCTCGGGTTCAAGTTGGCCATGGTGGAGGCCGGTATCGACGTGGTCACGACCGGAGTCGGTGACCGCTACGTGCTCGAAGCACTCAACGACGGTGGGCACTCGCTCGGCGGTGAGCAGAGCGGGCACGTCATCTTCAGCGACCATGCGACCACCGGCGACGGTCTCCTGACGGCCATCGCGCTGTTGGACATCGTGAAACGTTCCCAGCGCTCGCTTGCTGATATCGCGGCTGGCGCGATGACGTCGCTTCCGCAGGTGCTCGTCAACGTGCGAGTCGCTGAACGAGTCCCCGACGTCGCCGACCGCATGGCTGCCGAGGTCGCCGAGGCCGAAGACGAGCTGGGCCCCACCGGTCGTGTCTTGCTGCGTGCGAGCGGTACCGAGCCATTGATTCGAGTCATGGTCGAAGCAGCGACCGCCGATCTGGCGCAAGCGACGGCAGACCGTCTCGCTGGCATCGCACGATCACGCTTCACCTGACGGCTTCTACGATCGAGTCATGGTGTTGCCGCGGGCGGTTGCCCGGTTCAACAAGCGGGTGACCAATCGATTCCTGGAACCGATCGCACGTCGCAGCTCTGGGTTCGCCGTGGTCCACCACCGTGGCCGCATGTCGGGTGCGAGCTACACGACGCCGTTGAACCTGTTCACGCTCGACGATCGTCAGGCGATCGTCTCGTTGACGTACGGGCCGTCGGCGGACTGGGTGCAAAACGTGCTCGCGGGACTGGGAACGTTCGAGGACCGCTCGGGCCGCCGGAAGATCGAGTCGGTGACGATCGTCGGTCGAGCGGTCGCGTGGCCGGCGTTGCCGCGAGTCGTTCGCCTTGCGGTCAGGCTCATTCGAGTTCGCGAATTCCTGTTGTTGTCGTTCAGCGCACCTGACCGGAGCGAGGAGAACATGCCGTCCGGCGCAGGCGACCGGGCTGCCCGGTCTGCGGCATCCTGAGTCGATAGCTTGGACGGCCATGTGCGGCATCATCGGCGTCGTCAGCCGGCCTCCGACCCGACCGACACCACGAGCCGAGAATCTCTTGGGTGGGCTCGACGACGCGATCGCGTCGATGCCGGAGGTGGCTGCAGTCACTGCGTCGGCCGCAGGAGTCGATGCGGCGCTGCGCGGACTCCCCGGGGTGCTTGCGCTGTCTGGTCAGCCGGAGCTGGTCGGTGCATTGATGTCGCGCCTCGATCAGCTCGACGCGTTCCGGGCGGAGCGCGAAGCGGAACTGGACGCGAACGCTGAGGGATTGTCCGGGGAGAAGCTGGAAGCGGCAAATGCCGAGCTCGTCGCACTCGCCGACGTGCTGTGGGCCATCCGGAACGATCGGTTCCGCACCGCTGCGGAGGTCGAAGCGCTCGCTGGCCGGCAGGCTCCGACCTCGGCGGTCGCGGCCTACCTCGTTGCTCAGCAAGCGTTCTCGGCGATCGATCGTCTCGAAGTGCGCGGTCGGGATTCCGCAGGGATCCATCTGTACGTGTGGAATCACGACATCGACAACGAGTCGCTTGCGGCGCTGGTCTCCGAGCGCAGCAGCAATCCGCTGTTCGAGAACGGTTCGGTGGTCGCGACGCACGATGCCGAAGGCAATTCCGTGCTCTCGTTCGTCTACAAAGAGGCCGCGGAGATCGGCGAGCTGGGGGACAACACCGCTGCCCTGCGTGACGCATTGGCCAACGATGCGCTGTTGCGGCGTGCCGTGTCGTCGCCGCATGCTCGTGCCTCGTTGCTCGGCCACACCCGGTGGGCGAGCGTCGGGATCATCAGTGAGCCCAACACGCATCCGCTCAACTCGTTGGAGTCCGAGTTGCCCGGTCACCTGCAGCAACCCGGTGCCGAGGCGCCCTACGTGGTTGCCGCGCTCAACGGCGACGTCGACAACCACGGTGACCTGCGCGTCGAGAACGATCTCCGGATCGCCGCGCCGATCACGACCGACGCAAAGGTCATCCCCACGATCACTTCCCGTCATCTGGCAGAGGGAATCTCGGCTGTGGATGCGTTCCGTCGGACGGTTTCGACCTTCGAAGGATCGGTGGCCATCGGGGCGATGACCGCTGCTGCGCCGTCGACGCTGATGATCGCTCTACGTGGCAGTGGGCAAGGTCTGTACGTCGGTCTGGCCGATGACTGCTACATCGTTGCGAGTGAGCCGTATGGCGTGGTCGAGGAGACTGCTCGCTACGTCCGGATGGACGGTGAGCAAGGCGGCGAGATCATCGCATTGACGTCCGAAGACGCCGGCGAGCTCGCAGGGATCAAGCGATACGCCTATGACGGGACAGAGCTGCCCGTCGACGCCGTCGACGTGTCCGTCGCCGAGGTCACGACCCGCGACATCGACCGCGGTGATGCGCCGCACTTCCTACTCAAGGAGATCACCGAAGCACCGCTGAGCTTTGCCAAGACGCTGCGCGGCAAGATCGCCAACGACCCCGATGCCGAGAACGACGGGGCCTTGCGTGCGGTGGTCGGTGACGTCGCGCTTCCCGCCGACATCATCGATGCACTGGGTTCGGGTGCCATCACTCGAATCCGTGTCATCGGGCAGGGCACCGCGGCGGTCGCAGGACAGAGCACCGCTGCGATACTCGACGAGCTGCTCGGCTCGGCCCTCGACGTCGACGCGATCACCGCAACCGAGTTGTCCGGGTTCAACCTTCGGCTCGACATGAGCGACACGTTGGCCATCGCTGTGAGCCAGTCGGGTACGACCACCGACACCAATCGCACCGTCGACCTGATCCGTTCGCGCGGCGGCAAGGTGATCGGCATCGTCAACCGGCGCAGCTCGGATCTGACCGACAAGGCCGATGGCGTGATGTACACCTCCGACGGTCGCGATGTGGAGATGAGCGTTGCGTCGACCAAAGCGTTCTACTCCCAGGTCGCGGCCGGAGCGCTGCTGTCGTGCGCGATCGCCGAAGCGACCGGACTGGGCGATGCTCGTCGCCGAACGCAGCTGCTCAGCTCGCTGCGAGCGGTACCCGATGCGATGCGCGGCACCCTCGAACGGCGCGACGTGATCGCCGACGCGGCACGGCGACTGGCGCCACCGAAGCGCTACTGGGCGGTCGTCGGCAACGGTCCCAACAAGGTCGCCGCCGAGGAGGTCCGGATCAAGCTCTCCGAGCTCTGTTACAAGTCGATGGCCTGCGACTCGACCGAAGACAAGAAGCACATCGACCTGTCGTCCGAGCCGCTCATTCTCGTGTGTGCGGCTGGGCTCGAAGGCTCGACCGCCGACGATGTTGCCAAAGAGGTGGCCATCTTCAAGGCGCACAAGGCAACGCCGATCGTGTTCGCGACCGAAGGCGAGACGAGGTACAACGCCGATGCGGTGATCGAAGTTCCACGGGTCGACCCCACGCTCGGTTTCATCCTGTCCGCGATGGTCGGCCATCTGTTCGGCTACGAAGCTGCGCTCGCGATCGATGCGTCGGCTCACCCCTTGCGCCAGGCGCGCGAGACCATCGAAGAGCTCGTCGGGGAGGACCTGTCGGGCGATGCGGTGCTCGATCGGTTGCGAAGCGAACTCCGCCCAACCGATACGGCGTTCCACGACGGCGTCCGCTCGGGCTACTACGACGGTCATCTCGAAGCTCGGACCGCGGTCCGCCTGAGCGGGTTGCTGCGGGACCTCTCCGCGGAACGCCCGGTCGAGTCGTACCAGCTGTCGTCCGGCAAGGTCGCCACACCGTCCTCGCTGATCGACGACCTGGTGGCGGCGTTGAGTTCCGCGATCGACGAACTGACTCGACCGGTCGACACGATCAAACACCAGGCCAAGACCGTCACGGTCGGGATCTCCCGCAGCGATGAGGGCATCATCGACCGGCCGCTCGTCCAGGCGGTGCTCGAGGCAGGCGCAGGGCGTGACGTCTTGAGCTATCGGACGCTCAAAATCCTCGCCGACATCGATCCGGCCGTCGCCGAGGTGCGCGGGTTCACGCGCTACGACATCGATCCGACCAACGAGACCATCACGATCATCGACCGAGGCGGGATCTCGCGAGATCTGCCGAGTCGCGTCGACGGTGTGGCGATCCTGCGAGGGACCAAGCACCGGGTTGCCAGCGAGCGCGACGTGCTCGTCGGCTCGGGCCGCAGCGACGGTCGAACGCTCATCTTCGTCCCCGAGGTGAAGGGTGGTCAGACCACTGGTCTCACCCTCCTCCACGTCCGTTTCCACGACACCGTTCCTGCCGACGTGATGCGTGGAGTGCTCCAAGGGTATGACCGCCGATACGACCGACTCGTCGACACGGTCACCGAGACCGAAGGCTCGTTCGACGAGTCTCGTCTCGGCGAGATCACGGTGCAGCAACTCCTCATCGGACCTGTGGTCGACACCGCCGAGTTGTTCCGGAGCTGACCGTGTCGGTCATCGGCATCGGCATCGACCTGGTGGACATCGATCGATTCAGAGTCTCGCTGGAGCGGACTCCGTCGATGAGAACGCGTCTCTTCACCGAATCGGAGTTGGCGTACGTGGCGCCGCAGGCCGATCCGGTCCCTTCGCTGGCCGCTCGCTTCGCAGCTCGCGAAGCGGTGATGAAGTCGCTGGGAGTGGGCCTCGGTGCCTTCGGTTTCCACGAGGTGTGGGTCGAGCGCGCCGACACGGGGGCGCCGTCGCTGGTCGTGACCGGCCGCGCGAAGAGCCTTGCCGACGACGCAGGTGTCGGAGGCTGGCATCTGAGCCTCACGCACTCTGCCAGTACCGCTGGTGCCTACGTGCTTGCGACGGCCTGACCGGCGCGGACGAGTTTGCACAGATTCGGTGTTGCGAGGGTCGCGCTGCGACAATCGGGGGATGATCGAGGAGTACACCGAAGCCTGGAACGAACTCACTGCGCCCGGTGCGCAGTTCGCGATGAAGGACATCGAGGTGCGCGGCATCCCGATGCGCGTCTTCGAGTCCGCTCCACCGTCGATGCGCTTTGTCTGGGAACTCGCATCTGGCTACGGCGACCGCGACTACGTGGTCTACGAAGACGAGCGCTTCACGTACGCCGAGTCAGATGCCATCATCAAGGCGCTCGCCGCGCATCTGGTCGATGAACACGGCGTGCAGCCGGGCGATCGCGTCGCGGTCTCGATGCGCAACTATCCCGAATGGGTCTTCTCCTACTGGGCCATCGTCTCGATCGGCGCAGCGTGCGTTGGAATGAATGCGTGGTGGACCACCGACGAGATGAAGTACGGCCTGTCCGACTCGCAGCCGAAGGTGTTGATCTGTGACGGGGAGCGCATCGAGCGGGTGGCGCCGATCCTCGACGAACTGCGTGCCGAGGCACCGCTCGCTGTGATCGCTGTTCGCCACGATCCGGCGGTCTCGGGCGCGTTGCCATCAGGGGCGACGAATTGGGCGGACGTCATCGATGCGGCGAATGCACCAGCCACGCTGCCGACCGTCGAGATCGACCCAGACGACGACGCATGCATCTTCTACACCTCTGGCACCACGGGTTTTCCGAAGGGTGCCCAGCTCACGCACCGAGGCTCGGTGCACAACTTGCTGAACCTGGCCTTCATGGCGGCGGTCAGCGCGTCGGCGGCCGCGAAGGCGAACGTCGAGAACTCACTCCCCGACATGAGCGCCGGGGCCGGAGCGGAAGCTCAGAACGTGTTCATGGCACCGACGCCGCTCTTCCATGTCACTGCGAACAACTGCCTGCTGCACCCTGCGACGATCTCGGGCTCCCGCATCGTGTTCACGTACAAGTGGGACGCAGCGCGTGCGCTCGAGTTGATCGAGCGCGAAGGCGTCACGAACTTCTCGGGCGTGCCGACCATGTCGCGCGAGATGCTGATGCATCCCGACTGGGAGACCCGAGACACGTCGACACTGGCAGGGCTCGGTGGCGGCGGTGCACCGCTGCAGCCGGACCTCGTCGAGAAGATCGACAAGTCGCTCGACGGCGGCGCGCCCAGCACCGGGTACGGCCTCACCGAGACGCACGGCATCGTCACCGCGAACTCCGGTTCGCTGTATGTGGCGAAGCCAGCATCGTGTGGACGTGTCGTCCCGGTACTCGACTCGAAGCTCGTCGACGAGATGGGTGAAGAAGTCACCGCGCCTGGGGGACGCGGCGAGCTGTGCGTGCGCGGCTCGATCGTCATCAAGGGCTACTTGAACCGGCCGGAGGCCACTGCGGACGGTATCCGTGACGGCTGGTTCCACACGGGAGACATCGCGGAGATCGACGAGGACGGCTTCGTGTTCATCGTCGATCGTGCGAAGGACATGGTGCTGCGCGGCGGTGAGAACGTGTACTGCTCGGAAGTCGAAGCCGGTGTCTACGAGCATCCGGATGTCGCCGAGGCAGCAGTGTTCGGTGTTCCCGACGATCGGCTCGGCGAGCTGGTGGGTGTCGCGATCGTTCGTGCGCCCGGTTCGACACTCGATGAAGACGGTCTTCGCGACTTCCTGTCGGACAAGATGGCGAAGTTCAAGATTCCCGAGCGGGTCTGGTTCCTCGATGAGCCGTTGCCGCGCAACGCCAGCGGCAAGTTCCTCAAGCGAGAGCTCCGCGACACGTTGATCTGATCAGACCTCTCGACCCTCCGTGGCTCTGGCAGACTCGCGAGGATGATGCCCGTCGTGACGCCCGTCGAGATGCGGGAGATCGATGCATCGGCACCCGAGCCGCCGGAGGAGCTGATCCAACGCGCTGGCGCCGCCGTCGCCCGATCCGCGGTCGATCTGCTCGGTGGCACCTACGGGCGTGTGGTGAACGTGATCGCCGGAGCGGGGAACAACGGAGCTGATGGCCGTGACGCGGCCGAGCGGCTGCGTCGCCGCGGCGTGAAGGTCCGAATCATCGAAGCGGAGGGGTGCCCCGCAGTGCTTCCGCCGGCGGATCTCGTGATCGATGCTGCGTACGGAACCGGATATCGATCGGACCCGGCGCGTCCTTGGTCCGCTCCCGACGTTGGCGACGCCCTCGTCTTGGCGGTCGACATTCCGAGCGGCGTCGACGGACTGACCGGGACGGCTGACGGCGTCGTGTTGACCGCTGATCGCACCATCACCTTCCAGGCGCTGAAGCCGGGCCTGCTGTTCGACGTTGGTGCAGTGTGTTCGGGCGAGGTCGTCGTCGCTGACATAGGACTCGACACGTCCGTCGTCGCCTGTCACCTCGTCGATGCGGTCGATGCTGCTCGCTGGTGGCCCAGGCGACCGACGGATGCACACAAGTGGCACGCGGCGGTGAAAGTGCTCGCAGGCAGCGAGTCGATGCCCGGCGCAGCCGAGCTGTGCACCGCCGCAGCGCTGCGGGGCGGGAGCGGCCTCGTCTCGCTGAGTTCGCCCGGGTGTCGGCCGAACACTCGCAGCGAAGTCGTCCAGCTCGCAATCGGCATCTCCGACTTCGCTGATCAGGTGCTGTCCGATATCGGGAGATTTGGCTCTTTGGTGGTGGGTCCCGGGCTGGGTCGCCACGACGACACGCTGCTCGCAGCGCGCGACTGCATTCGTGACGCCACGGTTCCCGTCGTGGTCGACGGCGACGCGATCTTCGCTGCCGCCTGGAGCGCCGAAGGGGCAGCCCCGCTGCTCCGCGAACGTGAGCTGGCGACCGTGGTGACTCCTCACGACGGAGAGTTCAGCATCCTGACCGGCGCGCGTCCGAGCAAGGACCGAATCGCCTCCTGCCGCGGCGCTGCCGCCGAGCTCGATGCACACGTGCTGTTGAAGGGTCCGACCACGGTGGTGGCGGCGCCGCCGGACACCGTGAGTGCGCCTGATGGTCCGGACGGCTTGGAGTGGGCGTCGGGTCGACCGTCACCGGTCCTGCTCGTCGACCGCGGCGACGAGCGACTGGCAACGGCTGGCTCGGGCGACGTGCTCGCAGGACTGATCGGTGCTGCCCTGGCCGCCGATGTGGAACCGCTGCACGCCGCTGCGGCGGCGGCCTGGATCCATGCGGCGGCAGCAGATCTGGGGTCAGCGGAAGGTCTGCTCGCCGGGGATCTTGTCGACCTGCTGCCCGAAGCCATCGGTGCGCTGCGATGATCAACGCAAGGCGGAAGGTGAACAGATGAGCGACATTCGTTGGGCATGGGCCGAGATCGATCTCGGTGCGATCGCCCACAACATCGGTGTGCTTCGAGAGCGTGTCGCGCCCGCAGCGGTGTGGGCGGTCGTCAAAGCCGACGGATACGGCCATGGTGCATTCGACGTGGCGCGAACGGCCATCTCGGCGGGCGCCGAAGGCCTGTGCGTGGCGCTGGTGCAGGAAGGCATCGAACTTCGTCGAGCGGGAATCGATGCCCCGATCCTCCTGCTCACCGAACAACCGCTCGAGGCTGCGACGCACATCGTCGAGCATCGCCTCACACCGACTGTCTACCGTCGCGAGTACCTCGATGCCCTCGTTGCCGAGCGCCCCGTCGGGCTTCCTGTCCATCTCATGGTGGACACCGGAATGCAGCGTGTCGGTGCCCACCCGCACGTCGCTGCTTCGGTCGCAGCGTCGATCACCGAGCGCGCGCCTGCCCTGCGCCTCGCCGGAGCGTTCACCCACTTCGCAATCGCCGACGACGACAGCGACGATGCGTCAGAGTTCACCGATGGCCAGCTCGAGACGTTCGGGCAGGTGCTCGCTCGACTCCCGCCGGTGCCCACGCTGCACGCAGCGAACTCGGCCGCGGCGCTCTCTCGACCGGACTCTCGCTTCTCGATGGTGCGCGCCGGCATCGCGATCTATGGGATTTCACCGGGCCCAGGCGTCGATCACCTGTGTTCGGACCTGCGTCCCGCGATGGAGTTGAAGGCGCGGGTTTCCTTCGTCAAGCAGGTCAGGTCGGGTAGCCGCATCTCGTATGGCCTCCGGCATCGGTTCGACCGCGACACGACGGTTGCGACGATCCCGCTCGGGTACGCAGATGGCGTTCCTCGCCGTCTGCACGCCGTTGGGGGAGCGGTACTCATCGGCGGTCGACGGTGCCCGATCGTCGGCGTCGTCACGATGGACCAGATGATGGTCGACTGCGGCGACCACGACGTTCGAGTCGGCGACGACGTGACACTCCTCGGAGCCCAGACCGCCCCCGACGGATCCACGATTCGAATCCGTGCCGAGGACTGGGCTGCCTCGCTCGACACGATCGGCTACGAGATCGTGTGTGGGGTCTCCTCCCGCATCCCGCGTGTTCCGCGCCGTAGCATCGATTACTGATGTCCACCCGGTCCCTCTCGTTGCATTCGGCGTCCATCGCCGAGACGCACGCCATCGCGGCGGTCGTCGCGGAGCTCAGTCGCCCCGGCGACATCATCGTGCTCGCTGGTGAGATGGGCGCAGGGAAGACCGCGTTCGCCCAGGGCTTCGGCACAGCGATCGGCGTGACCGACCGAGTGACATCTCCGACCTTCACGCTGGTTCACAGCTACCCGATCGAGTCCGGGCCACGAGCGGGCAAAGTGACGCTGCACCACGCTGACCTGTACCGGCTCGAACGGACCGGCGAGGTTGCCGATCTTGCGCTGCGCGAGCTCGCCGAGTTCTCCGGCATCGTGCTCGTCGAGTGGGGAGACGTCGTGGACATGTTCGGTGAGCACCTCGTCGTGCACCTCGATTCCGAGATTCCGGACGACCTCGACGCAGACGCAGACGCCGACACGACAGCGGACCCGGACGACGACAGCGACGTCCTTGCGCTCGACGGGGCTCGTCACATCGAGATCGACGCCGTCGGGGCCGGGTGGGCGGGGCGATGGGCTCGCCTGATGAGTGGACTGGAGCCGTTCGAATGCTGATTCTGGGAATCGAGACGGCGACGGAACGCGTCAGCGTGGCGGTCGGAGGACACGAAGGTGTGATCGGCTCGTTCGAGATCACGAAGGGTCGTCGACATGCCGAGACGCTGGTGCCTGCAATCGAGTTCACCCTCCGTCAGGCTGGGATCGAACTCGACGAGATCAGCGTGGTGGCCGTCGATGTCGGTCCGGGACTCTTCACCGGGATGAGGGTCGGTCTCGCGTCGGGCAAGGCGATTGCGCAGGCGCTGCGGATCCCGATGATCGGGATCTCGTCACTCGACCTCCTCGCGTTTCCCTGTCGGCACACCGATCGCGTGGTGGTCCCGGTGATCGATGCTCGCAAGGGTGAGGTCTTCTACGCCATGTACAAGCAGGTGCCGGGGGGAATCCAACAGGTCGCTGAACCTCAGGTCGGCCCGATCGGTGACGTCGTTGCCGATCTGATGGCACGAAATCAGGATGCGCTGTGTGTCGGCGACGGTGCCCGGCGCTACTCCGAGGAGATCCTCGATGGCTATCACTGCGAGATCGGTGGTGACGCGTACCCGTCTGCGAGCCCGCT
>CALIOL010000210.1 GCA_938044705.1 uncultured Ilumatobacter sp. | reverse complement strand
AAGAGACAGCGGCGGCATTCATCGACCAGTACCGATGCGTCGCTGAGTCCACCTCGATCTCGCATCTCTTCGAACTGCTCGAGGAAGCCGGGCTGCTCGTGCGCTTGCACGCAGACGTCGACCCGACGATGTATCGCTGCTCGACGGTCACGCAGGACGAGCTCGAACAGCTCCGCCGCATCGAGGACACTGTGCGCCTCGGGCGGGTTCGAGAGATCACTGTCGACCAGATCGTCCTCGACGACGGCAGTGTCTCGACGACGCCGAACACGTTCCATGTCGACTGCACCGCCGACGGACTGGAGCGTCGCGACGCCGTACCCGTCTTTGCAGGCGACCGACTCACGTTGCAGACCGTTCGACACTGCCAGCAGGTGTTCAGCGCAGCATTCATCGCCCACGTCGAATCCGCGTACTCAGACGACGGACACCGCAACACACTGTGTGGGGTGGTTCCCCACCCTGACGCAGCCACGGATTGGATTCGCACCGCCTACGGCAACTCGCTCAACTCAGCGCACTGGAACGCCGACCCCGAGCTCACCGGATGGCTGGCGAGTGCCCGCCTCGATGGTTTCAGTTCAGCGGAGCCGCCGAGCGACGCGCTGGTCGCCACCATGCTCGGCGCTCTCGACCACGCCGAGCCGGCGCTGGAAAAGCTCGCTGCGTACGTCGCAGAGCTCGACGCGGCGCACTGACCGGCCGACTCGCACCGAGATCAGCGGGCGGTCGCGATGATCCAATAGTGGTGCTTGTTGATGCCGTCGAACTCGCGGATCGCCGCTTTGTAGCCGGTGGTGCGACTCTTCGGGTTCCGCCAGACCTCGACATCGCGAAGCAGCGGCGCGAGGGGTCCGATGATCTCATCAGGCTGCAGACGGTTGGCCTGCCAACCGAGGCGGGCGAACACTCGCTGGCGTGAGAGGAACCCACCGACGCCGGGGACCTTGAACAGCGACCGCATGATCTTGCTCAGCGGCAGCACGACCGTGTCGATCCGGCTCTTGCTCCGATAGTTCAGCACGACCTTTCCGCCTGGCTTCACGATCCGCACCGCTTCCGAGCTCAGATCGAGCGCGTCGTCGGCGTCGCAGTGTTGGAAGGTGATGTAGCTGAACGCGAGATCAGCGCTGTTCGCGTGCAAGTCGAGGCTGTGCCCGTCAGCCACGTGGAGCGTCTGGAGCCGATCGGGCTTCCCAAACCGCCCGACGGTCTCGTGACAGCGTTCCAAGAACCCGGCATCGAGGTCGCATGCGATGACCTTGCCGAATTCACGTGTGAATGCACAGGTCATCCGCCCGATCCCACAGCCGATCTCGACAAAGGTCTTGGTCTCATTGCCCGGATCGCGAAGACCGAACACATTGAGATACGCCGGAACTTCGTGATCGCCCGTCGTGACGAACTGCTCCAACGTCAACTCGTTGCCGGTCTCGTTGTTGAACACCCATCCGGTTGCCTTGACGACGTCGTCGGCGTTGCTCTGCCGCTCGGTCACACGACCGGCGGTCATCCACGGGACGAACTGGCCACGACGACTCACGGCACCGATCATGCCACCTCGCCGCACCCGTTTCCTCGCCAAGCAGGGTTGTCGCGCGAAACCGCGGCGACCTCGTCGACATGACCCCGTTAGGCTTTTCGCCATGAACGCTCAGCAGGCTTCTTCAGACGGTCTCCGCGTCGGCGTCGTGGGCGCAACCGGACAGGTCGGCGGCGTCATGCGCCGACTGCTCGCGGAGCGGAACTTCCCGATTGCGGAAATCCGATTCTTCGCGTCCGCGCGCTCGGCAGGCAGCACCCTGCCGTGGGGCGACGGCGAGATCGTCGTCGAGAACGCAGAGACCGCCGACGTGTCGGGGCTCGACATCGCGCTGTTCTCCGCCGGAGCGACATCGTCGCGGGCGATTGCGGACAAGTACGCAGCAGCCGGCGCCATCGTGATCGACAACTCTTCGGCATTTCGCATGGACCCTGAGGTTCCTCTGGTCGTGCCCGAAGTCAACGGCCACCTGATCGCGAATCCGCCGAAGGGGATCATCGCCAACCCGAACTGCACCACGATGGCGGCGATGCCCGTCCTCAAGCCACTTCACGACGAAGCAGGTCTGACGCGTCTCATCGCGGCGACCTACCAGGCCACCTCTGGCTCGGGGCTGGCGGGTGTCGAGGAGCTTCACGAACAGGCTCGCAAAGTCGTCGATCAGGCCGACCAGCTCACCCACGACGGTTCAGCGCTCGACTTCGGAGAGCCACACAAGTTCGCTCGGCCGATCGCGTTCAATGCGCTGCCGATGTGTGGCTCGATCGTCGACGACGGTCGTTTCGAGACCGATGAAGAGCAGAAGCTGCGCAAGGAATCCCGCAAGATCCTCGACATCCCCGACTTGCTTGTGTCGGGCACCTGCGTGCGCGTTCCGGTTTTCACCGGGCACTCGCTGTCGATCAATGCCGAGTTCGCAAACGAGATCTCAGTCGAGCGAGCAACCGAGCTCCTCTCGGATGCGCCCGGCGTGGTGCTGAGCGAGATCCCGACGCCCCTGCAGGCAGCAGGTCAGGACCCGACGTTCGTGGGCCGAATCCGCGCGGACGAGGGCGCCCCAGCGGGCAGGGGTCTTGCGCTGTTCCTCAGCAACGACAACCTGCGAAAAGGAGCTGCGCTGAACGCACTCCAGATCGCTGAGGTTGTCGCCGCCGCTCGCAGCTGATCGCTGGACCGATCAGCTGGCGTCATTGAGAACGAACACGACTCGCCGGTTGGCGGCCAGTGCCTCGTCGCTGTCACCTTCACCGAACTGTGTCGTGCCGCCGAACCCGGCGCTCGTGAGCTGTTCGGGAGCGACGCCTGCGTTGACCAGGTACTCGACGACTGCTGCCGCCCGTCCCTGGCTCAGGGTGAGGTTCGATGCTTCGCTGCCGCGGATGTCGGTGTAGCCCTGCACTTCGATCGTGCCCGACACGTCAGCGGTCAGAATGATCTCGGCGGCACGATCGAGCGTGGGGAAGCTGGACTCGAGCACCACTGGGGAGCTCGTCGCGAACTGCACCGGCTCGAGTTCGACCAGCGCGTTGAGCGACTCGCTCACGTCGGGCTGTGCGACCGTCAGCTCATCGGTGACCTCGGCGACTCCTTCGACTGCGGCGACCGCGTCGAGGGCACCTTGTCGATCGGACTCTTCGGCCAGTTCGCCTCGAGCGACGACGACGAGGTCGGTGGCAAAGGCGTCAGCATCGGACACGCCCGCTCCTTCGAGAGCAGCGACGGCAGCGGGCTGGATCGGGACGAGTTGGTCGTCGACCGAGACCACACCATCAACCGCCTCGGTTGCGGTGACCGCAGCTGCGGCGACGTCGTCAGTGTCGACGAAACCGGTGAGGACGACGGCTCCGTCGGTCACCGTGCTCGTCACGCCGCTCGATGATGACAGGGCACCGTCGACGGCGGGTGCAACGACGACGAGCTGATTGTCGACGTCGGTGATTCCCTCGACCGCGTCAGCATCGGCCTCGGCGGTGTCGGAGTCGGCAGCGGTGTCGACGTAGCCGGTGAGTACCGCCGTCGTTCCATCGACCGTTCCGTCGACGCGTGCAAACGATGCAACCGATGCGGTCACCGACGGCTCGAGCTCGACTGCTGCTTCATCATCCTCGACCGGCTCGTCGGGCGTGGTCTCGGCAGGTGCGGTCGCTGCCGGCGCTGTCTCGACGGGCTCGACGTCTGCTTCACCGTCTGCCCCACTCGCTGAGTCGTCGCCGTCACCGGCTTCGTCGATGTCCGTGTCGGCGTCATCGACCCCGGCGTCCTCATCGTTTGCGAGGAGCGGTGCGGCCAGGGCTTCCAGGTCGTCGCCCGATCCACCGGAGCTGAGCTCTTCAACGCCGGGTGCGGTGTCAGCGGCCTCGTCGCCCGTCCAGCGGCTCGCCACGAGCCCACCGACGAGCAAGAGCAGCACGAAGAGGCCGGCGATCATCACCTGGTCGTCTTTGTCAACGTTCCACTCGGGAATGAGTTTCCCGGGGTCCGCTGCTGCGGGTCCGGTCGGTTCGGGAAAGGTGCTGTTCTGCTCGGTCATGTCAACGGAGGGACGCTGCTCACCGGTGAAAGTCGCAAATCTCTCAGAGAGCGCATGAAGGACAGTCGCGGCGGCCGGAAGGGCAACTCAGTTGAGGCTTTCGAGCGAGAACTCCACCGATCGATGGGCGACGAGCGACGCGTATCTTGCCGACTGAGCGAACCACGCGTCGTCACGGGGGTCCTTCTCGGCTGAGTCACCGTTGGGGCCGAAGAGCTCGCTCAGGCCCGCGCGCAGGATGCGATCCTGCTCGTCGAACACGGGGCTGTACTGCTCGGTCATACCAAGAGGACGCCACTCGGCCGCGAAAGTCGCGGAAAGGTCAGTCGGGCGGCCTCGACAGCAGGCGGCTACTGGCTGGGTTCGATACAGACGCAGGGCAGCACATCGCACTTCGGGCATCCTTCGGCGAAACGTGCTGCAGCCTCGTTCAGGTCGATCCCCATCTGGTTGGCCAGCGTTGCCACCCAGGCAACGACGTCACCGAACTCGTGAATCTGCTGCTCACGCGTTCCTTTGCGCACGGCCTGAGCGAGTTCGCCGACCTCTTCACACAGCCACGCCACGGTCGGTGCCGTACCTCGGTCGCGATCACGATCGCCGTAGGTCCGATCGATGACATCCTGCAACTCGGCGAAGTCCATGACGTCGAGCGTAAGCGAGCGATGTCGTGATGAGAGCTACAGTCCAGGCCGACACTGGTCGAAAGGGAGATATGGGAGCTGAGCGGGTCGAGAAGAAGA
>CALIOL010000209.1 GCA_938044705.1 uncultured Ilumatobacter sp. | reverse complement strand
TTCTCGGCTGCCGATCTCGGTGGCATCGCCATCACCGAGGCCCTCGCTCGCGCTGGCGTCGCCCCCGACGAAGTCGACCACGTGATCATGGGGCAGGTGCTGATGGCCGGCGCCGGCCAGGTCCCAGCCCGCCAGGCGGCCACCAAAGCGGGGATTCCGATGAACGTTCCCTCGGTGAACGTGAACAAGGTGTGCCTGTCAGGCCTCAACTCGATCTACCTCGCGCACCAGATGGTTGCGATGGGCGATGCCGACATCGTCGTTGCTGGCGGCATGGAGTCGATGACGAACGCTCCCTACCTCGCCGACGGCGCACGCGGCGGCTTCCGCTACGGCAACACCGAGCTTCGCGACTCGATCATCGCCGACGGACTCTGGTGTTCGTTCGACTCCTGCCTGATGGGCCTCGGCACCGAGCGATACACGGGCGAGACCAGCATCACCCGCGAACAGCAAGACCAGTTTGCTGCGGCCTCGAACCAGCGCGCCGCAGCAGCGATCGAGTCCGGAAAGCTCGCCACCGAGATCGTCACGGTGTCGGTCCCGCAACGCAAGGGCGACCCGATTCTCGTCGAGCACGACGAAGGCGTTCGAGGGAGCACCACGGTCGAGAGCCTCGCCGGCATGCGCCCCGCCTTCGACAAGGAAGGCACCATCACCGCGGCGAACGCCTCGCAGCTGTCCGACGGTGCATCCGCGGTGATCGTCATGTCCAAAGCCGAGGCTGACAAGCGTGGTGTCACCCCGCTCGGCGAGTTCGTGTCGTACGGCATGGTCGCCGGGCCGGACAGCGCCTCGCTGCTCACTCAGCCGAGCCGAGCGGTCATGCAGGCAGCCGACAAGGCCGGCGTGGCGATTGCGGACATCGACCTGTTCGAGCTGAACGAGGCATTTGCTGCAGTCGGCATCGCGTCGATTGCAGAACTCGGCATCTCCGATGAGATCGTCAACGTCAACGGCGGCGCGATCGCACTGGGACACCCGATCGGTATGAGTGGTAACCGACTCGCGCTCACGCTGCTCAACGAGTTGCAGCGGCGCGGCGGCGGTATCGGCGCTGCGGGCCTGTGCGGTGGCGGAGGCCAAGGCGACGCCATCATCCTCAAGACCGTCTGAGTCGGCACCTCACCCACAATGGGACAACAGGCCGACCAAAGACTCGATACGGCATCGAGAGTTTCCGCGGCCTCAGTGAGTGAATCCCACACGGAGAGGCGAATTTGTCACAAGGAGTGTTGCGATTCGCAAGTCTTTCGAGACCTTTGACGTCTCGGCTGTCTTTTTTACTCAGCGGTTGACTTCTGGGCAGTGTCTTCGTAACGTAAGTGCAACAACTTGATCGCTCGACCAAGCGCCTCACAGCAATTGGTCGACAGCCTCTGAGGCATCATCAATACTTACCGGCCCGTCCGCCCGCTACCGGTTTGTTGAGATGGTGCCTCAGTTCATTTTCCGGCACGTTCGCTGACGAGCACCGTGGCGCCCAGCGGCGTGAGGATGTAGCTACTCGACGTTACGGCGGCCCTCGAGCGCTCGACCGAGCGTCAGCTCATCTGCGTATTCCAGGTCACCACCGACAGGAAGGCCGCTCGCAATGCGGCTCACCGTGAGACCGATCGGCTTGAGCAACCGCGCCAGGTACATCGCGGTGACTTCCCCCTCGGTGTTCGGATTGGTGCACAAGATGATCTCTTCGACGCCTTCGGGTTCGATCCGAGCAACCAGCTCGCGGATCTTGAGCTGTTCGGGTCCGATTCCTTCGAGAGGACTCATTGCTCCGAGCAAGACGTGGTACCGACCGCGGAACTCGCCGGTTCTCTCCAGCGCCACGATGTCGCGGGACTCCTCCACGACACACAGCACGCTGCTGTCTCGGGCCTCGTCCTTGCAGATGGGGCACAACACATCGTCGGCGACGTTGAAACACCGCTCGCAGAACCGGGTACGCGCCTTCGCATCGGTGATGGCACCTGCGAGACGATCGACGTCGTCGACCGGGATCTTCAACAGGTGAAATGCAATACGTTGCGCAGATTTCGGACCGACTCCGGGCAGCCGTCCGAGTTCGTCGATCAACGTCTGGACGGGCTGGGTGTAGTTACTGGCCATGGTTCGGGATCCGCAGTCGGTCGATCAGTACGGGTCGTCGACCATCTCGGAGCCAGGAAAGGCCTCGGCGAGTCGGTCGATCGGCGTCTTGACCGCCTCGGGAGGCGCATCGACGAGATCGTTGATGTCGACCTCATCGTCATCCGGCAGCGTTTCAGCGAGGCGTTGCAGACCGATCTCGGGATCGGGCGGCGGCCCTTGACTCCGGGCTTGCTCGGCGATGGCCCGACCGTTGAGCACCGGAGCCTCGGCAGGTTCAGATGCTCCGCTCTCGGCTGACTCCGTGACCGGCTCGTGTACAGCGGGCGCCGCGTCCTCGGCGACTGGCGTCGGGTCCTCAACGGGAACGACGCTGAGATGCGTCGGATCGGGCGACGCGCTGTGAGCGGGCTGGCTGTCGTGCGCCAGCGAACCACTCGTCGCCATCGCACCCGACGAATCGGATGCTCTGGAGGCCTCGGCCGACGATGGCCCGGCAGGCGACGAGTCCGGTGCGGTCGACGGGTCCTGAGGCGACGACGACGGGGGCGGCGTGGCCCCGGCCGGAGCGGGCGTCGAAGGTTGCGGTGCGGGAGCTCCGCCGCCGCCACCGTCGACGACCAGTTCGACGACGACCGGCGAACCGCTATGCGCACTCAACGCCTGCTCGACGGCCTGGCGATGTTGTTCACACTTCGCTCGGTGCGCATCGTTCGGTGCGCCGAGCGTGACGGAACCGGGAGCCGACGAGACATGCGTCGCCGGCGAATACACCGCCCGAGCCATCCCTTTCAATTGCGGTCGGACCGCATCCCAATCAGCCGACGAGATCTGTCCGGCTGCAGCGGCGGGGGCAGGCGCTGGCGCAGGTTCCGGGCTCGGTGCAGGGGCCGCTTCGGCGGGTGCAACGGGCTCAGCGGGAGGAGGCCCACTGACGTCAGGTTCCGGGCTCGATGGAGCCGCCGGGCTGGGTTCGGCCTGTATCGGTGCGGGTGCAGCACTCTCGGAAGCCGAACTGGCCGCGCGCGAGCCGAGCTTGGCCCGCCCCGTGGACGGATCGACCGGCGCGGGAGCCGGAGCGGCAGGGGCCGGTGCTGAGCTGCCCGTCGGCGCGGCACCCGCACTCGCGGCAGCCGGAACACCGTCAGCGATCTTGCGTTCGAGCTTTTGAATGCGCGTCATCAGGGCGCCGATGTCCGCTCCGCCGACCTGCTCCGAGGTCAACTGGACCGTGGCGACATCGAGCAGCACGCGCGGATCCGGCGCCTGGCGCATCTCGGTCAGGGCCTCACCGAGCGTCTCGATTCCGCGCACCAGGCCGGCAGCGCCGAGGCGTCGGGCGAGGTCGGTGAGCGCCTCGATGCGTTGTGACGGCAGCTGCACGAGGTCAGGTGCCATCAGCGCAAGGAACCCGTTGCGCAGGAACGCGATCAGTTCCTCGGTGACGGTGCGCGGGTCACGACCTCGGCTGATCGCGTGGGCGACCATCTTCAGCGCTCGACCGGGGTCGTTGTCGATCATCGACTCGACGAACTCGTCGAGCGCGATCACCTCGGCTGCGTCACCTCCGGCGTTCGACGCGAGTTCGAGGAACGACAGCGTGTCGCGCGGCGAGCCAGCTCCCTGGGCGACGACCTGTTCGATCGCGTCGTCGGTGACCGTCAAGCCAGCATCCTCGGCAACCCAGCGGACGTGTTGCTGCAGCGTGTCCGGCGCGAGCAGGTGGAACTGCAGGTGCTGAGTGCGGCTGCGGATCGTGTCCGACATCTTCTGCGGGTCGGTGGTCGCCAGCACGAAGACAACGTGAGGCGGCGGTTCCTCGAGCGTCTTCAGCAGCGCCGCTTCGGCACCCTTCGACAGCATGTGGACTTCATCGAGGATGTACACCTTGTGCCGACCCGGGGTGCCGAGCGAGGCCTTCTCGATGAGGTCGCGCATTGCATCGACACCGTTGTTCGACGCTGCGTCCAGCTCGTGAACGTCGTAACTCGTGCCCGATTCGACGGACACGCACGACTCGCATTCACAGCACGGCTCGCCATCCACGGGGTTCTGACAGTTCAGGACCTTCGCCATGATCCGAGCCGTGGTGGTCTTGCCCGTCCCGCGGGGACCCGAGAACAGATACGCCTGCCCTTCGCGGCCCTCTGCCACGGACGTACGTAACGCCCGCACGATGTGGTCCTGGCCCTTCAACTCGGAGAATCGGCGGGGCCGGTAGCGGCGGTACAGCGACTGGGTGGCCATCGCCTGTCACCCTACCGACGCGAGGCGACCCGGCCGGACCCGCCGATGCGCCTAGATTTCGCCTGGATGGCAATGTCACCTGAAACCCGCAAACGGATCGTCTTCGTGGTCGCTGCCCTGATCGTCGTGGCGATGGTGCTGGCCTCGACGGGTTGCTCGACCACCGCGGGAACCGGCGAAGCGGGCCAAGATCGAGATGGCCCAGCTCCGCTCGACGCCAACTTCTACCCCGCAGCGGTCACGGACATCTGCGACGCAACCGACCAACAGTTGGCCGAACTGCCAGTGCCTGGCGACGGCATCTCCGAGACCGATTGGGCGAGCGAAGTCGCACGCATCCTGGACTCCGAAGCCGAAGCACTCAGCCAGGTCGGCACGATCAGCGACGTCCGCGACGACCATCGGGCCTTCATCGCGAACACCCGAGATCAGGCCACGCAATGGTCAGTGCTCTCGGCAGCGATCGACGGTGACGATGCTGAAGGAATCGACACGGCTCGCACCGAGATCCTCGAACTGGCCAGAGGCCGCATCGAACTCGCTGCCGAGCTGGGAATCGGCGGTTGCCGGGAACGGAGCTTCTAGATGCACGATGTAGGCGATCACCTCCGGTCTGTGGGGACCCCCACTAACCTCGTCGCATCGTGACCGCACCTCTCTCTCCCTTTGGCCGACGCGACGCGTCCGGCGCTGTTCGGCGATCGGCCGTGCGACTCCTGGTCGCCGTCGTGGCCTCCGTCGTCGCGCTGCTCGGGCTCGCGCCCGGGCTCGCATCCGGAACGGCCCCAGCCGAGAACACCGTCATCAACTCCGCCCCTGAGAACGGGACCCTGCTCGCCACTGCTCCGGACGCGATCATCATCGTGTTCGCGGAGGAACTCGGCGACGCGAACACCATTGCGCTGGTGTGCGAAGGCGAACCCATCACCCTGACCGGGGTACCCGAAGTCATCGACGACACCACGCTGCAGATCGATATCGACACCGCGCTCCCCGCCGGAACGTGCACCGCTCGCTGGGCCGTCAGCAACGCAGATGGCGAACCCGACGCCCGTGGCGTGATCACGTTCATCGTCGAGAACGCCACCGCCGCGACCGACGCCGCCGCTGACGGTGAGACGACGGACACGGTTGCTCCTGTGGCCACCACTCCGGCCATCGCTGTCGACACGGGTGGCGTCGCAGCCACCGCTGACGCCGACCCCGTCGTCGTCGACCTATCGGTCGCCGGAGAAGGCAACGCTGCCGTGTGGCTCGGACGCCTCCTGTCGACGCTCGGCATCGCCACGCTCTTCGGCTCGCTGCTGGTGATCACCGCCGCCTGGCCCGAGGGAGTCGAATACCTCGTCACGATCAGATTCCTCCGCGCTGTGTGGGTGGTCGCGCTCGTCGGCACCCTGCTCTACGTCGCGTTTGCGTCCGCTGCGGTCACCCCAGACGGGGGAGGCGGACCGTTCAGTCCGGGCACCTGGACAGACCTCCTCGACGCAGGCTGGGCCGGCAGGGCTGCGCTCGCCCGCCTCGTCCTGCTGCTCGCATCTGCCTGGGCCGCATTCCGCCCCGACCGAGCGATCGACCCGACGACGCAGCTCGCGGCCCTCGGCATCCCCGGTCTCGCCGCGGCGATGATCGGCATCTCTCGGACCGTCGGCGACCTCGCTGCCCTCGGCGTGTTGATGGGCGTGCTGCACGCGTTGGCCATGTCGGTCTGGGTTGGCGGCGTCATCCTCCTCGCTCGTGTCGTACTCGCCGGCCCCGGAGACGAAGACCTCATCCACGCGGTACGCGGGTTCGGTCGGATCTCCACGCCTGCGATCGTGGTCACGATCGTCACCGGCCTCATCCAGATGTTCCGTCTCGACGGTGGGGAACTCTTCCAGTCCGGACACGGACGGGTCGTCGTGCTCAAGACCGTGATCATCGCGGTCATGATCTTCGTGGCCTTCTCTGCTCGGCAATTCGTTGCACAACGCCTCAACCGAGCGCAGCAGATGAGCGTCGCACTCGCCGATCGGCTCCGACGTGCCTTCGGCGCCGAAGCGGCTATCGGAGTCACCACGCTCGCGCTCAGCGCGTGGCTGCTCGCGTTCGTCCCACCGAACGTCGACGCGACACCCAGCGTGAGCTACGAAGTCAGCCAGACCCACGTCGACGCTGCCGGAGTGATCGAGGTCGTCGTCCGGTTCACCGATGACACCGTCGGCAACATCGGCATGCAGGTCGAGGTTCGCGAACCCGTCGAAGGGCTCGTCGACCTGGACGTGGTCCTTCGGGCACCGGACAACCCGACCCTCGCTGGCTTCCGCCAGTCGATTCAGATCACCGAGCCCGGCTTCGCCGTTCGCGACGAGACCGTCGGGTTCCCCATCACCGTGGCCGGTGACTGGACCGTCACGGTCGAAGCGAACACGACCGGCGGGGCCGTCGCCAGTCAGCCGCAGGTCTTCCCGGTCTTGAGCGCTGACGGGACCACCGTGACCACGCAGCTCGAAGCCCCGACCGTCAGCATTGTCGAGGTCGAGGTCACCGAGGTCCAGACCACCGAGGGGTGATCGACCAGTTCGACGATCCTCAGAACAGCGTGGCGAAGTCGACCGGCGTCGCGACGTCCAATTGGTCCATTCGGCAGTCCGCTGGGACCAGTTCCGGGCGCCAGCGCACGAACGACACGCCGTGCCGGAAGCGGCCACCTTCGAGTTGACCGAACGTCACTTCGGCCACCAAGCCCGCTTCAGCGGTCGTGGCCAACGGAACGAACGAGGTGTCCTTGCCCATGTTCCATCGGCTCCCTCCGGCGGCTCGATCGGCAGCCGACGTTGATTCGCCTGCGTCGCTCTTGGCCTTGCGGTCGTCCTGCCACGACATCCAGTCACGCCAGGGATGCCGCTCGTAGGCATCCCCGCCGACGGCGTCGACGGTCTTGGGGCCGAGCTCCTCGAGCAGCTCGGCTCTGCGCTTGACCGAGAACGACGCAGCGACACCAACCGAGCGCAAATCGTCTGAAGACTCATACAGCGCACACATCAGTGAACCGACGCCGTTGCCGTCCTTGTGAACCCGAAATCCGGGCACGGCAACGACCCCGGTGCGTTGGTGCTTGACCTTGACCAGGGCTCGCTTGCCCGGCTGATACCCACCGTCCAACGGCTTGGCGATGATCCCATCCAGCCCGGCGCCTTCGAACGCGGAAAACCACTCCTCGGCTCTCGCCCGGTCGGTCGATGCCGGCGTGAGACGAACCCGCTCGACGATCCGAATACTCTCGACCAAGCGGTCACGACGCTGCCGCATCGGCTGATCGACCAGCGACTCGTCGCCGAGAGCGAGCACGTCGAAGGCAACGAATTCGGATGGGGTCTCGGCCGCAAGTCGATCGATGCGCGATTTCGCCGGATGAATCCGTTGCAGCAGCGCATCGAAATCGAGGCCGTGAGCGCGTGAGTCAGGGACGACGATCTCCCCATCGATGACGCATCGCTCGGGCAACGCTGCGAGCAACGGCTGCACCAACTCCGGGAAGTAGCGGGCAAGGGGCTTCAGCTTGCGCGAGAACAGCTCGATCTGGTCGCCGTCGCGAAACACGATGCAACGAAATCCATCCCACTTCGGCTCGAACAGCCAACCTCCGTCGCTGGTGTCGGCCAACGGCTGGGGGATCGCCCGCGCGAGCTTGGCAAGCATCGGCTCGACTGGCGGTTGGACCGCCAGATTCCACGCGTGATCCACAGCAAGAGTCTGGCAGGCACGACGAATCGAAAAGCGTTTGGGGCGCCGACTGGACCACGAGCTCGTACACCGGGCAAATCGGAGTGTTCGGCTCGACTCGGGTAGCTTCGAGCCCGTGAGCATGGACGAAAAGATTGCTGATCTCGGAGAACGTCGCGAAGCGGCGCTGCACGCTGGTTCGCAGCGCTCGGTCGACCGCCAACACGAGAAGGGCAAGATGCTCGCTCGCGAGCGACTCGACTACTTCCTCGACGACGGTTCGTTCCACGAGCTCGACCTGCTCGCCCGCCATCGGGCGCACACCTCGGGGCTCGAGGACCGCCCCTATACCGACGGCGTCGTCACCGGGTGGGGAACCGTCGACGGCCGCAAGGTCTTCGTCTTCTCGCAGGACTTCACCGTCTTCGGTGGTGCGCTCGGCGAAGTCTTCGCCGAGAAGATCCACAAGATGATGGATCTCGCCGCCAAGGTCGGTGCGCCCGTCATCGGACTCAATGACGGCGCCGGTGCACGAATCCAAGAAGGCGTCGTGAGCCTCGCGTCGTACGGCGGCATCTTCCGCCGCAACGTCCAGGCTTCCGGCGTCGTCCCGCAGATCTCGGTGATCCTCGGCCCGTGCGCAGGCGGTGCCGTGTACTCGCCGGCGATGACCGACTTCATCTTCATGGTCCGTGAGACCAGCCACATGTTCATCACCGGCCCTGACGTCGTCAAGACCGTGACCGGCGAAGACGTCACGCTCGAGGAGCTCGGCGGCGCCATGAGCCACGCCTCGAAGTCGGGTGTCGCGACCTTTGTGTCCGCTGACGAGAAGGCGTGCCTCGACGACGTCCGCTTCTTGCTCAGCTTCCTGCCCTCGAACAACATGGAAGAGCCACCGGTCGAAGATCTCGGCGACGACCCCGACCGCTCGTGCCCCGAACTCCAGACGATTCTTCCCGACTCTCCGAACCTGCCGTACGACATGGTCGAAGTGATCGGGCACTGCGTGGATGACGGCGAGTTCTTCGAGTACTTCCCGCACTGGGCGAAGTCCATCGTGTGCGGCTTTGCTCGCATCGACGGCAAGCCGGTCGGTGTGGTCGGCAATCAACCCAAGATCCTCGCCGGTGTGCTCGACATCGAGTCGGCCGAGAAGGCCGCCCGCTTCGTGCGAACCTGCGACTCGTTCAACATCCCACTGATCACGTTCGTGGACGTACCCGGCTTCCTCCCGGGCGTCGACCAGGAGTACGGCGGCATCATCCGCCACGGCGCAAAGTTGCTGTACGCCTACTGCGAAGCGACGGTGCCGCGGATCTCGATCATCACGCGCAAGGCATACGGCGGGGCGTATGTCGTGATGGACTCGAAGTCGATCGGTTCGGACCTCGCGTTCGCCTGGCCCTCAGCCGAACTCGCCGTGATGGGCCCCCAGGGCGCCGTCGAAATCGTGTACCGACGCGAGCTGCAGCAGGCGGCCGATCCCGAAGCTCGCCGTGCAGAACTCGTCGAGGACTACACCGAGAAATACGCCAACCCGTACGCCGCGGCCGAACGCGGGTACATCGATGACGTCATCGACCCGGCTGACACCCGCAAGAAGCTGGTGGCTGGGCTGCGGATGTTGAGCACCAAGCGCGAGGACCTTCCCAAGCGCAAGCACGGCAACGTTCCGCTCTGACCGTTCGGCGCTGACCGTCGTGCTCTGACCCAGGGGCCACCGATCACGAGAGCTCACCTGCAAGGATGGCAGCGATGAGTTCGGACTCTGGCGCGCCGCGCGACACCACTCCAGGAATCCCCCCGCCGCCGGCCGTCCCGCCGCCGCCTCCTCCTACTCCCCCGCCCCCACCGCCACCGGCGAGCGCCATTCCGCCACCGCCGGAGCCCAAACCGGCACCGACGGAGGCACCCGCGTTCCCGTCGTTGCCACGACTCGGTGGCGAACCTCACTCGCCTGATCCTGCGAGAGCGGCGTCCGCTCCGCCAGTTCCTCCTCCGCCGGCGGCGACACCACCCGTTCCGCCGCCTCCAGCCGCAGTGACGCCGGCGCCAGCACCGCCGGCTCCCTCGATCCCGACACCTCCCGCTCCGATTCCCGCTCCCTCGATCCCGCCAGCTCCCGCTCCTGCTCCTGCTCCCTCGATCCCGACAGCTCCCGCTCCTGCCCCGGAGGCTGTCTCGCCGCTGGACCAACCGGCCGTCGCCCCGCCTGATCCCACACCGCCCGCAGCTGAGGTCGCGGCTCCGCCTGCCGCGCCCGCTGCTGCTCCGGATCCAACACCGGCCGCCACGCCCGCGCCTGCGCCGACTCCCGTCGAGCCACCCGCGCCCGTCGACAACGATCTCGACGACATCCTCGCTCGCCTCACCGACGAAGGCACTTCGGGCCCCGATGCGCCAGCGGCGACCACCGCAGCTGACACCGAGTCAGCCCCGCGTGTCGGCGACAAACTGACCGACCCTCGTGACTTGACTCGCCCATCATCGGCTTCCGACATCGTGGTCGAGGTCGGATCCGGTGTCGAGTTCGACCCGACCTTCGCCTCGTTCGGCCAGCGTGCGGTCGGAGCGATCGTTGACACCGTCGTCGTCACGCTCGCTGCCATTCCGGGAGCGGTCTTGCTCCAACGTGGTGGCGGAGCGGCATCGATCCTGCTCGGCCTTGTCGTGACATTCATCGGTGTGCTCGTCATCGTGGCTCTCGGGGCGAGCGCCCTCGCCAAGAACGGCAAGTGGATCGGTAACAGGATCACGGGAACCACTGTCGTCGATGCGATCAACGGATCCTTTGTGGATCGTCCACGCGGAGCGGCCCGAATGCTGGGTCGCCATCTGGTCTCTCCGATCTTGCTGTTCGGGTACCTCGTCGCGTTCACGGACTCGCAGCGTCGAACATTTCACGATCGCCTTGCTGGCACCGTGGTCATTCGGCGCCGACGCGAGGTCTGGAGCGCCGACGACAGCTGACGCGCTTCGGTCCAGAGCGGCAGCGCGAGTACGATCTCGAGCGTGTCGTTCGAAACGTTGCCGCCGCCGTCCGGACTCGTGATGTCCCCGGCTCCGACAGACGAAGAGGCAGCGGCGATCATGGCCGCGACGGAAGCGCTGTGGCCCAAGCCGGTCATCGCAGCTCCGAGTGCCATCGAAGCGCGGTCGCGTTCTTGGCGGTTCTCCGGTCGGTGGTGGAGCGTGCCCGCTCCGGCGCGCCGCGAGCGCCCCTACCGATGACCTCGATCGACGTCACCACCGTCACCGATTCCAGCGCGGTACTGCACATCAGGACTGCGCCGTCGCACGGCGACGAGCCTGCGGTCTGGGTTCACCGCATCGACGACCTCTCGCCAGACTCCGACGTGGTCGTCGAGGTCGCAGATCCCGTCGACGAATCGGTGTCGCACGAGGTGGCGTTCAGAACGCTGCCCCGCCCGAGCGGCGAGCTGCGCTGCACCGTGACGACCGTGAACGATGTTCACTTCGGCGAGATGACGGCCGGCCAGATCGACGATCTCGAGATGGGTCCAGTGCTGAGGTCCGCCCCAGGTGCCGAGCCGTATCCCGAAGTGATGAATCGAGCCGCTGTCGCCGAGATGGCCGCGGTCGACCCGGCGGCGGTCGTCGTGAAAGGAGACCTCTCCCTCGATGGCGCCGCCGAGGAGTGGGCGGCCTTCGAGGCCTGCTACCGGACGGCTTTCGGTGATCGACTCCACGTCGTTCGCGGCAACCACGACTGTTACCGCCATCAGACCGAATACGCAGGCGATCAACGCATCGACCTGCCGGGCGTGACCGTCGCGCTGCTGGACACGACGATTCCCGGCTCGACGACGGGCGACATCTCCACAGAACAGGCCGACTGGCTCGATGCTGTGGCCGAAGCGGCCACCGAGCCCGTGATCGCCATGGGCCATCATCAACAGTGGATCGCAGGGACGAGCGCTGATCCGAGCGAGTCCCGGCGCAGCGACGACTATTTCGGTCTGCATCCCGACGGAAGCGACCGCCTCGACGATGTCTGTATGCGTCGCCAATCGATCATCGCGTACACGGCCGGCCACACGCACCGGCATCGGGTACGAGCGATGACCGAGTCGGGAGTTCCCAGCATCGAGGTCGGTTGCACGAAGGACTTCCCCGGAACGTGGGCCGAGTACCGCGTGTTCGAGGGCGGCATCATGCAGGTCGTTCACCGGACGTCGTCGCCCGAAGCGCTTGCGTGGAGCGAGCCGTGCCGCGGTCTCTACGCAGACTTCGACGTCGACTACGGAACGTATGCGCTCGGTGAGCTCAGCGATCGCTGTTTCGTGATCCCGCTGCGCTGATCGCACCACCGGCACCGACGAGCCGCACACCCGAGCATGTCAAGTAGCGTCCAACGCTGATGACCCGTCGCTGGACACCGGTACTCGTGGCTGCGGGACTCCTCGCCGCAGCATGCGGAGGCAACGACGACGACACCGTCCTGGTTCTGGCAGCGTCTTCTCTGACCGATGCGTTCCAGGACCTCGAGGTCGCCTACGAACGTGCGAACCCTGGCGTCGACATCGAGCTCGCATTCGCCGGGAGTAGCGCTCTTCGCCTCCAGATCGAACAGGGCGCGCCGGCTGACGTCGTCGCCGTGGCGAACGAAACGGTCATGACTGCGCTCGCAGGAGAAGGCCACGTTGCGGTTCCGACGATCTTTGCCACCAACCAGTTGGTCGTCGCCGCGCCCGCCGACCCGCCTCAGTCGATGTCCGATCCCAACGGTCTCGCCGACCCCGACCTGTTGGTCGGTCTCTGCGCTGTTCAAGTGCCGTGCGGTCAGTACGCAGACGAGGCACTTCGGTTCGAGGGCATCGAGCCGAGCGTCGACACCTTCGAAAGCGACGCACGCTCACTGACTGCGAAGCTGGCCCTCGGTGAACTGGACCTCGGGGTGATCTACGCAACCGATGTCGCCTCGCGCCCAGATGAACTCGTCGAAGTCGCACGCCTCGACAGCATCGAGGTGCTCTACCCCATTGCTCCGGTGATGGATGCGCCTCGCCCGGAAGACGCCGCTGCATTCATCGAGTTCGTGCTGTCGGCGGATGGCCAGGCGATCCTCGAAGCTGC
Organism: uncultured Ilumatobacter sp.; assembly: GCA_938044705.1. Classification (GTDB taxonomy): domain Bacteria; phylum Actinomycetota; class Acidimicrobiia; order Acidimicrobiales; family Ilumatobacteraceae; genus Ilumatobacter_A. Next base: position 330 of record CALIOL010000209.1, on the reverse strand, counting down.
CGGGTTCGGTCTCCCATGAGCACTGCACGCGGCCGTCCGCCTGTCGTGCTCATCGTGCTGGGCGCCATCGGAGCTGCGCTCTTCGTCCTTCCCGTCATCGGCTTGATCGGCGTCACGCCGTGGTCGCGTTTGGCCGACTTGGCCACCGACGACGTCGTCCTCGACGCGTTACGACTGTCGTTGATCACCTCGCTGGCGGCGGCCGCGCTCGCCACGTTGTTCGGGGTCCCGTTGGCGTGGCTGCTCAGTCGGGTGTCGTTTCCGGGTCGGAGTCTGCTTCGTGCGATCGTCACGCTGCCGATGGTCCTGCCGCCGGTGGTCGGCGGCGCT
>CALIOL010000208.1 GCA_938044705.1 uncultured Ilumatobacter sp. | reverse complement strand
ATCAAGCCGTGCCGCGCCACCCTTGCGCTGATCGTGAAGAACTCGCCCGGCAGCACCACGCCGGCCAGTGTGCCTCGCCAGGTTCGTGCCTGGCACAAGGCGCTCCTAGTCGGTGTGGTGGCAGGCGACCCAGTGGCCGGGCTCGACCTGCTGCAATTCCGGCTCGTCGGAGGCACAGCGCTCGGTCGCTCTCGGACAGCGGGTACGGAATCGGCACCCCGACGGAGGGTCGAGGGGCGAGGGAAGTTCTCCGCTGATGAGCTCACTCGCCGGCGGAAGGTCCAGCGTGTGACCGGGAATCGATGCGAGCAAGGCTTGGCTGTAGGGATGCGTCGGATTGGCGTACAGATCATCCGTTTCGGCGATCTCGCAGACCTTGCCCAGGTACATCACCATGACGCGATCACTGATGTTCTTCACGACCGCAAGGTCGTGACTGATGAACAGCATCGTGAGCCCGAAGGCGGTCTTCAAGCCTTCCAAGAGGTTGAGGATCTGCGCTTGAACCGACACATCGAGTGCTGACACCGGCTCGTCGAGAATCAGCACATCGGGTTCCAACACCAGCGCGCGTGCGATGTTGATCCTCTGGCACTGTCCACCCGAGAACTCGTGCGGTCGACGATCCGGTACTCCTTCATCGCCGAGACCGACCGAATCGAGCACCTCGGCCACCCAGTCGTCCACGTTCGGTCGATCCGAACCCCAGATCTCGACACCTTCACGAACGATGTCGCGTACGCGGCGACTGGGGTTGAGCGACGAGACCGGATCCTGGAAGATCATCTGCATCGAGCGACGCGCCTGGCGAAGGTCCTCGCCGTCAAGCGCCGTGAGGTCGGTCCCGTTGAGCGTGACCTTGCCCGTCGTCACCGCTTCGAGGCGCATGATCGCTCGACCCGTGGTCGTCTTGCCGCAACCGGACTCCCCCACGATGCCGAGTGTCTCGCCCTCGATCAGGTCGAACGACACCCCTGACACGGCGTGCACCACCCGCTTTCGGCGCGCCGGGAACTCGACGACCAACTCGTCCACGCGCAATACCGCGTCGTCGCGAAGGTGTTCGCTACCCGTTCCGGCCATCAGTGGTCTCCCTCGGTCCTGTTCGCCGACGATCTCGGTGTCACGACAACAGCGACCGCGTCGGCGGGAAAGTGGCAGCGGAACCAATGAGCATCGGTTTCGATGGCCGCTGGAGTCAACGAGCTGCAGATGTCTTGTGCATCGGGGCAACGCGCAGCGAAGCGACATCCTGGCGGCGGGCGCAGCAACGAAGGTGGGGCCCCTTCGATCGTCGTCAGTTCCGAGTGACTCGGCAGATCGAGATCCGGCATCGACTGCATCAGTGCGACCGTGTAGCGGTGGCGTGGATTGGCGAAGATCTCAGCGGTGGGCCCGAATTCGACGACTTGGCCGCCGTAGACGATCGCAACAGAGTCGGTGAAGCCCTTGACGACGGCGAGGTCGTGGGTCACCAACACCATCGCCATCTCGCGCTCTCGTTGCAACTCGGACAGCAACCGAAGAATCTGGTCCTGCACGGTGACATCGAGCGCAGTGGTCGGCTCATCAGCGAGCAGGAGCTTCGGTTCGTTCGCGAGCGCGATGGCGATCGTGACTCGCTGGCGCATTCCCCCCGACAACTGGTGGGGATATTCCTGCAAGCGACGTTCGGGCGCTGGAATGCCGACCAGGCGAAGCAGCTCCAGTGCTCGCTGACGAGCCTCGGTCTTGGACATCGACCGATGGACGATCATCGGCTCGGTGATCTGGGTCTCGATTCGACGAACCGGATTCAACGCCGTGAGCGGATTCTGCGAGACCATCCCGATCTCCTGACCGAGCGTGTCCATGACCCGCGATCGGTCATCGCGCAACATGTCGACCCCGGACACCTCGACCGTGCCGGACCTCGTCACGTCGGACAGCGCAAACGCCCCGACGATCGAGCGCAAGATCATCGTCTTGCCCGACCCCGACTCCCCGACGACCCCGAGCGACTGACCAGCTGCGACCGAGAGCGTCACGCCGTCCACGGCGTGAACGTCGCCATTGGGCGTGTGCAACGTCGTATAGAGATCCGCGATGTGCAGCACCGAGCCGTCGGTATTGGCAGCGGCCGACCCCTCGACACGCAAGCGGCGCTGGGTGGCCACTTCGCGCGGCGAATAGAGCCGTCGAATCGAGTCGCCGGCGATGTTGAACGCGAGGATCGTGAGGAACATCACGGTCGCCGGTATCAGCGAGACGTGTGCATGCTGGCCGATGTCGCTCGACCCTTCTGCGATCAGCTTGCCCCACGTGACTTCGTCCAACGAGAGGTCGATGAACGCAAGGCCGCCCTCTGCGACGATGACCAGCGCAAACCCGATGAACGCGAACGACAACACCGGGACAGCGATGTTCGGTGCGAGCTCTCGCCACAAGACCCGTCGCTTCGTTGCACCCATTGCCGCCGCAGCGTCGACGAACTCCCGCTCTGACAACGCGAACGACGCACCGCGAACGATGCGCGCGTACGCCGGAATGCTCGTGACCGAGAACAACACGATGAAGACCAACATCGAGTTGCCGAACGACGCACGCACTGCGATCAACAGCACCAGGCCTGGGAACGCGAGGAAGATATCGATCACCACCGTCGTGACGCCGTCGACTCTGCCGCGCAGATAGCCCGCCGTCACGCCAACGACACTTCCGAAGAACCCGGCGATCACGGTGACGGCCACACCGATGATCAGCGCGGGGCGAGCTCCGACGATCACTCGCGACAGCTGGTCTCGACCTTGGCTGTCTCCGCCGAACCATGCGTTCCAGCTCGGGTCTTCGAACTTGCGAACCTCCAGCGTGCGAATGCCAAGCGCCTCGGGGTCGCGCAACGGCAACAGGTCGCGGAACACCGCGAGAAACACGAGCAGGATGATCCAGGAAGCAGCCAACCAGAACAGGACGCCGAGGCGACGTTCGGAGACGTCTGGCGCAGTCTGTTCTGCGGCAGCCTCGGCTTCCGCCGCAGTCTTCACCCCTGTCGGGCCCGGCTCAACCAGCGCCACGACGAATCCTCGGATCGAGCCACGCATAGAGCAGGTCGACGATGAAGTTGAGCGACACGTAGGCGATCGTGAGGATCGCGACGACCGCGGCGACCACGTTGAAGTCCTCTGACAGCACCGAGCGGATCACCAGGTTGCCCATGCCGTTGATCGCGAAGAGCACTTCGATGATGAACGCGCCCCCGACGAGGCCGGCGACGTTCAAGCCGACCGCAGTCGTGAAGTTCAGCGACGACGGTCGAAGCACATGGCGCCACATGATGCGGCGCTCGCTGAGACCGCGAGCCTGTGCGAGCATCACGTAATCCTCCTGCAGCGTCTCGATCAAGTCGCTGCGCAACAGCCTGAGATAGACCGCAACGAGGTTCAGCGCGAGCGTCAACGACGGCAACAGCATCTGGCGCAAATTCTCCAGCGGGTCGTCGTTCAATCCCGGCAGGTTGTCCACGATGGTCGGAAACCAGCCGAGCTTCACCCCGAACACGAACGACATGTAGATGCCGAGCACGAACGACGGCAGTGCGAGCAGCCCGAAGGCCGATGACGATGCGAGGTTGTCGACCCAGCCTCCCGGCCGCCGGGCCGATGCGATCGCCAACGGGACTGCGATCGCAATCGCGATGAGTTCGGCGAGCACCATCAATTCGAGCGTCTTGGGAAGTGACTCGCGAATGAGATCCCAGCTCGAGAAGCCGCGCAACACGATCGATTCGCCGAAGTCGAAACGAACCGCATTGCCCAGCCAAGTGGCGTAGCGCTCCAAGAGCGAACCGTCGAGTCCGAGCTCGACTCGAGCGGCTTCGATTGCCTCGGGAGTCGCGTTCAACCCGACGGCGCGCTGCGCTGGGTCGCCCGGGGTCAGGTCCAACAACACGAACGTCACGAACGTCACGATGAAGAACACGAAGACCAGACGCGCAACGCGTCGAAGGATCAGCACGTCATCGAGGCATCGCCATTCGAAGCCGGCGCTGCGCCGTCAACGCCCGACTCCGGTCATTGCTCCATCCACACTTCGCTCCAGCTGAAGAAGCTGCCGCTGGTCATCGGCAGGGTCGGTGATCCTTCGGGTGTCGTGCCCGGGACTCCGATCCCATGAATCGCGGGAAGGGTTGCGACCGCCTCGACGCCGTTCAGATGGTCGACCCAGATCATGGGTACTTCGTCACCGAGTGCCGCGAGGAACTGGGCGTACCCAGCGAGTCGAGCCTCCGGGTCGTCGCTCACGCGCCCCGCATCGAGGCCTGCGTCGATATCAGCGCTCACGAGGTTCGACCAGTTCAGCAAGCCACTGCTGCTGTGGAAGAAGCTGTACAAGCCATCGGGGTCCGGGGTCCCGAACTGGAACCAGGAGAACGCTTGGAAGTCGTCTTGGATCGCCAATGCCGCCGACTGGCCGGCGCCGATCTCCCTCGCCTCGCCATCGATGCCGACGTCGCTGAGGAACGACAACATCACGTCGACGACCTCTCGAATGGACGGGTCGGGCTGCACCGACACCTCGAATTCGATCGGCCCGACTTCAGCTTCGTACTCATCGACGAGCGCCTGGGCCGCAGCAGGGTCGAACTCCGGATAGTTGTTCTCCGTGTACCAGCGCGATGCCGGGTTCAGCGGTCCGTCTGCAGGCGTGGTCAGACCCGACCTGAACTGTTCGATGATGAAGTCTTTGTCGATCGCATGCGCGACGGCACGGCGCACCCGCACGTCGTCGAACGGCGGCAGCGCGGTGTTGAGCAGCCAGAGATACTCGTTCGCTCCGGCCTCCCCGATCCAGACATCGACGCCATCGTCGGCCAAGAAGTCGACGATGTCGGTATCGCCCGGGCTCAGGTAGCCGTCGACATCTCCCGCGTCGAATGCTTGGCGGCGCACGGTCTGCTCGACGAGGAACTTGAAGTTGATCGCATCGAGATACGGAAGCCCTTCGTCCGCTCGCCAGTAGTTCGGGTTGCGAACCACTCGCGCCGAGTCGCCCGGGACCCAGCTTTCGAGCATGAACGGTCCGGTGCCGACGAAGGTCTCATTCGTCCCGATCGTCGATGGCGACACCATCCAACCCGGTTGGCCGTTCAGGATGAACGGGAAACTTGCCCACGAGCTCGACATCGCTACCTCGACCTCGAGCTCGCTCACCGCAGTGATCGACGTGACCGTCCCGAAGGCGAACCCAACGAGTGGGCTCGCCTTGAACGCCTCCATGTTGGCCGCCACTGCGGCAGCGTCGACGGGCTCGCCGTCGTGGAACGTCAGCCCCGGGCGCATCGTGATCGTCCACAACGTGAAATCGTCGTTTGGCACGAGACTCTCGGCGAGCAGCGGCTGCCAGTCGCCGTTGGGATCGAACGTGACCAGCGAATCGTTCAGCGCCGTGACCACACGGATGGAGCCCGGGTCGAAGGTGCTCGTCGTGTCGAACCCGGTGCCGTCGCTCGACAGGCCCCAGTCGATCTCGCCGCCAGCGACGGGGTCGAGCGTGGCGAGGTCGACATCGCCACCCTCGCCCTCGCTGGTGATCTGGTCCTCGTCTTCGAGCGGCGCAGGTTCATCGTCAGCGTCACCGGCGTCATCGCCGCCGGTGGCGTCGTCGGTCGCCTCGGGCTCCTCGGCTTCGGGTTCGGTGTCGTCTGCGTCTGCCGCGGCGGTCACCGCCGGTTCGTCGCCGTCGGACGCCGCGTCGTCGCTTCCTGAGCTACATGCGGCAACCAGTAGCGCCCCGGTCAACGCCAACGCCAACGCCGGCTTCGTGCGCAGATTCCTCATGATCCCCCGATTCGTTTTCCGGACACGCCCCTCGCGCCGTGCCGCCAACGTAGCCACATGTCACACCTCGGCTTCCAATCGTGGCGACTACGTCAGCGCAACTGTCGAGAGTCAGGCGGTCTCGACGGCATTCGACGGCATCGACACCACCAACGCGGCGTGGTCGTCGCTTCGACTCGACCACGACCAGCGAACGCCCGCGGGAAGCGCCACGGAAGTACCCGCAGCGAACGCCGTCAGCTGCCCGCCGACGTCGAGATGCGCATCACCGCTCAGGGCGACGACCAACACGAACTCTCCGGAGTGCGTCAACCTCGATGGCTCCTCGGACGGTCTCGGGCCAGCGCTCACGACGACGACACCCGCAAGCCCGCTGGTCGCATCGCCGATTCCCGTGTCTCGAGCGACCCACGTCTGGTCGACCCACGGCCCTCGACTCGCTTCGGCGGCGACGTGTCGAACGAAACGCTGCCCCGAAAAGTCGCGCTCCGGATCGAGTCGCTGATTCGGAAGCTCAAGAGCGTGGTCGGCGAGCGTGTCGTGCTCTGCGGGACACCCGATCTCGATGACTTCCAAGCCAGGGGAACTGCGCAGAACCCGGTGACGGATCTCCGGCGGCTGCAACACGCAGTCACCGGCCACCATTCGGAACGGCTCGCCCTGGCCTTCGTACACCACGTCCACCCATCCGGCGGCCACGTAGATCATCTGGAAGCGGATCCGATGGAAGTGGACCCAGTCGTCGACCTCACCACCGTCCTCGATCCGGATGTGACTGGCGATGAACCGACCACCCCATCGACCCGGCAGGAGGTCGCGATACTCCATGCCGGCGCGACCGATCCCGAACTCGCCATCCGCCGGTTCGACCACGACGAGGGACGCATCGTTGGCCGGCACCGACATCGCTTCTCCCAACGGCTGGTCCTGCTCGCCGCCGGTGGGGATCAGCGTGACAACGGACCCGCCCGGCGAGACCAGATCGCCAGAGCCGCTCGCCGGCGACGAGACCGCGAGCGAAACGGGAACGTCGGCAACGCTCCGACGGAGCTCGACGGCCGCCTGTCCCGCGACGTGAAGCACCACCGTCTGCGGATCGTCGGCCGGACTCACGAGATGCACCTCGAACTCCGGGAGGCTCCGAAAGAACCTCAACTCTGCATCGAGGTCAACGCACTCGAGAATCGTCGTCAGCACCGTCCCATTCTGCCCGACTGGCGCAACGTCGATCGCACGACGCCCGCGGACCGCCGACCGGGAGCGAGGAGTACCATTTCAATGTGAATCGGTGGCGGTCGGGTGCCAACCCGCAGGCAGCGCACACGCGTGCGAAAGCCCTGCTCCTTGCGACCACCGTGGCCCTCGTGGCGACCTCGTGCGGGGCCCAAGGAGATCGAGTCGCCGTACCGATCGCCGGGCCGCCGGCGACCACGGAACAGAGCGATCTCGAGTCCGACTTCTCGGTCTCCACCGATTCGGTTCCCGCAACCGTGAACTCAACCGTTCCCGCCACCACCGAGGCGCCATCGACCACGACCACGACGACCACCCCAACGACGACCACCATCCCGCCAACGACCACCGTCCCGCCAACAGCGCCCGCCACGACGGCTCCGCCAGCGGCGAACACGATTCCGCTCCCTCCGCCACCTGAACGGGCCATCGCAAACCCGTTCTTCGGGGCATCGAACGAGGCGTTCGACCGGTTGGCCTCGACCAACGCAGCAGCGTCGATGACCATCGTCCGCGGCGGTGAAGTCGTTTTCAGTCGCGGGTCAGGCTCGGTCATCGACGGCGCCGCAGCGACCGGTGACTCGCCGATGGTCGTCGCGAGTGTCTCGAAGCTCGTCGTCGCTGTCGCCATCGCTCGGTTGCACGAGCAGGGCCTGATCGACATCGCTGCACCGATGCCGTGGACCGACATCGAAATTCCGCACGACGCGGCATGGGCCGACGTGACGATACGAGAGATCCTCGACCATCGCAGTGGTCTGGCCAAGGCGCGTTTCTCGTGGTTCACCGGCGAGGGAACGTGCCGCGACCACGTGCCGAGTCTGTTGACATCGCCACCGCGCGAACACCGCGGCACCTGGGTGTATTCGAACGGCAACTACTGCCTCCTCGGCCTGCTCGTGGAGCAACGGACCGGGCTCACGCTCGACGCTGCGCTCCAGCAACTCGTGTTCGACCCGGTCGCCGCCGACGGGGTGCATCTCACCGTCGGCGGGCTCCGACCGGGCGACGTCGCGCATCCCGACGGCGTCGAGCGGCTCTCGCGTCTGGGTGGAGCAGGCACGCTCATCGTCTCCACCGATGACACCGCGCTCGCGCTCGGCCGACTCACCCCTGCTGACCTCGCAGTGCTCCAACCGCCAGGCGTGTTCACCGATCAATACGGCTGGGGACACACCGGCACCGTTGACGGTGCGAAAGCATGCATCTGGGTACTGGATGGCGGCGAGACGGTGGTGTCGGCAACCATCGCCGGCAACTCGGTGAGCGCCGGAGGCGGCGTCTGCGACATCGTGGTTCCCGCGGTCGGTCTCGATCTCGGCGTGGACCTCGGCCGCCCCGTTCGAACGCCGTGAGGCCGGCGGTGACCGAGCGGTTCAGAGATCCCAGAGCTGACGCGCTGCGGTGATGATCGGCTCGCCGACGTCGCCCGACGACGCTGCTTCGGGACGGTAGTGCTCACCGACCAACGCACTCAGCGTGGCGCCCGTCGACATCGCCAACGCATCGAAGTCGTAGCCGCCCTCGAGCGCGACGACCGTGCGGCGCGCAGGCACCAGCTGCTGGAGCCTCACTGCGAGGTCAGCGAAGTCGGCCGAGCTCAGCTGCATCGAAGCGAGCGGATCATTTCGATGGGCGTCGAACCCCGCCGAGATCAGCAACCACGTCGGCGCGAACCGCTCGACGACCGGAGCGACGACCTCGTCGAACGCGCGTCGGTACATGTCCCCGCGCGTCCCTGGCGGGAACGGAAGATTCAAATTGGAGAACGGAGCAAGCTCGCCGCCGGTCTCGGAGAGACGGCCGGTGCCCGGGTACAGCGGCGACTGATGGGTCGACACGTACAACACGTTCGGGTCGTCGTAGAAGATGTCCTGGGTCCCATTTCCATGATGGACATCCCAATCGACGATCGCGACGCGTTCGCCGCGATCGACGAGCGCAGCCGCAGCGACGGCGACGTTGTTGAACAGGCAGAACCCCATTGCCGTCGCCGCCTCAGCATGATGGCCCGGAGGACGACTGCCCGCGAACGCCACGTCCGCTTCACCACGCTCCAAGACGTCGACTGCGTCGAGCACCGCACCGGCGGCTCGCCGCGCCGTGTCCCAGGAGCCCGGAACCGCGTACGTGTCCCCGTCGATACTGCCTCCACCAGCGGCACAGAAGTCGCGGACTCGATCCACCAATTCGGCGTCGTGGGCACGGACGAGTTCCTCGGTTGTCGCACATCGCGGTTCACGCATCACGACTGCATCATCGAGCTCCGCGGCAGGAATGCCGCCCAGCGAAGCGTCGAGACGGCCTCGCCGCTCCGGGTGACCTGACGGCTCGGCATGTTCGTCCAGCTCAGCGGCAGCAAAGACGGCGATCGGTCGGTCCACACGCTCATCGTACGGTCCTGCGAAGTCGGTGCCATGCTGGTGGGGTGACCAACGAGAGCGACAGCGCAGCGGTCGCCAACGCGGCCGACAGCCGATGGGCCAGCTCGGTCGTACTCGGCGACGGAGAAACCGCGTTCATTCGGCCGCTCGTCCCCGCCGATCAGCCAGCACTGCTCGCATTCCACGAACGCCAGTCCTCCGAGAGCCTCTATCGCAGATTCTTCTCCCCGAAGCCATCGTTAACCACACGCGAACTCGAACACTTCACGACGGTCGACATGGTCGACCGCGTCGCACTCGCTGTGGAGGTCCGCGACGAGTTCGTCGCGTGGAGCAGTTACGAGCGATGGGCTGGCCGTGACGAGGCTGAGGCTGCGTTCATGGTCGACGACGCCCATCACGGTCGCGGGATCGCCACGCTGATGCTGGAGCATCTCGCGGCGATCGCTCGCACCAACGGCATCGACCGGTTCACCGCTGAGGTCCTCAACGACAACCGCGGCATGCTTGCCGTCTTTGCGAAGGCCGGGTGGCCGTTGCAACGACGCTTCGAATCCGGCGTCGTCGACCTGGACTGGGAGCTGGCGACGACCGACGAATTCCTCGACACCGTGGAGCGCCGCGAGCAACGCGCCGACTCACGCGCCGTCGCACGCATCTTGCTGCCGCGCGCCGTCGCCGTCGTCGGCGCATCCGATCGCGAGGGCTCCGTCGGCAACCTGCTGTGGCGCCATGTTCGGTCGAGCGTGACCGTGCCCGTTCACCCGGTGAACCCACGACTCGAGGACCTCGACGGTCGTCGCTGTTTCGGATCGGTCGCTGATGTCCCCGACGACGTCTCGTTGGCGATCATCGCCGTCCCGACCGCCTCGCTCGAGTCGACGATCGACGCCTGCATCGCGAAACGGATGCGCGGCGCCGTCATCGTGACGAGCATCGATTCGCAGGCGGATGACGTCGCCGAACCCGTGGACATCGTTGCGCTGGTCACGCGTGCTCGTCGCAACGGCCTGCGTCTCATCGGGCCGTCGAGCATGGGCGTTGCCGGGTTGCACGCCGACTCCCGGCTCCAAGCGTCGCTGGTCGATGTGACGCTGCCCACAGGTGGGGTCGCCATCTCGATGCAGTCGGGAACCCTCGGCGCATCCGTGCTGCGTCGCGCCGACGACCTCGATCTCGGGCTCAGCTGGTTCGTGTCTCTCGGCGACAAGTCGGACATCTCCGCCAACGACCTCTTGCAGTTCTGGGAGGACGACCAGAACACCAGAGTCATCGGGCTGTACACCGAGACCTTCGGCAACCCGCGCAAGTTCGCACGTATCGCCAGGCGCGTCTCACGGTCGACTCCGATCGTTGCAGTACGGACGGGCGCGGCGGCCGACGGCGTGCTGGGAGCAGCCTTGTACCAGCAGGCCGGATTGATCGAGGTCCCCACGGTCCAAGCCATGTTGGACACCTGCAGAGTCCTCGATGCGCAGCCCGTACTCCGCGGTGACCGAGTCGCCGTCATCACGAACTCAGCAAGCCCCGGAACGCTCGCAGTTGCGGCCCTCGAGCGAGGCGGAATGCGCGCCTCCATCGCGGCACCGACGCTGGACTGGCGAGCAGACGAGGACGACTACCGCCGCGCAATCGCCGATGCGCTTGGCAGTTCGGACGTCGACGGCATCATGGTGATCTTCGCGCCGCCGCTCCCCTCGCGGGCTGCGGCGATGGGTCCGGCGATCGATGCAGCCGCCCGCGGGGCGACCAAGCCGCTGGTTTCTGTGAACATCGGATCGAGTGACGGTCCGGTGACCGCAGGATCTGCAGTTCCCGGGTTCGCATTCCCGGAGCAGGCGGCCGATGCACTCTCGATGTCGCTCGCCTATGGACGTTGGTTGGCAACGGAGGCAGCCACCGAGCCCGCTGAGTCGCGCCCGGTCGATCCACAGCAGGCGGCTGATGTCATCAGGTCGATCCTCTCCGCTCACGAGTCCGTTCTCGACGTCACCGCTGAGTCGCTCGAACATGCGGGGACAGCCGTGGCCATCACCGTCGATGTGGACTCGGCGACCCGCCTGCTCGCAAGCTACGGAATTCCCATGCCTCCAACAGCCTCCGCCGACCACCGCGAGGCTGCGAGGACAGCCGATCGGCTCGGGTACCCGGTCGCCGTCAAGGCACTCCACCGGCGTCGCGGACGTTCTGCCGAGGCCGGCGTGGCCCTCGACCTCGGCGACGCCGATGACGTCGCAGATGCCATTGCCACCATGCACTCGTCGCTCGGCGCAGACGCCGATGTGGTCATCGTCCAGCAAATGGTTTCGCCCGGGGTCGACGCCCGCGTGCAATGCACCCACGACGAG
>CALIOL010000207.1 GCA_938044705.1 uncultured Ilumatobacter sp. | reverse complement strand
TGTTCCTCGACGCCACGTTGGTCCGCATGCTGCTGGTGCCCGCCACCATGGAACTGCTCGGTGAGAAGAACTGGTGGCTACCGAAGTGGCTCGACCGGATCCTGCCCACGCTCAACGTCGAAGGCGGTGCGCCGTCGGGTCGCGATGCCCCAGACCACGCCACGACAGCCTGACCGTCAGCGCAGCTCTTTGCGCCAGACGATGCGGAGCCCGGACCACACGTCGTCGATCGCACAGACCTTGTTGTCGACGAGACCGCGCGGCAGTGCTACCTCGCGGACGACGTCCTCGGTCATGTCGGTCGGCACCTTCGACGCTCGCTTGGGCCACGCGATCCACAACCCTCCTGCGGGAAAGATCGTGCGACCCGCCGCATCCAGGCGCCGTTCGAAGTCCGAACGTCTCGTCGTGAAAAAGACCACCACATCCGCTCGGCCACGCAGGCTGGTGCGGAACTCGACGCGTTCGGGGACGGGCTCGAGCAGACCCCGGAAGTCGGTGGGCTCGCTGAGAACTGCAACCGTCGAGCCGACCCCGATGCCGAGCTTCTTGGCGAGCGGTGTTCCCGAATATCCGGCCGGCATCGCACCATCGTGACACGAAGTACGTTCGAGCCATGAACGACGAGCCGGGCCCACTGCTGGCATCGGGGAGAGCCGCCGATGTGTTCGACATCGGCGACGGCAAGGTCCTGCGGCGCTACCGGCCGCTGCAATCGGGCGAAACCCATGACGCGTTGCTCGAAGCCCGCATCATGGGATATGTGCGCGAGCGGGGCTATCCGGTGCCCGAAGTGCATCGGACCGAAGGCGTCGACATCGTCATGGATCGCATCGACGGTCCGACCATGCTCGAAGCACTCGAGGCTGCCCCCTGGAAGGTGGTCTGGCACGCCCGGGTGCTCGCTCGACTCCAACGTCGACTCGCGCGTATCGCTGCACCCGGTTGGCTGCTTGCCGACTCGGCCGACAGCGACCGAGCACACAGCGTGCTCCACCTCGACCTGCACCCGATGAACGTCATCTTGTCTCCCAGAGGTCCGGTCGTGATCGACTGGACCAATGCTGCTGGCGGGCCGGGTGGGTTCGACGCTGCGCTCACGTACGTGGAGATCATGACGTTCGCGACCGAAGGTGTCGTCGACCGAGTCGGCCAGCAGGTGTTCGCACGGTCGTTTCGATGGTTTCGCGGCAGGCGGGTGATCGCTCCGTACCTGGCAGCGGCGTGCGACCACCGCCTCGCTGACCGCGGGCTGCTCCCCGATGAGCGCGTTGCCGTCGCGGCGATGCGCCGCAAGCTGAAGACCTGACGGGGTCGCGCGTGACGCTCGGCATTTCCGAGCGCGCCATCGGAGCGATACGTTGATGCGTATCCGCGAACCCTCGCGGGGTGTGGTGAAAATCCCAACCGGCGGTGCAAGCCCGCGACTCCCTCGATGATCCGACACCCGAAAAGTCGGTGACCGATGGACTGATCCTGTGACATCCAGGAGCCGACGGTCAAAGTCCGGATGGTAGCGAGGGGACTGGGTGCGGTCGCCTGCGCGCGTCCGCCTCCGGATCCTCAGTCAACTGGGCGTCGCGGGATCTTTCACTTCCGATCGTGACCGTGTCACCCTCGAACTGGGAGACAACTGAATCATGTTCACGGGAATCGTGGAGGAGCTCGGCAGTATCGCCGCGCGCGACGGTCAACGTCTGCGCATCGGTGCGTCGAACGTCCTCGAAGATGTCCAACTCGGCGACTCGATCGCCGTCAACGGCTGCTGCTTGACCGTGGTGCGCTGGGACCAAGACGCGTCTCAGCCCTGGTGGGAAGCTGACGTCACCGACGAGACGTTCGACCGCACGTCGCTCGGCGACCTCTCTCCGGGCGACCCGGTCAACCTCGAGCGACCCGTTCGCCTCATGGATCGCCTGGGCGGGCACCTCGTGCAGGGACATGTCGACGGTGTCGGCACGATCGTCACCCCTGCACCCGACCTCGAAATCGCACTCGACCGTGAGTTGATGCGATACGTGGTCGAGAAGGGCTCGATCACCGTTGACGGCGTGAGCCTGACTGTCGTGGAGACACGCGATGCGAGCTTCACCGTTGCGGTGATTCCACACACTGCCGATGTCACGACGCTCGGCACGAAGGGTGTTCATGACTCGGTGAATCTCGAAGTCGATGTCACCGCGAAGCACGTGGAGAAGTTGCTCGCCTGGCACACAGCGCCAGCGCCGACCGAAGCGACAGCGACATGAGCCGGCCTGCCGAGCCAAGCCGTTCCACTCCCGGAGGCATCGAGACCACCAGCGACGCCTCCCCGTTTGCTCCGGTGGAGGCTGCCGTCGCCGCGATCGGTCGCGGGGACATCGTCATCGTCGTGGACGACGAAGACCGCGAGAACGAAGGCGATCTGGTGATGGCCGCCGAGTTCGCGACCCCCGAGAACATCGCGTTCTTCATCCGACACACGTCTGGCTTCATCTGCACCGCAATCACCTCGCAGCGGGCGCGCGAGCTCCGCCTCGACCCGATGGTCGTCGAGAACACGGAGAGCATGAAGACCGCGTTTCTCGTCAGTGTCGATGCGAAAGCCGGAACCACGACAGGGATCTCCGCTGCCGATCGCGCAGCGACGATTCGTGCGATGGTCGACGGAGCGACCGAGCCGAGCGACCTTGCTCGACCCGGGCACATCATGCCGCTCGAGGCGCGCTCGGGCGGCGTGCTCAAGCGGGCTGGCCACACCGAGGCATCAGTGGATCTTCCGGCGATGGCCGGGCTGCAGCCGGCTGGCGTGCTCTGTGAGATCGTCGACGAGAACAAGACCGGGATGGCCCGAGTTCCTGAGCTCACCGAGTTCGCACGGGAACACGATCTGCTGATGATCACGATTGCCGACCTCATCCGGTACCGACGCCGGACCGAGCGACTCGTCACGCGTATCACCGACGTCCGAATGCCGACCGAGTGGGGCACCTTCCAGTGCCACGCATTCGAGTCGACCCTCGACGGCATCGAACATCTCGCGTTCGTCTACGGCGATCTGCACGAAGCCGACATGTCCACCGGTGGCGTCTTGGTGCGCGTGCACAGCGAGTGTCTCACGGGCGACGTGTTTGGCTCTCAGCGATGCGACTGCGGCCCTCAACTCGGAACGGCGATGCAGATGGTGGTCGACGCCGGCGCGGGAGTCGTCGTGTACCTCCGCGGCCACGAGGGGCGAGGCATCGGCCTCGGCCACAAGCTGCGCGCCTACGCCTTGCAAGAACAGGGCCATGACACCGTCGACGCGAACACCGAACTCGGGCTACCGGTCGACAGTCGTGAGTACGGCATCGGCGCACAGATCCTCGCCGACCTCGGCGTCACACGCCTTCGCCTCCTGACGAACAACCCCGCGAAGTACGGCGGACTTCAGGGGTTCGGCATCGAGATCACCGAGCGAGTCCGGCTCGCATCGGTTCCCACCCCCGACAACGTGAACTATCTGCGCACCAAACGCGAACGACTCGGTCACGACCTCGGTGACCTCGGCGACGGTCCGGCGGCTCCGGCGGTGACGTCATGACCGAACGCGACGCCAAGCCGTCAGAACTCGACCTCCCCGACGGTGCCGGGCTGGTGGTGGGTGTGGTCAGCGCTCGTTGGAACGCTGACATCGTCGACCGGCTCACCACTGGCGCATGCGATGTCAGCGCCGAGTGCGGAGCGACGACGGTCTGCGCCTCAGCTGCGGGAGCGTTCGAATTGCCCTTCGCCGCACGCGTGCTCGCACTGTCTGGGAACGTCGATGCCGTGGTGATCGTCGGCGCGGTGATCCGTGGCGAGACAACCCACTACGAGCTGGTCTCGCAAGGTTGCGCCAGCGGAGCGATGTCGGTCCAGTTGGACACGGGAATTCCGGTTGGGCTCGGCATCGTGACGGTCGAGAATCGGGCGCAGGCTGAGGCCCGTTCGAGCGACGAGCACAACGTCGGGCGCGACGCTGCCATCGCCGCGATCGAGATGGCGCAGCTCGCCCGGTCAAACCTCGCCAGGTAGTGCCAAAGGGCGAGAGCACCCGCGAACGTTTCGCGAACGGTCACGGCGATCGCGTGACAGTCGTCGTCGCGATCGGTGAGAATGGAGAAATGAGCGGATCTGCGATCACCGAACCGAAGGGCCGCGCGACTCGCGCGCGCAACAGTGACGCCTCCGGTCGTTCCTTCATGGGGCCGACCATGCAGTGGGTGCTGGTGGTCATTGTTGGCCTCGCGATCATCGGCGGGATCTTCTACTTCGGCCGTGACGTCCGGTCGAACTTCGGCGGCGGCGGACACTCCGGCGCTCCGGCTGAGGTACCAGCGGTCGTCGTCGACGCTGCAGGCGCCTGACAGAGCGGACAACGTCGAGCGTGCGAGGCGCGCACGGCTCCTATGATCGGTGAGTGCGTCTGACCGTGCCGACCAACACCATGCTCGCCATTGCCGTGAGGGAGGTCGAGCGATGAGCGGCCCTGTCGTCGGTGTCGTCATGGGTTCGAAGAGCGACTGGCCGACGATGTCGAAGGCCACAGAAGTCCTCGAACACTTCGGAGTCGCTCACGAAGCGGCGGTCGTCAGTGCGCACCGAATGCCCGACGAAATGTTCGCCTACGCCGAGGCCGCACGGGGTCGCGGGCTGCGCGCCGTGATCGCCGGGGCTGGCGGTGCGGCTCACCTTCCCGGGATGATCGCTGCAAAGACCATCGTGCCCGTACTCGGCGTACCGGTTGCATCACGCCACCTCGCCGGTCAGGACTCGTTGTTGTCCATCGTGCAGATGCCTGCGGGCGTACCGACCGCGACCTTTGCGATCGGTGAGGCGGGCGCCACGAACGCCGCACTCTTCGCCGTCGCCATGCTCGCCGCCGACGACGACGCGCTGGCGGAGGCCCTCGGGGCATACCGAGCCGAGCGGCGCGACACGGCCGCAGCGTCGGTGCTGCCAACCTCCCCCGAATCGTGAGCTCGCCACGAGCGGCCGTGCCGCCGACGACCATTGGCATGCTGGGCGGCGGGCAACTCGGCAAGTACGCGCTCACCGCCGCCAACGCGATGGGCTATCGCACCATCGTGGTCGACCCCGACGCCCATGCGCCTGCCGGCGTGGTCGCCAACACTCATGTGGTCGCGGCCTACGACGACCCCGAAGCGCTCGACCGACTCGCTCGGGACTGTGCGGTGGTCACGACGGAGTTCGAGAATGCGCCGGCTGCGGCCCTCGAACGGCTGGCCGAATCGGTGTCGGTGGCACCGGGCGCGGCGAGCGTGGCGGTCGCCCAGGACCGGATCGTCGAAAAGACGTTCATGGTCGACCACGGCATCGACGTGGGTGCCTTCGTGCCCATCCCCGGATCAGGTGCCCACCCGGATCTGGTCGACGAGGCGCGTCGACTCGCGCGCGGAGGAGCGGTGGTGAAGACGGCACGCCTCGGCTACGACGGCAAGGGCCAACGTCGGGTGTCGTCGGAGGCCGAACTCGACGCGGCGTTCGCCGAGTTCGCTGGAGTCGACGTCATCGTCGAGGCACTGCTGGAGCTGCGCGCCGAAGTGAGCGTCCTCGTCGCGCGAACGAACGACGGCGTGTCGATCACGTGGCCCGTGGCAGAGAACGTTCACGTCGATGGGATCCTCGACCTGTCGGTCGTTCCCGCACGCGTGGCGCCGTCGCTCGCTACGGCGGCCGAATCCATTGCCGCCTCGGTCGCGGACGCCCTCGACTACGTCGGCGTCCTGGCGGTGGAGTTGTTCGTCGTCACCGATGACCAACCCGATGCCACAGGTTCTCCCCGACTGTTGGTGAACGAGATCGCTCCACGTCCGCACAACAGCGGTCACTGGACGCTCGATGCGAGCGTCACCAGCCAGTTCGAACAGCAGGTGCGAGCGGTGTGCGGCGTCGGCCTCGGGTCGACTGCGATGACCGCTCCTGCCGCCGCGATGGTCAACCTGCTCGGCGATCTCTGGTTCCGGCCGAATGTGGACGGCTCACTGGGAGACCCGGTCGAACCCGACTGGGCGGCCGCGCTCGCAGACCCAGACGCCACGCTCCACCTGTACGGGAAGACCGAAGCCAGACCCGGCCGCAAGATGGGCCACCTCACGGTCACCGCAGACTCGCCCACGGCTGCAGCCGAGCGCGCGTCCGAGCTTCGTCGCTTGCTCTCGGCAGGCCCGATCGACTCAGTCGACTGAACCCAGCACGTGACGACGGAACCATTCCGTCGTGAAGCGTTCTGAGGGATCGAGTTCGGCCTTGAGATCGAGGAAGTCGGCGAGCCGAGGCAGGTCGAAGCGCCACCCCGTCGGAAGGACTTTGCCGGCATGGCACCGAAGGTCGAACGGCGCGAGGACCGCGGCG
>CALIOL010000206.1 GCA_938044705.1 uncultured Ilumatobacter sp. | reverse complement strand
CCGGCTCCTTCGCCTTCGACCTGTTCGGTCGCAGGGTCGAACACGACGACTTCACACTCGGCGGGGATCCGCAACGCGGCCATCGACCCGCCCTGGTACTCCTTGTACAGATCCTTGTCGTCGACGTCGTAGTTCACGATCAGAAAAGCGCTCATGGGTCGAGATCCTTACAGACCCGAGCGGCGTCGAACGAAGAGGAGCGCGTCAGGCAGTGAAGGAGTTCGCGGCCGTCAGGCGCGCGTTCGCACGGGCTTTACCAGCCACGGCGTCGGCGATCTTCGCCTCGATCGCTTCGTCCTTGAGCGTGCGCTCATGACGCTCGAGCGCCTCTTTTGCGCGTTCCACATCGATGTCGCTGGCGAGTTCTGCAACGTCGGTGAGCAGCGACACCTTGGTGACGTCACCGCTGCTGACCTCCACGAAACCACGATGCACGGCCACGTCTTGCACCGTGCCGTCCGCGAGGAAGATCCGCGTGTGGTTCTCGACGAGGGCGCCGACAAACGGCTGATGACCGGCTTGGAAAGCGATCTCACCGCCACCGAGGGTGCGCGTGATCACCATGTTGGCCTCGCCGGAGAAGAGCACCTTCTCCGGCGACACGATGTCGACCTGGAATGCGTCAGCCATGGAGGATCAGCTCTCTGCGAGCTGCTTGGCCTTCGCCTGGACCTGGTCGATGTTGCCGACGTTGAGGAACGCCTGCTCGGGCAAGTCGTCGAGGCCACCGTCGATGATCGCTTCGAACGACTCGACGGTCTCGGCGACCGGCACGTACTCGCCTTCGAGACCGGTGAAGACCTTGGCGACGAAGAACGGCTGGGACAAGAAGCGCTCCACCTTGCGAGCACGAGACACCGTGAGGCGGTCCTCTTCGGACAGCTCGTCGAGACCGAGGATGGCGATGATGTCTTGCAGTTCCTTGTAGCGCTGCAGCGTTTCCTGCACACGGCGGGCAACGCCGTAGTGATGGTCACCCACGACCTCCGGGCTGAGGATGGTCGACGTCGATGCCAACGGGTCCACGGCCGGGTAAATGCCGAGCGAGGCAACCGTACGGCTGAGTTCCGTGGTTGCGTCCAAGTGGGTGAAGGTGGTGAACGGTGCGGGGTCGGTGTAGTCGTCAGCGGGGACGTACACGGCCTGCAGCGAGGTGATCGAGCGACCCTTCGTTGAGGTGATCCGCTCTTGGAGCTGGCCCATCTCGTCGGCGAGCGTCGGCTGGTAGCCCACAGCGGAAGGCATACGACCGAGCAAGGTCGACACTTCCGAACCCGCCTGGACGAAGCGGAAGATGTTGTCGACGAACAGCAGCACGTCCTGGCCGGCAACGTCGCGGAAGTACTCCGCCATCGTCAGTGCCGAGAGCGCGACACGCAGGCGCACGCCCGGCGGCTCGTCCATCTGGCCGAACACGAGTGCGGCCTTCTCGTACACGCCCGACTCCTGCATCTCCAGACGGAGGTCGGTTCCTTCACGGGTGCGCTCGCCCACGCCAGCGAACACCGACACACCACCGTGCTGCGAAGCAACACGGTTGATCATCTCGGTGATGAGCACGGTCTTGCCCACGCCAGCGCCGCCGAACAGGCCGATCTTGCCGCCTGCCACGTACGGGGTGAGCAGGTCGACGACCTTGATGCCCGTTTCGAACATGCGCGCCGACGGCTCGAGGGCGTCGAAGGTCGGAGCGGGGCGGTGGATGTCCCAGCGCTCGACGTCGTCGATGCCCTCGGGCTGCGTGTCGAGGGCTTCGCCCCACACGTTCCACACGTTGCCGAGGACCTTCTCGCCGACCGGCACCTGGATGCCGTGGCCGGTGTTGCGCACCGTGGCGCCGCGCACCAAACCGTCGGTCGGCTTCATGCAGATGGCGCGCACGCGGCCAGCACCGAGCTGCTGAGCGACTTCGGCGAGCACCGTGGTGGACTCACCTTCGAGTTCGACCGTGAATTCGATCGCCGAGTTCAGCTCGGGCAGCGCGCCACGAGGAAACTCGACGTCGATCACGGGACCGGCGATGGCGACGACCCGGCCGTCTTGCAGTTCATTTTCTGTCATGGTCATTTCGATGATCTCCTGTGTCGATCAGATCTGGTCGTCGGGGTACTTCTCGTTGTGGAACTCGCGGGCCTGTCCCTGCCAGTTGTCGCGTTGAATGCGACCTTCGAAGCCGAGGTGATCGTCGATGCGATCCATGTCGGCGTCATCCCACGTGGTGATCTCTTTGAAGGTGGTGATGCCGAGGTCGTGGAGACGACCTTCGAGCACCTTGGCGACACCCTTGATGAGCTTGAGGTCGTCGGGCTCGACCGGAGCTGCGTCGGTCACCGGCAGATCGTCCGCGTCTCGTTCGAGCGTGGCGACGCTGGCGGGCGCGGCGGACGGCGCAGGTG
Organism: uncultured Ilumatobacter sp.; assembly: GCA_938044705.1. GTDB lineage: Bacteria > Actinomycetota > Acidimicrobiia > Acidimicrobiales > Ilumatobacteraceae > Ilumatobacter_A. The sequence continues at coordinate 14,590 of CALIOL010000206.1, read as the reverse complement.
CAGCGGACGGAGCGGGATCGGGAACGATTGACGGAGCGGGCGCTGCCGGAGCAGCGGGAACCACCCCTCCGAGGTAGTCGTCGCCCATGTCGAGGTAGGCCAGGACGTCGTCGCCGCCGTCGAGGGCTGCAGCGCCGCCGACGATCTCCATGATCTCCGAGGTGATCGATGCCTGGCGAGCACGGTTCATGACGATGCTGAGGCTCTTGATGAGTTCCTCGGCGTTGTCGGTCGCAGACTTCATGGCCCGCTGACGGAATGCGTGCTCAGACGCTGCGGCATTGAGCAGTGCGGCATAGATGCGCGCCTCGACGTAGCGCGGCAGCAGCGTGTCGAGGATCTCGGTCGGATCCGGTTCGAAATCGAAGTCGGCGCCTGCTTCATCCTTGCCGTCGCCGCCCGACACCGTGTTGGCACTGAGCGGAACGAGCGGGCGCAGCACGACTTCCTGGCTGCCCGCCGTGATGAAGCGGGTGTAGACGAGTTCGACCTTGTCGACCTGGCCGGTGACGAACAGATCGACGACGTACTCACCGATCTTGCGAGCGTCTTCGTAGCTCGGCTGGTCGCTGAAGCCCATGAAGGACTGCGTCAATTGGTAGTCGCGGAACCGGAAGTAGCCCTCGGCCTTCTTACCGACCGGGACGATCTTGTAGTCCTTGCCGGCAAGAACGTCCGCCTTGACTTCGCCTTCGGTGGCGCGCTGCACACCCGCGTTGTAGCCACCACAGAGTCCACGGTCCGCAGTGATCGCCACGTAGCACGTGGTCGAGATTTCGTCGCGACCTGCGAGCATCGGGGCGTCAGCTGACGCACCCGCCGCGGCGAGGTCCTTGACCACCTCGGTGATCTGTTCCGAGTACGGCACTGCGGCCTGCACTCGTTGCTGGGCTTTGACAATGCGCGACCCGGCGATCAGTTCCATGGCGCGTGTGATCTTCTTCGTGGACTGCATCGCCTTGATGCGCCCACGCAGAATGCGCTCGGTACCACCTGCCATAAGGAATTACTCCGTTGCGAGGGTCTTGTTGGATGCGGCGTCGCCCATTTCATCGGCGTCCACCGATGCTGGGTCGACCGGGTTGCCTGGCGTGCCGCCCGTGGGCGTGAACTGTGCCTTGAACGAGTCGACTGCACCGGCGAGCGAGTCCGGGATCTTCTGCGTGACCAACTCGTCCATGAGACCGCCATGGCTCGAGTGCATGTACTCCAGCAGTTCGGACTCGAAACGCTGGACGTCTTCGACCGGCAGATCGTCGAGGTAACCCTTGGTGCCGGCGAACAGCGACACGACTTGGTCCTGGACCGGCATCGGGCTGTTGAGCGGCTGCTTGAGCAACTCGACGAGGCGGTAGCCGCGCTCGAGCTGCGCCTTGGAGATGGCGTCGAGCTCAGAACCGAACGTGGCGAATGCTTCGAGCTCACGGAACTGTGCGAGGTCGAGCTTCAACGTACCGGCGACGCCCTTCATCGACTTAGTCTGTGCAGCCGAGCCCACGCGTGACACCGAGATGCCCACGTCGACGGCCGGACGAACGCCCGACTTGAAGAGGTTGTCCTGCAAGAAGACCTGACCGTCGGTGATCGAGATCACGTTGGTCGGGATGAAGGCCGACACGTCGCCAGCCTTGGTCTCGATGATCGGCAGTGCGGTCAGCGAACCGGCGCCGTTCTCGTCGGACAGCTTGGCGCTGCGCTCGAGGAGGCGGGAGTGCAAGTAGAACACGTCACCGGGGTAGGCCTCACGGCCCGGCGGGCGACGCAGCAGCAGTGAGAGCTGGCGGTAGGCGTCGGCCTGCTTCGAGAGGTCGTCGTACACGATGAGGGCGTGCTCGCCGTTGTCCATCCAGTGCTGGCCGATGGCGCAGCCTGCGTACGGAGCGAGGTACTTGAACGGTGCCGAGTCGGCGGCGGGCGCCGTGACGACGACCGTGTACTCCATGGCACCGGCTTGGCGCAGCGTGTCGACGGTCTGTGCGACGGTCGAACCCTTCTGGCCGATGGCGACGTAGATGCACTTCACGCCGAGACCCTTTTGGTTCAGGATCGTGTCGATGCAGATTGCGGTCTTGCCGGTCTTGCGGTCACCAATGACGAGTTCGCGCTGGCCTCGACCGATCGGGGTCATGGCGTCGATCGACTTGATGCCGGTCTGCAGCGGCTCGTGCACCGGCTTGCGACCGAGGATGCCCGGTGCCTGGATCTCCATACGACGCTGGACGGCGCCGCTGATCTCGCCTGCACCGTCAACGGGCTCGCCGAGGGCGTTGACCACACGGCCGAGCATCGCGTCACCGACGGGCATCGAGAGAATGCTGCCGGTGGACTTGACGGTCTGTCCTTCTTCGATGCTGTCCACATCGCCCAGAACGACGGCGCCGATGGCGTCCTCGTCGAGGTTGAGCGCGAGGCCCATGGAACCGTCTTCGAACTGGAGCAGCTCGTTCACGGCAGCGTCGGGCAGGCCCGACACGCGGGCGATGCCGTCGCCCACTTCGGCGACGCGACCAACGGTCTTGGCCTCGACCGACGGCTCGAAGCCGTCGAGGTTCTTCTTGAGAGCGGAGGCGATGTCCGCTGCGGAGATGGTGAGTTCAGCCATGATCTTTCCCTGACGGCCCTAGAGGCGGGCCTTGAGCTGGTCGATACGAGTGCGGACGGAGTCGTCGATGACATCGTCACCGACGGTTGCGACGACGCCGCCGACCACGGACGGGTCGACGATGGTCTTCAAGTTGAGGCTCTTGCCAGTGGCGTTCTCGAGGGCGGCCTTGAGCCGTGCCTCTTGATCACCGGTCAGGGCAACAGCGGTACGAACTTGGGCGGTGTCGAGCTGCTTGGCGCTGCTCGCACGCTTGACGAGGACGTCCACGATGGCAGGCAGGTCTCGAGCTTTGCCCGAACCGACGACCATGGACACGAGCTGGGTCGTGGTGGCCGTGGCCTTGCCTCCGAGCAGGTCTTCGATGATTGCCTGGCGCTTCTCGGCCGGGATCTGCTCGTCAGACAACGTGTTGCGCAGTTCCTCGCTCGACTCATACGAGCGAGCGAACCGGAACAGCTCGTCCTCGACCTCGTCGAGCGTGCCGTCGGCGCGTGCAACTTCGAAGAGCGCCCGGGCGTAACCCTGGATCTGTGCGTCACTCATGATGAGGCTCCTGTTCCTGCGCCAACGCGTGCGATGAAGCTCTCGATCAGCTGCTGCTGTTTCGCATCGTCGAGGGTTGCGTGGATACTCGACTCGATCGCCTGCGATGAGAAGCGGGCGATGTCGGCCCGCAGATCTTCGGCACCACGCCCCATGGCGGACGCCATGTCGGAGTCGGCCTTCGCTTCGAGTTCTTCGATCTCCTGTGCGAGGCGAGCCCGACCCTCTTCAAGGATGGTCTCGGCCTGAGCGTCAGCGTCGGCGAACAGGCGGGTGCGCTCACCCTCGATGTCGCCGAGCGACTTGCGGATCTCGGCAGCCTCGGTTTCGGCTGCGCTCCGAGCCGCAGCGGAAGAATCCAGGTCGTTCTGGATCCGCTCGGTACGTGCTCGCATCGCACCGGCGATGGACGGCCATGCGAACTTGTACAGCGCGGCGAACACGATGAGCGTGGCGGCGCCGCCGATCAGCACCTCGTAGATCGGTGCGAAGTAGGGGCTCAGCGACGTGGAACCCAAGCCGTCGTTCGGGACGGGCTTGCCTTCTGCCTGGATGAGCCCGGAGGCCAAAGCGTTCAACTGCGTGGCAATCATGACGACACCCCGGTGTTCATCGCGCCTTGGACCGCTGAGCGCACGGCGTCGGGTGACGGTGCGTCGCCGACGGCGATCTCGGTCGCCCTGCTCACGACGTCGGTGACCGCAGACTCGACATCACCCATCGCTGCTTGGCGTGCAGCCTCGACCTCGGCAGCCGCTGCGGCACGCTTTTCAGCGATACGAGCGTTCGCTTCACCGATGGCTTCGGTGCGCTCTGCTTCGAGTGTCGCACGAGCGGCTTCGGTGCGCTCCTGTGCTTCCGACCGCACCGATGCGAGGCGGGCTTCGAACTCGGCCACGTCGGCACGAGCCGCTGCGGTGAGCGTCTCGGCGCTCTCACGATCACTCTGGATCGAGTCGTAGCGGGCAGCCATGCCCTCGCGGACCTTCGGGAAGAGCCACACTCGCAAAACGACGAGCAGCACGATGAAGGCACCGCCGCCCCAGATGACTTCTTTCATCTCGGGCGCGATGGGATTGAGCTCGGGGCACTCCGCGCTCCCGGTGGTGAACTCTGGGTTCCCCTCGAGATCGGTGCGTTCGCACGTGTCGGCTTCCAGGAGGATGACCTGGAGGTTGCCGGCGGAGTGCGAAGTTGTGACGACTGCTGTCAGCACGTCAACTCCATTCCTGGATTGCAATACGGGTAGGACTCATTGGTGGAGGCTCCTTCGGCGAGTGCGGGACGACCGCACGCCGCTGAACGAGTTCGACTGATCAGGCGAACTTCAAGAGGATGAAGACCACGAAGCCGATGAGGGCCAGGGCTTCGGTGAAGGCAATACCGAGGAACATGGTGGTACGCACCATGCCTGCAGCCTCGGGCTGGCGAGCCATTGCCTCGACGGACTTACCGACGAGGAATCCAATGCCGAGGGCGGGGCCGATGGCGGCGAGCCCGTAGGCGTAGCCGGCCGACGCTGCAGCGGCGATGTTCTTGGCTTCCGGATCGAACTGTGAGGCCTCTTCGGCCTGCAGAACGATTGCGCTGAATGCTTCCATTGGGGTTTTCTCCTGTGTGTTATTCGTGAGAGGTGGGTTGAAAAGGGTGGCTCAGTGTTCGTCGCCGTGGCCGGCAATGGAGTTGCCGATGTACACGGAGGCGAGGATCGCAAAGATGTACGCCTGGAGGAAGGCCACCAGGATTTCGAACGCCGTGATACCGACGAGCATCACGAACGGGAAGATGCTCAGCGGCACGAGTGCGATCTGAGCGGTCTCCGATGCGACGAGCACGTAGGTGAGCAACGTGAACGACACGAGCAGGATGTGACCGGCGAGCATGTTGGCCATCAGACGAACGGTGAGCGAGAACGGCGTCACGATGATGGTCGAGATGAACTCGATGAGACCGACGAGCGGCTTGAGCGCCGTTGGCACCCCGGGAGGCCACAGCAGGTGACCGAAGTAGGCAGCGCCCTGGTGCTTGAGGCCGGTTCCGATGAACACGGCCCACACGATCAGCGACAGCACCAGCGGGATGGCGATACGTGCGGTGGCCGGCATCTGGAAGAACGGCAAGATCCCGGGAATGTTGCACAGGAAGATGAAGATGAAGAGGCTGAGCAGGAACGGCGTCCACTTCAACCCCTTCTCTCCGATCGTCTGCATGACGATGCCCTCTTCGATGAATTCGATCGAGGTCTCCGCCAGGTTGCGTGCGCCAGTCGGCGCGACCTTGGGGTCGGCCTTGGCGGCCAACAAGAACAGCACGATGCCGATCAATGCCGACAGCACGGCGATCAGCGCGATCTTGTTGAAGGTCGGGAAGATGTCCTGCCAACGAAGCAGTTCGTTGATCGGCGGGAAGGTGAGGCCGTCTACAGCGAGCACAGTGTTCCGTTTCAGTGGATGGGGTCGGTCGGGTGGGTAGGTCGAGGCGTCGAGGAAACGCGCTCAGGTTTCAAGCCGGGATGAGCGAGAGACAGAGCGACGTACTTCATTTCCCAGAACAGGAGTCCGAGGTGCGTCACGATGATGGTCGATCCGATCGCCGGAAATGAAATCCACGAGGTGTCTTTCACCAAGAACACCGCCAGGAAGATCAATCCGAGACGAGTCAGGTAGCCGAAAAGGGTGGCTCCCATCATCAAACCGACGGAGATCTTGGCAGCCATTGCGATGAGGCCGGCAGCCAATGCGAAGTTGGCGAGGATGATCACGACGCCGTAGGCCGACGACCATGCACCGTCCGCGCCCCAGATGACGCCGCAGATGGCGATCAAGACCGGAGCGACGATCACGCCGCGCTTGATCATGTCGTTGGACACCCCGACTTCTGGTGCAGGCCCGTCGAATCGGGTGCTCATCGGATCCATGACGGTCACTCTGCACCCTCGGCGTCGTTCGATGCCTGCTGAGCAGCGGTGGCATTTCCAGCGAGCTTCGCGAGCCGGTTGGCATCGTGGCGGTCCATGCTCTCGCTGTAGCTGTAGTAGAAGCGGGCGAACACACCGATTGCGCCGAACACCGTCATGATGATCATGAAGAGCGGGATCGTGCCGAAGATGGTGTCGAGACCCCAGCCGAGGCCCAGGAAGATCACCAGCACCAGCGCGGCGTCCATGCCGTGACCGAGCGATTCCTTCGACTCGGTGCGCAGTTCGCTGGCGCGGGGCGGGGTGGGAAGAAGCTTCATCAATCCGGGGAGTTCATCGGGTTCGAGAAATTTTCGAGCCGCTTGTGAATCTATGCACAACCTAGTGCTGCCCTCCATCTGGGGCAACCCTGTCGCACAATCGTCAACGTTCACGAAGGGACGAGCGCGTCGACACGCGTCACGGCTCGGATTCGAACAGCGTCGGTTGATCGGGCTCGGGCCGCTCGATCCCTTCAGGTGGCGTGTTGTTGCGACGACGCTGCGCGATCACGTTCGGGTGCAAGACGGTGTAGAGAACAATCGCCAACGCCGCCATGCCGAAGGGCAGATAGCTCGGGTTCTGATCGGTCAGCACCGGGTACAGCACGAACCCGGAGAGCAGCGCTGTCCATGTCCAGAGAATCAGCACGCTGCGTCGATGACCGTGACCGAGGTTGATCAGCCGGTGATGCAGGTGCCCTTTGTCCGCGCTCGCGAGCGACGACCGACTCGTGGCCCGCCGCACGATTGCGAAGAGTGTGTCGAAGATCGGCACACCGAGAATCAGGAGCGGGATCGCAATCGGTGCGAGGAAGAAGTAGGTCGTCCCGATGGTCTCGCCGAGGAAGGGGTCGGCGCGCCCCCCGACGACGCTCGTCGATACGGCGAGCAACAAGCCGAGCAGCAAGGCTCCGCCATCGCCCATCATGATGCGGGCGGGGTTGAAGTTGTGCGGCAGGAACCCGACGCACACACCCACGGCGAGGATCGCGAAGAGCGGGCCGACGTTGTTGCCTTCGATCACCCCACGATCCGTCAGTTCGATGCTGTACAGGAAGAATGCGAACGCACCGATCCCGACGACACCGGCCGCCAGTCCGTCGAGGCCATCGATCAGGTTGATCGCCTGGCTCATGCCGAGCAGCCACAGGACGGTGACGAGCGGTTGCAGGTCTGCGTCGATGAGCGTGGCCCCGTAGTACGGCACCCGGAACCAGAACATGACGACACCGAAGAACACGAGCGCCACGCCTGCCAGCACGGTGCCGAAGACCTTGGCCGGAGCGCTGAGTTCTCGGACATCGTCGAGGAAGCCCGTTCCGAAGATGATGGCAGCGGCGATGATCACGCCGAGTGGCTCGGAGTTCGATGCGAAGAGCGACTGGAAGTCGTTCATCATCCACGCGACGAACAAGGCCACGCCGAACCCGACGAACATCGCGAGCCCACCGACGTCGGGCAGCGGCTCGGTGTGCACCGTGCGTTCGTTCGGCGGGTACACCCACCCGAGGCGACGGGCGAGTCGCGAGACCACCGGCGTCGCGACGAACGTGACGGCTGCAGCGAGAAGTCCGATCAGGAGATAGGAACCGACTGCGGGCACGGATGTGCACCGTAGTGGCCGCAGAGGACACACATCGGCAACGGCAGATGTTCCGCGACCGTCTACAGTCGAGCCCATGTCATTTCCCGCTGATTGGTACCCCGACCCTGCTGGCGATCCGAGCCTTCTTCGATGGTGGGACGGTGTGCAGTGGACGGAACACACGTCGCCGATTCCTCAGCAGGCTCAGCAGCAGCCTCAGCAGGCTGAGCAGCAATGGGATGCAGGCGCTGCGGTGGGCACCGACGAAGCGGCACAGGTCGCCGTCGAGCAGATCGACGAAGACCAGACGGTCATGCGGGTACCGGAGAACGCCCCTGCGGTCGCCGAGGCGGCACCGCAGGTCGCGGCGGCTGCTCCGGTGTCCTACGGAGGCGGCAGCGTGGACGCCGTCGCGGGAATCCGCTCCGACCTCCTCTCAGGCGAGTACGCCGAGAACAACGCAAACGACCGCGTCGTTCTTCAGAACTCGAAGATGCTCAAGGTGCGCCTCGGTGAACCAGTGCTCGCACGCCAAGGGTCGATGATCGCCTTCCAGGGCAACGTCGATTTCGACCACGAAGGAGCCGGCGGCGTCGGCAAGTTCCTCAAGAAGGCCGCGACGGGCGAAGGCGTCCAGTTGATGCGCTGCACCGGTCAAGGCGAGGTCTTCTTCGCGAGCGAGGCCGACCAGGTGCACATTCTTCATCTCGATGGCAGTGCGCTGTCGGTGAACGGACGCAACATCTTGGCGTTCGAGCCGACGCTCGAGTACGACATCCAGCGCGTGCAGGGCGCCGGAGTGTTGACCGGTGGGCTCTTCAACACGCGTCTCAGCGGACACGGCTGGGTAGCGATCACGACCAAGGGTCAGCCGGTGGTTCTCCACACCAACCAACCCACCTTCGGCGACCCCAATGCGGTCGTTGCCTGGAGTGCCAACCTCACGACGTCGCTCAACAAGACGGTCAAGGCCAAGGCGCTGGTCGGGCTCGGCTCGGGTGAAGCCTTCCAACTCTCGTTCCAAGGCGAAGGCATCGTCATCGTGCAGCCGGCCGAGTACGCCGCGCCTGCTGCCGCCGGCTGATTTGACTCAGTAGGCGGGGAACTTGGCGCAGAGCTCGGCCACTTCGGCCTTCAGTGCGGCGAGCGCCTCAGCGTCGCCGACGGAACGCAACGCTCGCGCGATGAGCTCGGCGATGATCGGCATCTCGGCCTCGGTCATGCCCTGTGTGGTCACGGACGGGGTGCCGATGCGGACGCCGCTCGTGACGAACGGGCTGCGCGGGTCGTCCGGGATCGTGTTCTTGTTGAGCGTGATCCCTGCTTCGTCAAGGGTCGCCTGAGCCACCTTGCCGGTGAGTTCGGCATCGAACGGGGTGAGGTCGACCACCATGAGGTGAATGTCGGTGCCGCCTGAAACGAGTCGGAATCCTTCGTTGGCCAGCGCTTCGGCGAGTGCCGACGCGTTGGTGACGATCTGTGCGGCGTAGTCCTTGAACGCAGGGTCCATCGCTTCACGGAAGGCGATGGCCTTGCCGGCGATCGCGTGCTCGAGCGGCCCGCCCTGCCAGCCAGGGAACACGGCTTTGTCGATGGCCTTCTGGTGTTCGGCCTTGCACAGGATCGCCCCGCCTCGTGGTCCGCGCAGCGTCTTGTGCGTCGTGAACGTGACAACGTCGGCGTGCGGCACGGGGTTCGGGTGCGACCCGCCAGCGACGAGGCCAGCGAGGTGCGCGATGTCGAACATCAGGAGCGCGCCGACTTCGTCGGCGATCTTCTTGAACGGCTCCGGATCGAGTCGCCGCGGGTAGGACGTGGTGCCTGCGACGATCATCTTCGGACGATGCTCCAGAGCGAGCTCGCGCACGTCGTCCATGTCGATGCGGTCCTCCGCGCCGGTGCCGTATGCGACGAAGTTGTACAGCAGACCCGATGCGTTGACGGGCGAGCCGTGAGTGAGGTGCCCGCCATGATCGAGGCTGAGTCCGAGGATCGTGTCGCCGGGCTCCAGCAGCGCTTGGTACACGCACATGTTCGCGTTGGCACCGGAGTGCGGCTGCACGTTTGCATGTTCGGCGCCGAACAGCTCCTTCCCTCGGTCGATCGCGAGCTGCTCGATCGAGTCGACCACTTGGTTGCCGCCGTAGTACCGCTTACCCGGGTAGCCCTCGGCGTACTTGTTGGTCAGCACGGAGCCGGTGGCTGCCATGACCGCCGGCGAGGTGAAGTTCTCACTGGCGATGAGTTGCAGACCGGTCGTCTGGCGCTCGACTTCGGCGTCGAGGAGCGCTTGGACCTCGAGGTCGGGATCGGTGGTGGTGGGGAAAGGCATCAGGGGTCCTTGTGACTCTGGGGTGGCTCAGAAGGTTTCTTCGAGGGCGGTGATTTGGTCGACGCGGCGCTGATGGCGGCCGCCTTCGAACTCGGTGGTCGCGAACGTCGTGACGATCTCTTCGGCCAAGCCGGTGCCGACGACGCGACCGCCCATGGACAACACGTTTGCGTCGTTGTGCAGACGCGCCATGCCGGCGGTGTAGAGGCAGTTGCACAGGGCCGCACGCACGCCGCGCACCTTGTTCGCTGCGAGCTGTTCTCCTTGGCCACTTCCGCCGAGGACGATTCCCCAATCCGCTTCGCCTGCGACGACGGACCGGCCCACGCCGGCGCAGATGTCGGGGTAGTCGACCGACTCGGTCGAGTGGGTGCCCTGGTCGTCGACCTCGTGACCCTGCACCGTCAAGAAGGTGACGAGGTGAGCCTTGAGGTCGTACCCGGCGTGGTCGGAGCCAATTGCGATACGTGCCATCGGGAGCGAGTGTAGGAGGGCGAATCGTCCCCAGGCACTGCCGATTCGTAGGGTTCCGAACGTGACGCTCGATCCCCGCACCCCGGTCATCATTGGCGTCGGCCAGTACAACCACCGCGCCGACGGCCTCGACGACGCGCTCGAACCCGCAGCGCTGATGGAACGCGCAGCCCGCCTGGCCGTCGATGACGCCGGACTCGATGGACCGCCGTCGGCCGATTCGGTGCGCGTCGTCAACATCATCGGCTGGCGGTATCGCAATCCGGCTCGCTTCCTTGCGGAACGGCTCGGCATCGATCCACACGAGTTCGCCGAGTCAGCACCTGGCGGCAACAGCCCGCAGTCGCTGGTCAACCGCACCGCACTGGACATCGCCGCTGGCGACGTCGACGTCGCGATTCTTGCTGGCGCCGAGGCGTTCCGCACCTACATGCGGGCACGTAGAGAGGGCGTCAAGCTCGACTGGCCGAAGGCCGACGACGACGATCAACCGGTCCGGCTCGGCGAAGAGCTCGACATGAACATGACCGCCGAGCGCGACCGCGGCATCGTCATGCCCGTGCAGATCTACCCGATGTTCGAGACCGCGCTGCGCGCCGCTGCCGGAAGAACTGTGGCCGAGCACCAGGCGCACCTCGGCAAGCTCTGGTCCGACCTCAGCCACGTCGCTGCCGGAAATCCGAACGCCTGGATTCGCGAGCCGAAGTCGCCGGAGGAGATCACGACGATCGGCCCGAAGAACCGCATGATCGGCTTTCCGTACCCGAAGCTCATGAACTCGAACAGCGACGTCGACATGGGCGCATCGATCATCATGTGTTCGGTCGAGGCCGCCCGCAAGCTCGGCGTCGGCGAAGATCGCTGGGTCTTTCCTCATGCGGGCACCGACTGCCACGAGCACAACTACGTCTCGCACCGAGACACCTTCGCTCGCACGCCGGCCGTCGAGTTGGGCGGCGCCCGAGCGTTGCGGCTCGCCGGCGTCACGATCGACGAGGTCGAGCTGATCGACCTGTATTCATGCTTTCCGTCCGCTGTGCAACTCGGCGCTCAGTCGCTCGGGATCGACCTCGACAAACGTCAGTGGTCGCGCACCGGCGGCCTGCCGTTTTGCGGCGGACCGTGGAACAACTACCCGATGCACGCAATCGCGACGATGGTCGGTGAGCTGCGCGAGCAGCCCGACGCACGTGGCCTGGTGTGGGCCAACGGCGGCTACGCGACGAAGCATGCGTTCGGCGTGTACTCGGCGACACCGCCGACAGACGGCTTCCGCTACGAGTATCCGCAAGACGAAGTCGATGCGCTCCCCCGCCGCGAACTCGCCGTCGGCGCCGACGCAGCCGGGCCGGTCGACATCGAGGCGTACTCCGTGATGTTCTCCCGCGACGGCGAGCCCGAGACCGCACTGACCGCATGTCTGCTCCACGATGGCCGACGAGCCTGGGGAACCTCCAACGACCCTGCGATTGCCGCGGCGATGTGTGACGGCGAATGGGTCGGGGTCACCGTGCGCCTGGACGCCGAAGGCGACCTCAAGGTCTGATCACGCTCCGCCCGACTCGATGACATCGTTGCCGGCGAGCGTTCCCCGGTCGGGACAGTTCTCGAAGATGTACTCGAGCGACGGGCCGATGTCGAACGCCGTCGTGTCGAGCGTCGGATCTTCGATGATCGGTGGCAACTCCGCGACCAGCAACTGAGCCGCCTCCTCGAGCGGACCCCGCTCTTCGGCGGGCACCTCGATCGCGAGCGACTCGCTGTCGATGCCCTGCTCGGTGATGGCGTCGACCCACCGTTCGCCCAACTCTTCGATCTGGTCGTCGTCGAGACCCGCGTCGACGAGTAGCGCACGCGCACGCTCGGCTCGCCGAAGGAACGGCCCCGGAACATCGACGGTGAGCGCCTGCCGGTTCGACTCGATGTCGGAGGGCAACTCCGCGCCCATGGTCGCGACGGCGTCGGTGACGGCGTCAGTCGCTGCAACCTCGAGCGTCGCAGCCGCTTGCGGCGACTGCAGCGCCCACGCCAACGACAGCGCTTGAACCGAACCGGCGTAGGTGCTCCACGCGCGGCAGAACGCATCCTCGCTGTCGATCCCAGGCACGCCCGTCTCCGGGACCGGAGGCACCGACTCGGTGACGGGCTCGACGGGTTCGCCACTGTCGTCGATCGCCGTGACCGACTCGCGTTCGGTGAACAATTCCTCGTCGATCGAGTCGGGCGTCGCCTCGCTCGGTGCCACCGATGCGGGTGAGGTGGTGTCGCTCGCCGAGCACGCCGCGAGAAGTGAGATCGCGACAACGGCAACGGAGCGACGAGCCGCACGTTCTCGTTCCATTCGTTCAAGTGTGCACCACTGCCTGGCATGCTCACGGGCATGCCTGATCGACCACGCATATTGCTCGACTGCGACCCGGGCCACGATGACGCCGTCGCCATCGTCGCAGCCGCGGCGTTTGCGGATGTGGTCGGCATCGTGACCGTTGCTGGCAACGTCCCGTTGGACCGCACGACACACAACGCGCTCGTCATGCGCGACCTGATCGGGCTCCGCACGCCGGTGCATTCCGGCTGCGGGCGACCGCTGGTCGCTCCACCCCGGCATGCCGGTTTCATTCACGGCGAGTCAGGCCTCGACGGGGCGCAGCTTCCCGATCCGACCACGCCGGTGGACGGCACGGACGGGGTCGAGTTCATCATCGAGACCTGCCGAGCTTCTGAAGGTCTGTGGCTCGTCCCGACGGGTCCGCTCACCAACATCGGCACGGCCTTCCGGCTCGCGCCGGACCTACCGACGCGGGTGGCCGGGGTGTCACTCATGGGTGGCGGCAGCTTCGGGAACCGGTCGGCCGTTGCGGAGTTCAACATCTGGGCAGATCCCGAAGCGGCGGCGATCGTATTCGACGCCTTCGACCCGTCGACCCCGGGAACGAGTGCTGGCCCGCTGATCATGGCGGGCCTCGACGTGACCCATCAGTTCCAGGTGACGCCGGACCGCATCGAGATGACTCGAGCGCTTCCCGGTCGGCTCGCCGCGGCCCTGGCGGGCCTGTTCGACTTCTTCACCGGCACCTACCTCGCGCGCCACGACGAGGGCGCCCTGGCCGGCGCCGCGCTGCACGACCCGCTCGCGGTATTGGCGGTGACCCACCCACACCTCTTCGAGAGCACCGATCGACACGTCGTGGTGGAGACCAGCGGCGAGCACACCGCAGGCATGACCGTCATCGACGAGCGTCGCTTGCTCGAGCGCTCCGAAGCCAATTGTCGTGTGCTGACGACGGTCGACGCCGAGGCAGCGTTCGCACTGATCCTTGACGCGGTGGCCGAGTTCTCGGTTTGACGCGCTCGCCCGTTGGCACCACTTCGTAAGCTCGCCGAGATGGACGGCCCCGTCGGAACGGCGATCACCGTGGAACACCTGACCAAGTCCTTCGGTCCGGTGCGCGCAGTGGACGATCTGAGCTTCACGGTCCGATCAGGAGCGGTGACGGGCTTTCTCGGCCCCAACGGCTCGGGCAAGACAACGACGTTGCGAATGATCATGGGGCTGACGACGCCGACGTCGGGACGATCGCTGATCGGCACACGACCGTACGTGGATCACTCGTTGCCCGGTCGGGTCGTCGGATCCGCACTCGAAGCGTCCAGCTTTCATCCCGGACGCAGCGGCGTCGCCCACCTCGAGGTGTATGCCCCGCAGGTCGGTGTCGGCAAAACGAGATGTGCTGAGGTGCTCGACCTCGTCGGCCTTGGCGACGTGGGGCACCGAAGGGTCGGGACCTACTCGATGGGCATGCGCCAGCGGCTCGGCCTTGCGACCGCGCTGCTCGCAGACCCTCCGACGATCGTGCTCGATGAACCTGCCAACGGGCTCGACCCCGAAGGGATCGTCTGGTTGCGCGAACTCCTCCGCTCCTTCGCGGCACAAGGTCGCACGGTGCTCGTTTCCAGCCACGTGCTCGGTGAGGTGCAGAGCACCGTCGACGACGTGCTCATCATCGCGAGCGGACGACTCGTTCACGCATCGTCGCTCGACGAGCTCGCGGCACTGGCGGAGCCCGGGGTCTACGTCGAGACTCCCGACCAC
>CALIOL010000205.1 GCA_938044705.1 uncultured Ilumatobacter sp. | reverse complement strand
CAACCTGCGCGCCGACGTCGACCGATTGCTTCGGTCGACGAGCTCGACGACGCCGAGGCGGTCCGCGTAGCGCTGCACCGTCGCAACCGACGGCGGTGGCGGTGCAGCGTCGACTCGATGTCGGACCATCTCGGAGATCTGTTCGTCGATTCGGTTCATCGCAGGAGCACCTCCAGGCGCTTTCGTGCTGCGGTCAACTCTCGTTGCACGGTGCGCACGGACATGTCGAGTTCGGTCGCCACCTCTTCGGCGGAGCGGTCGAGCCAATAGGTGAGGTAGACGACACCTCGTTGGCGCTCGGTCAACTTGGCCACACCGTCGATGACGTCGACCCGAACGTGTTCGCCGCTCGTTGCGCTCACGATCTCTCGGACGTGGATGTCTTCTCGACGCTGTCGTCGTCGCTGGCTGCGGTGTCGCGAGATGGCTTCGTTCATCACGCTCCGGGACAGGTAGGCGCCGACGTCATCGATGCTCCGCCAGCGATCATCGGCAACGAGCACCCGCGCCACGACAGTGGCGACGATGTCCTCCGCGACCGACGGGTGGGCAACGGTGGAAGCGAAACGCATGAGCTCCTCAGCGTGCTGCTCGTAGATCTCGATCGCTTCGGTGTCCATTCACCCTCTTGACGTCACGACGACGGCGAAACCGCCACACTCGCTTCGCTGATCGACCGGCGACCCCTCAGGTGGTGTATCACAGCGTGTTGGCCGTAGCCTTTCGGGCCTGTGAAGACCGACGACGCAACGACCTCCACAACGCCCACCAGCCACGACAAGCGCACTGGTCGGCGTGTCGGCGCGGTCGTTGCGGTCGCGTTGTTCGGCCTGGCGGCGTGTACGTCGGACCCGGGCGCCCGTCGAGTCGCCGAAGACATCATTCGGGCAGAGGCGGAAGCGAATTCCGACCTCGACGAACAATGCATGCTGGACGCGCTCGAGGGGATCCCCGACAGCGAGCTGGACCAGATCACCAGCAGCAACGAAGACACCCGAGCGCAAGCTCAAGCAGCGTTCGAAGCTGCCCTTGGCGCCTGCAACTGACCGCGGTGCAGTGAGCGCCCGCTCGCGGCGATCAGTCTGACGGCTTCGCGGGAGCGCTGTCGCTGGGTTTCGCAGCGTCGCCGTCGGGGGTGACCTTCGCGGCCGCTGCCTTCTTCTTCTTGGGTGGCGGTACACCGATGGCCGGAGCTGGGTCGACGGTCTTGGGCCAGCGACGGCGGCTGACGATCGACAGGAGCCGCAGCAGCCGCATTGCCGTCTCGTCTTCTTGAGCGGGACGTGCTTCGATCACGCCGTCCGCGATCATCCGCTCGATGATCTCCTCACCGAGTTCGGTGCGCGCGATGGTCAACGTCCAGTCGTTGTCTTCGCCGATGCCGCCGGTTGCGATGTCGGAATGCTCCGCTGCGAAGTCCGGGCAGGTGGTGCAACCCTGACGAGTCCACGCGTGGCACTCCTTGAGGTTGACCTCGTGGTAGCTGCCGTCCTTCATCCAGATCTGGAAGACGCCCTTGATGTTCATCTTCACCATGTCCTGCTTCTTGAGGCCGTACTTGGCCTCGAACAGTTCTTCGAAGATGGCGTCGTCGAAGGTCTTCGAGCAGAGCAGCCCGATGTTGACCTGGAACGGCTTGGAGACCTTGCCGGCTTTGCGGTCCCACATGACGGGCGGTGATGAGGTCTGGCAGCCCATGCCGACCAGTGCAAGTCGTTCGAAGCCGCGCTCGCGAGCTTCTGGCAGGGCGAGTGGGTTGGCGCAGTACGTGTAGCGCGAACCTGCGGTCGCGAGGATCTCCTCTTTGGTCTCGACGACGACCGGCTTGGCCTTCCACTTGTCGTCGTCCTCAACGCCCGACACGAGCGCGGCGTCGACGTAGTCGTTCTCGCGCAACCAGATCAGCAACGCCGAGACGAGGCCGCCGTCTTGGCCGTTCTCGTGCACCGTCTTGTCGGTCGCTCGAGTCAGGTACAGCTGTCGCCAGATGCCAGCCATCTCGTCGGGCTCGCGAACGCGGCCGAACAGGTGCATGTCAGCCGCTGGCTCCCAGGCACGGAATCGAGGGCACGCTCGCGTGCACGTGGTGCAACCGCCGCCCGAACCGAAGCCGTGGACGCAGTCATCGAGGCCGCCCTCTTCTTCGAGATGGAACGGGATGTACTTGCCTTCTTCGTGCTCGTAGCCGATGACGTCGTGAGGGCATGTGACGACGCAACCAGCGCACCCGGTGCAGAGGTCGTTTGTGATGACCTCCTCGTACAGTTCCTTCCACTGCGCAGTCCAGCGCCCCTCTTTGTCTGCGGCGAGGTTGGCCGGAGTCTCGATCGTCGTCATGCGCCGACTGTACGCGAGGCACCGGCCTCGACACGATCCCATGCTCGGTGATCTGGCACGCTGGGCCGATGACCGAAGCGATCGATCTCGATGCCGTACTCGACGAACAACATGCGGCGGTGTTGTCGATGTTGCCGCCCAATCTGATGGACATGAGCGACATCCCGGCGGCGCGAGCCCAACTCGACGGTCTGCTCGCACACATGCCCGCGCCACCCCTCCCCGAGAACGTGAAGGTCACCGAGGCCTTCGCACCGTCGCTCGACGGCGACCCCGACGTTCGAGTCAAGATCTACACACCCGACGGTCTCGCATCCGGCGCTGCCGCGATCTACTGGATGCACGGCGGCGGAATGGTGCTGCTCGATGCCGACCGAGACGATTTCCTGTGCGCGACCCGCGCAGCAGCTCATCAGTGCGTCGTGGTGTCGGTGGACTATCGCCTGGCTCCCGAGACTCCCGCTCCGGGGCTGATCAACGACTGTTTCGCCGGCCTGGCGTGGCTCGGTGCGAACGCAGCGGAGCTCGGTGTCTCGCCCGACCGGATCATGGTTGGAGGTGCGAGCGCAGGCGCAGGGCTTGCTGCGGGAACGGCACTTCGGGCACGTGATGAAGGCGGCCCCTCGTTGGTCGGTCAGTTGCTGGAGTACCCGATGCTCGACCATCGCAACGAGACCCCCAGCAGTCACGCCATCCAGGATGCGAGGGTGTGGAACCGCGCGGGGAACATCGACGCGTGGGCGGCCTACCTCGGCGGCGGCGAGCCGACCGCATACTCGTCGCCCGCCATTGCCGATGATCTGTCCGGGTTGCCGCCGGCG
This sequence comes from uncultured Ilumatobacter sp., assembly GCA_938044705.1. Classification (GTDB taxonomy): domain Bacteria; phylum Actinomycetota; class Acidimicrobiia; order Acidimicrobiales; family Ilumatobacteraceae; genus Ilumatobacter_A. The sequence goes on along the minus strand of CALIOL010000205.1, from coordinate 2,522 downwards.
TACATCTGTGTCGGGACGTTCGACATGTTCCTGGACGAAGACGTCGCCTACGCGACCGCCCTCAACCGGGCGGGTACACCGTGCGAGCTGCATGTGTTCCCGGGAGCGTTCCATGCGTCTCCGGGGTTCGTGCCGGACCACCCGACGTCGGTCCGGTGGAACGCCGAGCAGGAGGCGTTCATCGCCCGGTGCCTCGCGAACTGATGGTCGTCGCCATCACGTTTGGGATCTTTCTCCTGGTCTTCGCGCTCGGACTTCGAGCGATCAGACGTCAGCGCGCCGAAGGTCGCCGCAGCAGGTGGCCACCGCTCGGTTGACTCGCGGGCGCACCGCCGAACGCAACCTCAGATCGCGTCGGCGCCCTCTTCGCCGGTGCGGATGCGTACGACGCGCTCGACTCCGGTGACCCAGATCTTTCCGTCACCGATCTTCTCGGTGCGAGCGGCTGCGGCGATCGTGTCGACTGCCGAGTCGACCTGGTCGTCGTCGAGGACGATCGAGATGCTGACCTTCGGGACGAAGTCGATCTGATACTCGGCGCCGCGGTAGGTCTCGGTGTGCCCGCCCTGTCGACCGAAGCCGCGGACTTCGCCCACCGTGATTCCGGTGATGCCCGCTTCCTTCAACGCGTCTTTGACTTCGTCGAGTTTGAAGGGCTTGATGACGGCAGTGATGAGTTTCATGTTGGTCTCCAGTGTGTCAGGACGTGTAGGCCGACTCTGCGTGCTGGCTCTGGTCGAGCCCCTCGTTCTCGGCATCCTCGTCGACGCGAAGGCCCATCGTTGCATCGATGGACTTGGCGATGATGAATGTGGCGATGAAGGAGAACACGCCGACGAACACAGCGCCGAGGAGTTGCTCGAGGAACAGCTCGATGCCTCCGCCGTAGAACAGGCCCGCTTCACCCTCTTCGGCGCCGTAGATGGCGCCGTCGGCGAAGAATCCGAGGAGCAGGGTGCCGACGATGCCGCCGATCAGGTGAACGGCGATGACGTCGAGGCTGTCGTCCCAGTTCATCTTCTCTTTGATCGAGAGCGCCAGGTAGCAGACAGCACCGGCGATGGCGCCGATGATCAGCGGTGAGGCGCCGCCCACGAATCCGGCGCAGGGCGTGATGGCCACGAGGCCAGCGACCGCACCTGAACACGCTCCGAGCGTTGTCGCATGTCCGGTCTTGAGTCGCTCGACGAGGAGCCAACCGAGCATGCCGGTCGCCGCTGCGAGGTGGGTGTTGACCACTGCCTGGGCGGCCTGGCCGTTGGCGGCGAGCGCGGAGCCGGCGTTGAAGCCGATCCACCCGAACCACAGAATGCCGGTACCGAGCACGGTGAACGGAAGGTTGTGCGGCGGCATGGGGGTGTTCGGGTGGCCCCGACGGTTCCCGACGACGAGGATCACCGCGAGCGCAGCCATGCCGGCATTGATGTGGATGGCGGTGCCGCCGGCGAAGTCGAGGGCGCCGCGGTCGAGCAGCCAACCGTTCCAGACCCACTTGGCGGCGGGAACGTAGACGACGATCGACCAGATCGCGATGAAGAGGGCGTACGCGCCGAACTTCAGTCGGTCAGCGGTGGCGCCCGTGATGAGTGCGGGCGTGATCACCGCGAACATCATTTGGAACGCAACGAGTGCCATGCCGGGGATATCACCGTCGAGGGTGTCGACGTCGCTCAGCAGGAAGAAGTCGAAGTTCCCGATCCACCCATTGCCGCTGTCGCCGAAGATCAGCGTGAAGCCGACGATGGCGAACAGCGTCGAGATGATGCCCATCGCGAAGATGTTCTGCATCAGCATGCCGAGCATGTTCTTCGAGCGGACCATGCCGCCGTAGAAGAAGGCGAGGCCGGGGGTCATGAAGAGGACGAGCGCTGCTGAAGTGAGCACCCATGCGGTGTTGCCTGAATCCATGGCTGGGGAACCTAGGCACGTCCCCTCTCCTGTGAACAGGCCGAAACGCTGCGTTCACACAGAAGACATGACGCCGAAAACACACACAGCGCGCGAAAACGCCCAAATCCCCGAGCTCCGTCTGAGGACAAGCGACGAAACCCGGGGACCGGTGAGAGATGCAGCGATGCATCTCGTTGATGACGGTGGAAGAGCTGTGGATCGTCCTCGGATCCGCTCGACCACGTCGGGGGGTGTAGCTAGACGGCGTCAGCTCCTTCTTCGCCGGTGCGGATCCGGACGATGCGATCGACATCGCTCACCCAGATCTTGCCGTCGCCGATCTTGCCGGTAGCGGCTCCGGTCTTGATGGCTTCGACCACGGTGTCGACGACGCTTTCGTCGACCACGACTTCGATGCCGACCTTGGGCACGAAGTCGATCTTGTACTCGGCGCCTCGGTAGGTCTCGGTGTGCCCGCCCTGTCGGCCGAAGCCGCGGACTTCGCTGACCGTGATGCCGGTGACTCCGGCTTCCTTGAGTGAGTCTTTGACGTCATCGAGCTTGAACGGCTTGATGACTGCGGTGATGAGTTTCATGTTGTTGATCTCTCTTTCGTTCAGTCAGTCGTTCAG
>CALIOL010000204.1 GCA_938044705.1 uncultured Ilumatobacter sp. | reverse complement strand
GCCGCGTCGACGCTGAACCCCCGTTCTGTGAGCGCGGTTGCTGCACCCGCCATGACCGAGTCGCCGATGGCGAGCTGTGCGACCGCTTCGGGAGCGGGAGGCGGCGGTTCCGTGGTGCCCGGAACGGCTACATCGGAGTCTGGCTCAGCGCCAGCCTCTGACTCCTCGACGATGGGAGCCTCACCGGTCTCCACGTTGGTCTCTCCGTCGCCCTCTTCGAAGACTGCTCCTTCAGCTGACTCGTCCGGGATCGGCGCAATCGGGTTGCCGTCGCTGTCGAAGTCGTCGACGCCGTCGCAGTCCGTGTCGAGCAAGATGTTGCAGGTCGACTCGCGAGCGTCCTCCAAGCTCTGAGCGACCTCGTTCTGCTTGAGTTCGGCGGTGGCCATGCTTCCGACTGCGAACACGGCAAGCCCGGTCGCCACTGCGGCACCTGCGAGCGCGCCCTTGCGCTGGCCCTCCGTCAGCGACGACTTGCCCCGAACTCCGCTGCGGCGTCGTTTGAGGAGCTCGCCGAACTTGCCTTGGCGAATCGGCGTCTCGACGTACCGGTAGGACAACTCGGTGATGATCGCGGTTGCCACCATCGCCAGAACGAACTCGTGGAACGCCAGCTTGTTGGCGGCGATGTTGCGGATGATCTGATAGATCGGCCAGTGATACAGGTACAAGCCGTACGAGCGGGTGCCGATCCAGACCAGCAGTGGCAGCGAAAGCAGCTTGCCGGTCACCGCCTTTTGGTGCGTCACCGCCGCGATGATCGCGAGCGATGCGATCCCGGTGAGGAACAACCCGCCGTTGAAGAGCAGCGGGTGCACGCCTTGAGCCGGCTGAAAGCCGACGAACCAGCACATGGCGGCGAGCCCGACGAACCCGAGCAGAGCGACCGCATCGAACATGCCGGCTTTGTTGCGCAGCGGACCGCGCATGACGGCGGCTGGGCGCCAGATCATGGCGAATGCCGACCCGAGCAACAGCCCGCCGGCGCGCGAGATGGTCGAGAGGTACAGGGCGTCGGGCTTCGAGATGAGGCGGCCGCCGATGTTCCAGTAGGCCTCGGGGGTTTCGGTCGTCGCGACACCGAGGTCGTTGATGACGACGGCGGACTGCGGCCCGGAGTGGCTGAGCAACGCAACGGCGATGGTGACGGCGATGGCGCCGACGAACAGCCATCGAGCAATCCCGGCGATCCGTCGGCTACCCACCTTGATGAAGGCGATCATCACGAGCGGCCAGATGACGTAGAACTGCTCTTCGACCGCGAGGCTCCACAGATGGCGCAGCGGAGCGAAGTCGTTGCCTGCGCTGTAGCCAGCGCCGATCCAGACCTGATACCAGTTCGAGCCGTAGAACACGCCGGCGAGCACGTCACCACGCAGTTGACCGAGCTCGGGTCGCTTGAACAGCGCGACCCACACGGACAACAGCAGCATCATCACGAAGAGCGCCGGGAGGAGTCGCCGGAATCGGCGGATCCAGAAGTTCTTCAGATCGATCGTGCCGGTGCGCTCGTGCTCGGCAATGAGCAGCAGCGTGATCAGGTACCCGGAGATGACGAAGAAGACCTCGACGCCGAGGTAACCGCCCGCCAACCAGTCACTGTTGGCGTGGTACACCATGACCGCGACGACCGCCACGGCACGGATGCCATCGAGCCCCGGCAGATAGGGCAGCTGGCTGATCTGGTCGCGACCCTGGCGATCGATCGCACGCCGCGGGAGCGGACGCGTCACGGGGCCCGTGTCGCGTCGATCAGCGGTGGCGGCGTCGGTGGCAGTCACTGGCCACCATTATCGCTCAGACGGCGACCAGATCGACGTTCACCACGATTTCTTTCGCAGTGGCCGCAGAATTCAACGTGTAGAGGTGCAGGCCGGGGGCACCGGCTTCGACGAGTTCTCGACACAGCGTGGACGCCGCGTCGATGCCGACGCGCCGCACCTGCTCAGGCGTGGTGCACATCTCCAGGCGGTCGATCAGCCACTGAGGAACCTCGGCGCCCGACATCTCTGCCATGCGTCGGATCTGGCGAAGGTTCGTCACCGGCATGATGCCCGGCACGATCGGCTTGTCCACGCCCAGCGCGGCCATCTCGTCGACCAGGCGCAGGTAGTGCTCGGCGTCGAAGAAGAACTGGGTGATCGCGAAATCGGCCATGGAGAGCTTCGTCGCCAGATGCTCGCGGTCGCTCCGGCGAGACTCGCTTCGCGGGTGCACCTCTGGGTGGGCAGCGACCCCGATCGAGAAACAACCCGTCGCGGCCACGTCCTCCAGCAGATCAAGGGCGTAGCGATAGTCGGTCGAATCCGGCACCCCTCCGGCCGGCATGTCGCCGCCGAGGGCGAGGATGTTCTCGACGCCGTTGCGCCGATGATCCACGAGTAGGCCGGCGACCTCGGTGCGAGTGTGGCCGACGCAGGTCAGGTGCGCCATTGGCTCGAGGTCGGTCTGCGCCCGCATCCACTTCACGACGTCACCGGTTCGGTGCCGGTCGGAGCCACCGGCGCCGTACGTGATCGACACGAAGTCCGGCGACAGCGACTGCAACTCGCCCACGGCCATGCCGAGGTTCATCTGCGCGTTGCTGCTCTTGGGTGGAAAGAACTCGAACGAGAGCGTGCGTCGCGTGGCGAGAAGGTCGCCGACTCGGGTCATTGCTCCAACATAGAGCGCCCGTCGCGCGGTTCCACATCGTGGAACAAACGGAACGGTTCCGCATCGTGGAACATCGGCAGGGTGCGCGTGCTCAGTGGCGGAAATGCCGCGTGCCGGTGAACACCATGGCGAGGCCCGCTGCGTTCGCGGCAGCGATCACCTCGTCGTCGCGCACCGAGCCACCCGGTTGGATCACGCAACTCACACCGGCCTCGGCCGCTGCTTCGAGTCCGTCGGCAAACGGGAAGAACGCATCGCTCGCGCACGCTCCCCCACTCGCGCGGCCCTCGGCTCGCCCTGCAGCGATTCGGGCGGAGTCGAGGCGGTTCTGCTGGCCCGCTCCGATCCCGAAGGCCTGCCCATCCTTCGCGTACACGATCGCGTTGCTGCTGACAGCGGCGCAGACCGTCCAGGCGAACTCCATGTCACGCCATTGCGCGTCGGTCGGCTGCGCATCGGACACGACACTCCACGCATCATTGCGACCCGCGACGTCATCGGGCTGCTGCACGAGCAGACCGCCATCGACCGGCCGGACATCGAACGGCAGCGGCGACGGCGCACTCGCGCTCATCACCCGCAGGTTCTTCTTGGCCGCGAGGATCTCCAACGCCTCGGGCTCGAAGTCAGGGCCGATCACCACTTCGGTGAACACCGACGACAGCGGCTCGGCCATCTCCTTGGTCACCGTGCGGTTGGCTGCGACGATTCCGCCGAACGCGCTCACCGGGTCGCATGCATTGGCCGCAACGTACGCCGAGCCGATGTCGTTGCCGATCGCAACGCCGCACGGGTTCGCGTGCTTCACCACGACCACAGCGGGCTCGTCGAAACGCTGCACGAGCCGCCACGCCGCCTCGGTGTCGAACACGTTGAGGTAGCTGAGTTCTTTGCCGCCGTGCTGGGTCATCGAGTCCCACCAGCTGGTTGCACCGACCTGGCGGTAGCGAGCGCCTTCCTGATGAGGGTTCTCGCCGTAGCGCAGCGGCTGTGCCTTCTCGAGCGAGAGGTGAATCGAATCCGGGAGCACCTGTTCGTCAGCAGCGGGCGGCGCCTCGGACTCGTCGAACCATGTGACGATCGCGGCGTCGTACTCGGCGGTGTGCGCGAACGCATCGCGGGCGAGGCGACGACGGGTCCCTTCGCTGAGCGCCCCGTCGGCACGCAGCTCACTCACCACGCCGTCGTAGTCGGCAGGGTCGACGATCACGCCGACGAACGCGTGGTTCTTGGCCGCCGCGCGCACCATCGCCGGGCCACCGATGTCGATCATGTCGACCTTGCTGCCCCCGCCGTGGGAGAACGACTCGGTGTCCGATCCGAACGGGTACAGGTTTCCGACGACCAGATCGATCGCAGTGATGTCGTACGCGGCCATGTCGGCCTGGTGTTCGGCATCGGTCGGGTCGGCAAGAATGCCGCCGTGCACCTTCGGATGCAGCGTCACCACGCGGTGGCCGAGGATCGCTGGCACACCGGTCCACTCGACGACGTCGGTGACGGGGATGCCCTCCTCGGCGATGGCTTTGGCCGTGCCCCCGGAGGAGACCAGCGACCAGCCGAGCTCCGAGAGGGATCGGGCGAGGTCGACGACCCCGGTCTTGTCGTACACGGACAGCAGAGCGGTAGGCACG
>CALIOL010000203.1 GCA_938044705.1 uncultured Ilumatobacter sp. | reverse complement strand
GCAGCGACGACAGGGAGGTGCGCCGCCGGCGGCACCGGCCGCCCCGCACCCGACGACGGGACCTCGACGCAGCGACCCTCGTCAGCGAACTTCCAGCCGTGATAGGGGCAGACGAGGCAGCCGTCTTCGACCGAACCCTCGCTGAGCGGTGCTTCGCGGTGCGGGCAGCGGTCGGGGGCAGCGACGACATCGCCAGACGCGCCCCGCCAGATCACGAGATCGCGCCCGAGCAGCCGCACAGCGACGGGTTCGTTGTCGACGTCGGCGCCTTCGGCAACGACGTACCAGTGGTCGGCGAGTGCCTCGTGTTCGATCAACATGTCGGTCACTCCGTTCGAAGGCGGGCATTCGGCTGTGCGACGAGACCTAGTCTGGACGAATCCAACGATCCGGCCCCCGACTGTCCCGCTCGGCGCAACCGTTTTGGTCTGATGGTCTTACCATAGCGACATGAGCGATTCGACCTCCACCACAGCTGTCGATCTCATCGTGTCAGCGGACACCGTGCTCACGATGGAGCCCGGTGCGACTCACCGGGCCAACACATCGATCGCCATCTCGGGTGACCGGATCGTCGCAGTCGACGCAACCGATGCCCTGCTGGAATCCCACCCCGAAGCCCCGGTCATCGGCGGCGCTGGAACCCTTGCGCTTCCCGGCTTGATCAACGCGCACCAGCACCTGACCGGCGACCGGCTCATCCGCTCGATGATTCCCGACGACTTGGAACCGGGCCGGTCGATCTTCGAATGGGCAGTTCCCGCCCACGCCGCACACACGGGCGACGACGACGAGCTCTCGGCGACGCTGTCGCTGATCGAAGCCGCGTGCAACGGCGTCACCTTCACCGTCGAAGCGGGCACCGTTGCTCACCCCGACCGTGTGCTCGCCGGATTCGATGCGGTCGGCGTCGGCGGCACGCTCGGCTCGTGGGGGTGGGATGTGGCCGGCGAGCCGTGGGCCGGCGACACGGTCGACGAGGTGCTCGAACGCCAGCGCGAAGTTCAGCGCCTGACCGAGCGCCACGATCGAGTCGATGGATGGGTCACGCTCGTCGGCCATGACCTGATGAGCGACGAGCTCGTCGTTGCGGCGAGCGAGCTCGCACGCGACAGCAACACCGGGATCACCTTCCACTTGTCCCCCACGGACAGCGACCCTGCGAGCTACCTCGAACGCACCGGCAAGCGACCGGCGGTGCACCTCGATGACCTCGGTGCACTCGGCCCGCACGTCTTGCTCGGCCACGGCGTTCATCTCGGCGACGACGAACTCGACCGCCTGCTCGCAACGGACACCGCGATCGCGTACTGCCCGTGGGCCTACCTACGGCTCGGCCAGGGCGTGACCCGAGCGGGTCGCCACATCGAGTTCATCCAACGTGGCGGTCGCGTCGCCATCGGCTGCGACGCCGAGAACGCAGGCGATGCCATCGACGTGCTGGGCGCCGCCGCACTGGCCGCCGGTCTTGCGAAGGACATGGCCGTCGATGCAACCATCTTCGGCGCGCATGCGGCACTGCACCACGCAACCCTCGGCGCCGCCGATGCACTTGGCATGAGCGACGAGATCGGTTCACTGTCGGTCGGCAAGCGGGCCGACATCGTGCTGGTCGACACGACGGGACCCGAGTGGGTTCCGCTCTCGCCCGACCCCGTGCTGCAGCTCATCTGGGCCAGCGACGGCAGATCGGTCCGCGACGTCGTGTCGTCGGGCCGAGTCGTGGTCCGCGACGGCGAGCCCACGCTCGTGGATCGTTCGTCGCTCGCCGTCGAAGCCGCCGAGCGCCATGCGCGCCTCGTGCGCGACGCACGCCTCGGCCACTGAGCGCGTCGTTGTCTACAGCCCGAAGAGGCGTCGAGCGTTGCCGCCCAGGAACGGCTCCCACACGTGGTCGCGCAGCGGCAGCTCGTCGAGCTCGCCGAGCACTCGCTCCCACGAGAGACCTGGGAAGTAGCCCGCGAACATGACCTTGTCCGTCCCGCGCGTGTTGGCGTAGTCGATGATCGCCTTCGGGTAGTGCTTCGGGGCGAATGCGGTGGTCGAGAAGTACAGGTTCGGCCACTTCAGCATCAGCTTCACGGCGAGCTCCTCCCACGGCTCGCAACCGTGGCGCATGATCAGCTTCAGCTCGGGAAAGTCGTAACAGACCGGATCGATCCGATCGACGCGTTGACAGTCGAACGGGACTCGTGGGCCAGGGACCCCGGCGAGGATGTTCATGGGCACGTCGAGCTCGCAGCACGCGGCGTAGAACGGGTACATCTGCGCAGCGTCGATCGCGACCTGCGGCGCGTACAGGCACGGAGCGGCAGACACAGACCGGATGTCGGCGTGGCTCTCGACGGCTCGCTTCATCGAGCGCAGTGATTTCATCCCGAGGTTCGGGTCGATACCCACCGACCCGATGAATCGGCCCGGGTGCCGCTCGGCGATGTCGTGAAACGCTTCGGGGCGCACCGGGTTGACGTCGATCTGCGCGGTGGTGATGCCGTGGTGGTCCATGAGAGCGACGAGCCCGTCCATCGACAGCGACTCCCCCATCCGATCGCCCGCATCTTTGAACAGGTACTCGGCGGGATGATGACCGAATTCGTCCGACCCGCTGTCTTTCAGCAAGCGGCGCGCTTCGTCCATACCCATCCCTCCCCCGCCACGAGGGAGTTCGACCATGAGGTCGACGATCGGCAGGTCCCTGGGTCGCGGCATCACCTGAGCCTTACGGGTCGGGCGAGCGTCAGTCCACGTGGAGGTTGCGCTTGACTTCAACCATGGTTCAAGTGGTTGGATTCGAACGATGCAACGTCTTCTTCCTCCGCACCTGTTTGCAGCCTGCGCACTCGTCACCGGAGCGACCGGTTGGCTGGCTCCGATCCTGGGGCCGGTCGCTCAGCCGCTGCGCCTCATCGGCCTTCCCCTCCTCATATTCGGCGTCGCGATAGCCGTGCGCAGCGCCTCGCTGTTCGATCGACTCGACACCAACATCACGACCTTCGATGACCCCGGTGTGCTGGTCACAGCCGGCGCCTTTCGGTTCTCGCGAAATCCGATGTACCTGGGGTTCTCGCTCGCACTCGCTGGGCTCGCAGGACTGGTCGGCTCACTCAGCGCCCTCATCGGACCCGCGGCGTTCTGGCTCGCAGCGAACCATTGGTACATCCCGTTCGAAGAACGTCGAATGGCTGCGACCTTCGGCGATGCGTACTCCGAGTACTGCGCCGCTGTGCGACGTTGGATCGGACTCCCACAGTCAGTAGAAATCGACCTGCGATGACGTCGAACAACGATGTGCTCGATATCGCGGAGGTGGTCCGGCGGACCGGAGTGCCAGCGTCGACACTGCGGGTCTGGGAGAGCAAGAACCTTCTCAAACCACACGGGCGTTCCGGAATCCGTCGCCAGTATTCAGCTGACGTGATCGAGCGCATCGCCGTCATCGTGGTGTGTCAGCGAAGTGGGTTCTCACTGGCGGAGACCTCTCAACTTCTACAACCGGACGCGTTCGTCGACGGGAAAGGTCGGCTTGCGCAGAAGGTCACCGAACTCAAGCGACATCGTGACGAACTGAACCAGGCCATCGAGGGGATCGAGCACGCTCTGAGCTGCACCCATCCGAACCCACTGCGCTGCCCGAGCTTTCGAAGCAAACTTACGGACGTCTTGCCTCGCACTCCCCGGGACTCGGGGAACGCAACTCACTCAGGCCGATGACGAAGTGACAGCACCGTCGTCCGGGGACGCATCTGCTGCGGGATCGTCTGCGGTTGCGACCAGAGCGGCGAGCGCCGTACTGATGGGCACGGCTGCGACCAGGCCGAGCGACCCGACCAACGCCCGGGTGATTTCAACCGCTACGACCTCTCTGGTGGCGACCGCGCCGAGCGACTCACCCGCCTGGCTGAACAGCAACATCAGCGGCAGCGCCGCACCTGCGTACGCGAGGAACAGGGTGTTGACGGTCGACGAGATGTGGTCTCGTCCGATCCGCACTCCACGCTCGTACAGCTCCTTCGGCCCTGCTGACGGCACAGCGCGCTTCAGCTCCCAGACCGCCGAAACCTGCGTCACGGTGACGTCGTCGAGGACGCCGAGCGAGCCGATGAGGATGCCGGCAAGCAGCAGGCCTCTCGGGTCGATCGATGCACCGAGCACATCGAGGAAGCCGACCGACTCATCGGCGAACCCGGTGAACTTCGACGTCCACACGAAGAGCAAGGCCAACAGTCCGGTGAGCACCAAAGCTGCCATCGTCGACAACAACGCGACCGCAGTCGCGACGTTGAAGCCGTGGGCAAGCAACAGCGCGACGATGGCGATCGCCGCCGACGTCACGAGCGCAACGAGCACGGCATTGCTCCCGTCGAGCAACGCGGGCAACGCGAACATCACGATGATGCCCAAGCTGACCGCCAGACCGCCGAGCGCTCCGAGGCCACGCCATCCGCCGAAGAGGATGATCACCGCCACGAAGATCAGGAGCAGCAGCAGCATCGGCGTCGAGCGCTGGAAGTCGAAGAACGACACCACCGTCGAGCCGTCCGGCTGGACGTTCACCACGACGCGGATCGCGTCGCCGTCCTCGACGGGGCTGTCGATCGGCAGATCCAGGCGCAGCCGCTCGCCGGCGAGGTCACCCTCGGACGGCACGACCTGCAACACGACGCATGCCAGCAGCGGGTCGAACTCGCACGGCACTTCCTCTCGATCGACGACGGTTGCGCCGACGGCATCGGTACCGAGCCCCGCGGACCCACTTGCGTTGGTGCTGGATCCGGACGGCCAGAGCGCGATGAGCCCGATGACAGCAGCGACGGTGAATGCGGCGACGGCAATCCACACGTTGCGCCGCACGGTCTCACCGACGACCAACTCGGCGTCTTCGTCGGAGATCGGTCCGTGCGAGTGCGCGTGTGCCACCGACGGAGTCTGGCACTGATCGATCCGCAAGTGGCATCTCCCCAACGTCAGTTGGGATCAGCGAGGAGCCAGTCGACGAGGGCGTCCACGCGCTCATCGCTGTTGCTCGCTGGCCACGTGACGTAGTAGCCACGCGACGAACGCACCTCGGGCCCGACGACCTCGAGCGCCCCGCCCGAGACGTACTCGTCGATGAGCGGCCGCCAGCCGAGTGCAACGCCGCGACCCAGGAGTGCCTGTTGCAGCACCATCGGGTAGTTGTGGAACAGCACGCGGCCGGGCTGGCGTCGCAGCGCCATGCCGAATTCCTCGAGCCAACCGGACCAGGTCATCCACGGCCGGTCGCCGTCGTCCATGTGAACGAACGGCGCCTCGTGTACGTCGCGTGCTGTGCTGGACGCCGACAGACCGTGTTCCTCAGCGAACGAGGGCGCGGCAATTGGGACCACGACCTCGGGGAAGAGGAGCCGACTGCGACAGCCCGGGAACTTGCCCGTGCCGACGCGGATCGCGGCGTCGAAGGAACCGTCGACGAGCTCGGTGTCGCGCTCGAACAGCCAGAATCGCAGATCGACGTCACCCAGTGCCGCTTGCATCTGGTCGAGTCGTTGCATCAGCCACATCTGCACGATCCCGGGGTGCGAGGCGAGCACGAACGTGTCGGTCGACTCCTCGAGTTCTGCGAGACCCTCTTCGATCTCCTCGAAGCCGACGGCGACGTGGTTGTGGAGGCGGCGTCCGGCCTCCGTGAGTTCGCTGCGGTTCGCGGTTCGCTCAAAGAGCTTGGTGTCCAGCGCCCGTTCGAGGCTTCGGATCTGGCGGGTGACCGCTGGCTGGGTCATCCCGAGCTCTTCGGCCGCGCGCGTGAAGCTGCCGAGTCGCGCTGCGGCGTCGAACACGGCGAGGCGTTGCAGTCGATCAACCCGGCGGACCAGTGTTCTCATGGCACCGACCTGAGCATGCTCTGAGGTTATGCCACGACTGCCGAGAACTGGGGTATCGCGTCGCGAGTGCATGCCTCAGACTTGGGTGGATGGCACTCCTCGAATCGGTCTGGACGCCCGAGGCTCCGACCATCGAATGTGACGTGGTCGACGGTCGCCTCGTCGTCCGACCGATCGATGGCGAGGGAGCAGCAATTGAGCTGCACCCGAAGTGGCTGCGAGACCGCTCGACCGAGCCCGGTCAGATCGACACGACCCACCGCCAACGCCTCTTCAACCCGACCGACATCCCCGGTGATCTCGTGGTGGTCGACGCGCAAATCGACGCTGCGTCGATCGACGTCTCGTTCTCCGACGGTCATCGAGCACACCTCGACCTCGTGGCGATCGAGGAGGCACTCGGTTGGCGTCACGAGCCGGAGGCGCCGCCCGAGCCGGAACCATGGACGGCACCGTTGCCCGAGTTCCCGTACGTCGACTGGAACGGCATCACCTTCGATCGCGGGTCGGAGGACCTCGATGCGGTGCTCGCGTTTCTCGACGCGTTCTTCCGGCACGGATACGTCGTGTTCCGCAACACGCCTGCCGAGGTCGGTGTGGTCGCCAAGGTCGCGGACCGTCTCGGCTATCTCGTCGGCCACAACTTCGGGTGGGTGTTCGATGTCGAGGCGAAGCCGTTGCCGACCGATCTGGCGTACACGTCGGCCGCGCTCCTCGCCCACAGCGACGAGCCGTATCGGATGCCGGTCCCCGGTATCCAGTTGCTGCACTGCATCGCCAACGAAGCACCAGGAGGCGACTCGACCCTCGTCGATGGTCTCGCCGCCGCGCTGGCGCTCGAGGCAGAGCATCCGGAGTGGCATGCGGCGCTGCGTGACACCGAAGTGGTCTGGCGCTACGACATGGGCACGGACACGGTGGTCAACCGAGGGCACATCCTGGAATACGACCGGCACGGCCGGTACCACCAGATCAAGTTCAACACGAAGCTCGACGAGCCGGTCGTGCAGCCGGAGGTCGACCTCGATGCGTTCTACGCCGGCCGTCGCTGGTTGTGCGACTGGACGAACGATCCGGCCCACCAGGTGACGTTCCGACTGGAGCCGGGCGACGTGATGTTCATGGACAACCACCGAGCCCTGCACGGGAGGACCGCGTTCGATCCCACTCGCGGCCGCCGTCACCTGCAGGGCTGTTACATCGAGCACGACGGACCCGACACGATGTATCGACTGGCGATCCGTCGCCAGCGTGCCAGAGTTGCGAAATGAACGTCGATCAATCGAGCGAAATCGTCTCGTTCCGGGCGATGGCAAACGGCACCGCCGCCGACTACGAGCTCCTCGATCGGTACGAACGGCAGTACGCAGGCGGCCTCGCCGACCGGCTGCTCGACACGCTCGACGGGTTGACCAACTCGCTCGGCGGCTACCAGATCACGCGCCTGGAACATTCACTGCAGTCGGCGACTCGTGCCCGGCTCGACGGCGCTTCCATCGACTGGGTCGTCGCGGCGCTCCTCCACGACATCGGCGACGAACTCGCCCCGCACAATCACAGTGAGCTGGCCGCGTCGATCCTGCAGCCGTACGTCCCAGCGGAAGTGCACTGGGTGGTGCAGCACCACGGCGTGTTCCAGAGCTACTACTACGCCCATCATCTGGGCGGGGATCGTGATGCACGCGACCGATTCGCCGATCATCGCTGGGCCGGTCTGTGCGCTGAGTTCTGTGCGCGATGGGACCAGAACTCGTTCGATCCCGACTTCGCGATCCACGACCTCGACTCGTTCGCCGACGAGGTGCGCGAGGTGTTCGATCGTCCCCAGTGGGCCGACGACGTCGTCGCCGTCGGCTCCGAGTCACTCGTCGTCGGAGGTGGCAAACCTCGGAGATGAAGGGGTTGATTCCCTGGTCGCCGAGTTCGAGTAGCGCGCTTGCCTCACAGTCCTTTCGCAGACCGTTCACAGGCCTTTCACCGAATCGACCGTCACGCTGCGTCCAGCGGGTGCGACATGCACGGGAGCTCGGCTCCCGACTATCGATTCAGAGAGGCAGCGCACACGCCATGTCCAATACATCAAGACACCACAGCCGAGTCAGCCCGATCGGCGGAGGGTTCACGATCCTCGCAGCCCTTGGGCTGCTTGCAGCAGGTTGCGGATCCGACGACGGCACCAGGTCTTCCGTTGACGCTTCGACCGAGCCTGACGACCACGATGAAGCACATCACCACGACGAACCCACCGAGCCAGACGCGACGGCCGGCACTGTCGATCTCAGCCTCTTCGCGGATGGGGCGCTCGTGGGAGAACCGACGATTGACGAGTGCACATTGTCCGACGGCTCCACATCGGAGTGCTACACGATCACTGTGGTTGGCACGCCGGTCAATCATGACATTGGCCCGTTCTGTCCGACGAGCGTGACCGATGGCGAGGACGCCGGCGGGCTGTGGCTCGATGGCGAAGACAGCTACGTGATGGACGGTGAATTCTTCACCGAACTCGGCGACATCTACGGCGACGAAGTGTGGGGCAACCTCGTCAACGACGATGGCTCCATCAACGTAATCGACAACGCCGAGGACTTCGAGAATGCGGCACGCGCCGGCATCACCGAGGAGTATTACTACAACTGCGTGGAGGGCAGAGTCGAATGGCTGGAGGGCGGCGAACAGCCCACCGCCACGATCCAGGTACCCGTCAACCCAGCACCCACCAATGCTGTTGCGGTGGAGTTCCCGACCGGCGCACACAGCACACTCGGCGTCACCTTCAGCGGTTCGCTCCTGGCGGGGTCAGCGGACATGTCCGCCATCTTGGCGGCCTACACGATCGCTGCGTTCGACGACTGCGGCGGACATATCAACCCGGGCGGCTATCACATCCATGGCACAACCGGATGCTCCGATGTCGGCGAAGCGCCCGAAGGCGAGACCGCACCGTTCGCTCTTGCCATCGACGGGCACACCGTGCACGCCCCAGCAGAAGGTCTCGAACTCGACGAGTGCAACGGCCACACGACCGATGAATTCGGCTACCACTACCACGCAAACACCATCGAACAGAACGCAACGCTGACCTGTGTCACCGGCCTGACCGCCGAAGGTGCCGCTGGAGGGAACCGCGGTGGGGAACGCCCGCCACGGCCAGACGACGGGTGAGTCCGGCCAGGCGAGGTCGATCAGACGACGAGACGCTGGCCCAGGCCGGGCCGGGAGAGCTGCGTCTACAGCACCGGCCACTTGGCTTTGTCGGGAAGGCCGGAGCGAGCGGTGATGGCTTCGCCGGCGCGCTGACAACGGTCGTAGAACGTGCCTTCGTCGATGGTCGTCATCTGTCCGGCCTCGACGACCTTCACCCCGTCGACGAACACGGTGTGGACGCCGCGGCCGTCAGCGGACCACACCAGCTGGTTGGCGACGTTGAGGAGTGGGCGCCACTCGGGCCGGTCGGTGTCGTGCATCACCACGTCGGCACGCTTCCCCACCTCGAGCGAACCGATGGAGTCTTCCATCTGCATCGTCTTGGCTCCGCCCAGCGTCGCCATCTCGTAGGCCATCTCGGCAGGGAACATCTGCGGGTCCTGGCGAGCGTCCTTGAAGAGGCCGGCAACGAGGTAGGTGGCGCGCATCAAGTCGGAGTAGTTCGATGCGTTGTTGCCATCGGTGCCGATGCTGACGTTGATCCCCGCCTGCACCATCTCGGGGAACTTGCCGACCTGGGTGACGCCGTAGCTGACCTTCAATGCGGTGGTTGGACAGTGGGCGACGTTGACGCCGAGTTCTGCCATCACGGCGAGTTCCTGATCGTCGACCTGTACGCAGTGCGTCATCGCCACGTCGGGCCCGAGGATGCCCAGCTCGGCGAGGTGGATCATCGGGCGCTGGCCGAACTCGGCCACGAAGCCTTCGGGGTCGAGCTTGGCGGGCGACATGTGGAAACTCATTGGAGTGTTGTGCTCGGTGGCCAACTCGCGCGCGGCCTTCCACAGTGGGTCGGACGCGGTGGTGTGCCCCACCAGGATCGACCAGGTCCCGATACGAGCGGTGGCGTCTTGGGCATGGTCGACCAACTGCTGCTGCAAGGTGTTGATCGCCGTGTCGGTGTTCTGCTTGTACACGTCGGGCTCGGGCGGAAGGTCCCACACCCAGTTGCCCACGCGCCCGCGGATGCCCACTTCGACGAGGCCGTCGATCACGTCGTCGAGGAAGCGGATCGTGCCGGCTTCGAGGAACGTGGTGGTGCCCGACTTCAACATCTCGACCGCGGCGAGCTGTGCGGAGAGTCGCTCCTCCTCTGCGGTGTACACCGAGTACAGCGGGCACAGCCACATGAACACGTTCTCTTCGAACGGGGTGTCGTCGGGAACGTAGCCGCGGGTGAGCGGCTCTCCAGTGACGTGAATGTGCGTGTTCACCATGCCGGGCGTGACCACGAAACGGTCGCCGCCGACGGTGTTTGTGGCGGTGTAGAGCGCTTCGAGATCGCTCTGCTTCCCCAGGTCCACGATCTGGTTGCCACGTATCGCAACCGCACCGTGGCGGATCACGTCGCGCGTCGGGTTCATCGTCACCACGTGACTACCAACGATGAGTGTGTCGATCTGTTCGGTCATGGTGAACTCTCTTTCACGTGCGCGGTCACGCGGGGCTTGCGGGCCACGAAGCTCTGTTGAAATCCGATGGGTTCGACGAGGCGCAGATCGGTGAATCCCTCGGTGCGGAGCCACTCGGAGAACTGCTGATGGGTGAAGCAGAAGCCCTTCTCGGTGCTCGCCATCATGGTGGTGCCCATGATCACCGCATGCGGGTTGAACTTGCGTTCGATGTCGACGAAGTAGTCGGCCAACACGAGTCGCCCTTCGGGCTTGAGTGCTTCGAAGGCGCGAGCGATCAGGTGCTGTGCGCCGTCGACGCCTTCGGTGCGGCAGATGTGGCCGAGTACCACCAGGTCGTAATGGCCGGGCTCGATGTCGATGGCGTGGAAGTCGCCGACGCGGAACTCGCAGCGGTCGTCGACCCCGTGCTCGGCGGCTTTCGCACGAGCGACGTCGATCACGCCGGGGAGGTCGTTCACCACCGCTGTGCCGTCGGGGCAACCGTTGAGCATCGCGATCGACCACGGCGCACCGCCCGCGCCCAGGTCGAGGATCTTCGGGGCGCGCATCGCCGAGTAGCGGATCTTGAAGTCGGCACGCGTCGCGCAGCGGAACATCGTGGTGAACGTGCCTTCCACCAGCGGCACGTAGAACGCGGCGGCATCGTCTTCGATCGGTGTGGCCGGGCGACCGTTGCGCACCGTGTCGGCGAGCGTGGTCCAGTTCTCGTGCGGGCCAGGCGCCACCGGAATGAGGTCGGCCATGGTGGCCGGGCCATCGGACACGAGGTAGCGCTTGGCGGCGTCGTTGAGTTCGTACACGTCGACGAACTGGTCGAGAAGTTCGAGCGCGACGACGCCGTCGAGCAGCGAGCGCACATGGTCGACCGGCGCGTCGAGCGCATCGGCAATGGTGTCGGCCGACGCTGGACCGAGGCGCTGCATCGTGTCGAACACATCGAGTTCCAGCGCCGCCAGCAGAATGTAGTAGCGGCCGAGCCCTTCGATGGCGGCCCACACCGGTGCGGCCGGGGGCGGTTTGTAGTCGGTCCATGGACGACCCACATGAGCCATCGTGTGGGTCTTCTTGAGCTCCGGATACGGAGCGTCGCGCGGTTCCGACATCAGGTGGACGTCACGGTGTGAGGAGAATCTTGCCGAAGAAGTCGCTCTGCATCATCTTGTTCTGCGCTTCGGCGGCATCGGCGAGCGCGAAGGTCGAGTCGATGACGACCTCGAAGTCGCCAGCACAGAACGTGTCCCACACCGGGCCGAACTCTTCGGGCCGGTACGGGTCGGAGCCCATGATCTTGATCCCGGAGTGGAACAGGTAGCCGAGCGATGGGATGGTTGCCTCGTCGCCCGACGAGTTGCCGCAGTTCACGAGTCGACCGTGCACGCCGAGCCCGAACAGCGACGGACCGAAGAGCGCTGTGCCCACGTGATCGAACACCATGTTGACCCCGGCGCCCTGGGTGACCTCGCGAGCGAAGCCGGCCACGTCGGCGGTGCGATTGTTCGCCACGTGGTCGGCGCCCAACGCGAGTGCTCGCTCGCACTTCTCGTCGGTGCCGGCGGTGGCGAGCACCGTTGCGCCGGCCTGTTTGGCGAGTTGGATCCCGGCGGTCGACACGCCCGAGCCAGCGGCGTGGATCATCACCGTTTCACCAGACTGCAACTGCCCCACGTCGAAGAGCGCGTGGGCCGCGGTGAGGTAGGCGGTGGGGAACGTCGATGCGTGTTCGAGCGACATGGATTCGGGCACGGCGTACACGTGCGACGCAGGCACGAGGCACTTCTCGGCGTAGCCGCCGGCCACGGTGCCGCCGATGATGCCGAGGTCGCCGAACAGGTCACCGCGACCAGCGAGCTTCGAGTCGTCGCTCACACCGGCGAGCGAGGGATCGGCCACCACGCGGTCGCCCACGGCCACGCCGGCCACCGCGCTGCCCACGGCCGACACCACGCCGGCCACATCCATGCCCGCAATATGCGGGTATTCGAAGCCGGGCATCTGGAACCACCCGTTGCGCTGCACCACATCGAGGCGGTTCAGCGACGTGGCGGCCACATCGATCACCACGTCGGCAGGGCCGGGCTCGGGGTCGGCCACATCGACGTACTGGAAGACCTCAGGCCCTCCCGCTTCGTGGTAGAGCATTGCTTTCATGGTCGTACCTCACAGTTGCAGCCGATTCCGTATCAACTCGCATGGTAAGACCATCAGTCCATTGACCACGATTCGTTCGATGACGGGAGCGTGAACTCTGTGCTGGACCGGCGCGGGTAGAACACGAAGGTCATCGCCGCCCCGAGCGCCGTGACGACGAACAGGAACGTCCACGCTCGATCGAAGGCAGCGACCTTGTCGACGCGTTCAGCCGATCCGACGAACGCCACCGCGGCGGCGACGCCAACCGCCCCGGCGACGTTGCGGAACATGTTGAACGCAGCATTCATCGTGCCCCAGGACGCTTCGGGGACCGCCTCGAGCGCAAAGCTGTTCATGGTCGGCGAGGAGAACCCCCATCCGAACCCGAACAGCACGATGCCCGGGAGGAACGAGGTGAGGTAGCGACCATCCGCGTCGAGCACGAGCCAACACCAGCCCACCGCTGCCACCATCACCAAGCTGCCCAACTGGATGGGCACACGGTGTCCGGTTCGTTCGGCCACGCGACCTCCGACCAAGGTCATCGTCCCGGCGACGACGGGGCCTGCCGTTAGGCCGAGCCCGATTTCCAGGCTCGAGTATCCCCACACCCGGCCCAGATACAGCGGCCACACCAGCCAGATCGAGAGGCTGCACACCGAGATCAGCGAGTTCGCAGCGTTGGCCATCCACACCTGCTGAGCACGGAACAGCGAGAAGTCGATCATCGGCTGCGGGTGACGCCGAGACTGGTGAACAAAGGCCGCGACGAACGCAGCTGCGGCGGCGAAGCACGCGAGAATCGGTGCACTCGACCAGCCCCAGTCGCCACCCTTTCCGACGGCGAAG
Organism: uncultured Ilumatobacter sp.; assembly: GCA_938044705.1. Taxonomy (GTDB): domain Bacteria; phylum Actinomycetota; class Acidimicrobiia; order Acidimicrobiales; family Ilumatobacteraceae; genus Ilumatobacter_A. The sequence continues at coordinate 4,966 of CALIOL010000203.1, read as the reverse complement.
ACGAGGAGTGCGATCCCCGCGGTGCCCAGTGCTGCACCCATCACGTCGAGGCGACCTTCGTCAGCCGGCGGCGTCACCTCACGGAGGTATCGGACCCCGATCGCAAGGATGACGAGCGCAATCGGTCCGCTGAGGAAGTAGAGCCACCGCCAACTGCTCACCTGCAGCACCCCTGCCGAGAGCGACGGTGCAACAGCCGCTGAGAGCGGACCTGCCGCCGCCCACGCTGCGACCGCGGTCGACCGTCGGCTGACCGGGAACATCGGGAGGACCATCGAGAGCGACGCAGGGATGATCAACGCGCCGCCGAGCGACTGCACCGCACGAGCGCCGATCAGCACCCAGACCGTCGGAGCGATTGCCGACAGCAGCGCTGAGATGGCGAACACGGCGAGGCCGACGGTGAACACCAGCGTTCGTCCACGGCGGTCTGCGATTCGTCCCGCCAACGGAAGGAACGCAGCCGTTCCGATGAAGTAGCCCGAAGAGACGAACTGCACCGTTGTCTCCGGCACCTCCGGAAACGAGTCGGCGATGTCGCCAAAGGCGATGTTGGTTGCGGTGCTGTTGAACCCGACCAAGACGTAGCCGACGGCGCCGATCGCCAACGCCTTCCATGCGGCAGGCGAGATGGGTTCGACGGTCGCGTCGTATCTGTCGCCCCGCACCGGCTCACCCTTTCACTCGGCGTCCGCCGAGCTGAAGCTGAGAATCGCTCCCCCGCTTCGACGGTCTTGTCTTCGGTGGAGAGAACAGTGTTTCGAAACGCCGTTCTTGAAACTAGTCTCTACGTATGCCCCGACCGAAGACCCGTGATGATGCGCTGAAGGACCAGGTCCTCACAGAGTCGATCTCGTTGCTCGAATCCGGAGGTGCGATCGCGGTGACGGCCCGTCGTGTGGCGTCTGACGCGGGAACGTCGACAGCGGCTGTGTACGAGCTGTTCGGGGACAAGGCGGGGCTTGTTCGGAGCATCTTCTTCGAAGGGTTTGCGCGACTCGCGGCCGAACTCGCAGTCGTGGCTCCTTCCGACGATGCGCACGCTGACCTGATGTCCGTGTTCGACACCACGCGCCGTTTCGCGCTGCGATCACCGATGCTGTTCGAGGTGATGTTCGCTCGTCCGTTCACCGAGTTCGAGCCGGGCCCCAAGGACTTCGAGGCGGCGACGCAGATCTACTCCGAGGTGATTCGACGCGTCGCAGCAGTCCTCGACACCAGCGAGACCGACCCGACGACCGTCGATGCAGCACATGCACTCGTGGCACTCGATCGAGGACTCATCGCCGCCGAGCTGAGTGGAACGCTCGGGCGATCATCCGAGAGCGTCGAGCGACGAAGAAACACCGCCCTCACTGCGATCATCGACGGGCTCTGCACCGCACAGGACCGATCGTGAACCGCGCCGCAGTCCCGGTCGTCGTGCCGGCCGGGTTCGAGATTCATGAACGGCGTAGCCCTGTCACTGATGCGTGGGCCCCGATCTACTCGAAGACCGACAGCGAGTCGGTCGCGTTGGGCATTCATGTCGGCGAGCAACATTGCAATGGGCGAGGCTTCCTACACGGTGGCGTCATCGCAGGTCTCGCCGACAACGCGATGGGCCTCTCCGTTCATCGAGCAGCCGACGTCGCAGGGCGGCCGATCGACGGCGGCGCACTCACACTCGGTCTCGCCGTCGACTACCTGTCCGTCGCCGAACAGGGCACGTGGATCGAGACACGCTGTCGCGTGCACGACCTCGGTCGCTCGATCGGCGTCGCCGACTGCCTCGTGGTCGACGATGACGGCCGAGCAATCGCGCGGGCCAATGCCAGCTTCCGATTCCGCGCGAGCACCCCGCAATGAAGCAGCTCGTCTTCGATGGACCGAGACAGGTTCGATGGACCGAAACCCCGACACCGGTGCTGACCGCTGCAAGCAGTGCATTGGTCGAACCCGTTGCGGTGTCGACCTGCGACATGGATGCCATCGCTCTGAGCGGTGTCATCAAGTTCAAACCCGGCACGCCTCTCGGTCATGAAGGCGTGTGTCGAGTCATCGAGGTCGGCTCCGACGTCACCAACGTCGATGTCGATGACCTTGTGATCGTCCCGTGGCAGATCTCATGTGGGCGATGCAGCAGATGCGTGAGGGGCCAGAACACGTACTGCGAGACGGTGCCCGCAGGGTCCTGCTACGGGTGGGGTCCACACGTGCAGCGATGGGGTGGATTCCTGGCAGATGTCATCGACGTTCCCCACGCCGACGCCATGCTCGTCCCACTACCGCCAGGAATGGACCCCACTCGTGCATCGGGTCTCGGCGACAACCTCGTGGACGCTTGGCGTTCCGTCGTTCCAGCCCTGCGCGAGTCCCCTGGAGGTCGCGTTCTCATCGTCGGCGGCGCGCTGGCCGATGGAGGGAGCATCGGCATCTACGCAACAGCGTTCGCACGCGACGCCGGAGCATCAGAGGTCGTCTTCGTCAGCGCGATCGAGAACCACCGCGACCTTGCTGCGCGGCTCGGCGCGACCGCCGTTCGCGATCTTCCTGACAGAGGCGAGCTGGGCTGGTTCGACGTCATGGCTGATACCAGCGGCACCGCCGAAGGACTGGCGCTCGCGCTCGCATCCGGTGGCCCGCACAGCACCTGCACGTGCACAGCCGGGGCCGTTCACCGACGCTCCCCGCCAACGATTCCCATGTACGAGATGTACATGAACAACATCTCGCTGCGAACCGGTTGGGTCAACACCCGATCGCTGATCGAAGCACCGCTGAGTCGCCTCGGCCACAGCGCCTTCGACCCCACCGACATCGCATCCGTGCACCCCTTCGACGACGCCGAAACCGTGTTCGCCGAACCCTTCGTCAAGCTCATCCTCACCGAAGCACGCTGAGCGTTTCGCCGACGCGTCGGGAGATTCAGTGACGCAGTGCAGCGACCGAAGCCTGCACCGACGGACGATCGGGGCCGACCGCGAGGATCATCGCAACATCGGGTCCCATCGGCAGCCATGCGGCTCGGGTCTCACCATCGACCGACACGCAGGACTCCCCCGGGTCGACGCCCACGAGCACTTCGGAGAGCACGTGACGCGCCACGCCCGCCGAAACGACACTGCCGGCGCCGGGAACGGCAGGCCCGAAGAGCTCATCGTGGTGCACCAACGGGTGTCCGTCGCGCTCGACTCGGATGATCAGTCGGAGCTGTCCTGACGGCTCGCCCGACCGACCCAGCGACACCTCTTCCACGATGCGACAGGTCGCCATCGCATCCAGATCGACCACGGTCGCGACCGTGTGATCTGAACCCGCCACGGAGACCGTCGGCTGCCCAACCCACTCGAGGTGAGCATCCATGCCGACCGAACACTGCGTCGTCATCGTCGACGGCGCACCAGTCGGTCCGGGCAACACGATCGTGGAGGCCACTGCACCCACGGAGGCGTGAGCGCCGGCGAGCACACCGATGCCGAGGGACAGGTCGTCGCCACCGACCGGTGCGGCCGCTGACGCGGCGACCAGGACTTGGTCTCCACACTGACGGATACTGAACGGCGGTTCCGACTGAGCCGAGCGCAGAACGGAACGACCGCACTCACCCGAACCTGCCGGAGCGATCACCATCGAACCATGGGCCTTCACGAACGGCGTGTCGCGATCTGCGCGGTGATCCAGTCGGCAACCGGTTGAGCGCCGGACTGATCGACGAGCGACGTTGGGGTGACCGGGCGATCGTCGCGACGCTCGCGCGCGTCGCTGAGCATCCGGTCGACATCGGAGCCGACGTGCGGCGCCAGGTCGACCTTGTTGATCACGAGCAGGTCGGCCATCGCCACACCGGGCCCGCCCTTGCGCGGCACGTCGTCGCCGCCGGCGGTATCGAGCACGAAGATCTGCACGTCGACGAGCCCACGGCTGAAGATCGCGGTGAGGTTGTCGCCGCCCGATTCGACGAGGGTGAGATCGACATCGCCATGGAGCGTCTCGAGTTGCTCGACCGCGTCGAGGTTCGCGGCGATGTCGTCGCGGATCGCCGTGTGCGGGCAGCACCCGGTCTCGACCGCGACGATGCGTTCGGTCGGCAGCACCGCTGCCTCGCGCAAGGCATCGGCGTCTTCCGAGGTGAAGATGTCGTTGGTGACGACCACCATGGACAGCGAGTCGCGCAGCAACGCGCAGAGCGAGCCGACGAGTGTGGTCTTGCCGGAACCGACCGGGCCGCCGATGCCGACGCGCAACGCGCGACGATTGCTCGATGCTGCGTCCGGGCGTGCGGACTCGTTGAGGAAGTTGTCGTGAGGAATGTCGTGGGGAGGCATGGCGATCTCTTCTCAGCAGCGGTCAGGCAACGAACAGGCGGGCGTCCCATCGCCCGTGATCTTCGGCGAGGATGTCGGTGAGCGAGCTCCCGCAGGCCGGCAGTTCCGCGGGTTCGGCGGTCGCCCACACGTCGGCGTCGGTCGACCAGTCGTCGATGTGCCGACCGACCCGGGCCTGCACGGCCGCAACGGTCATCGGGTCGAGGCCCAGGAGACGGATGGCCGCGGACGTTACCGCTGCCGACAGGTGGTGGAAGGCGAGCGATGCCGCGTCGAGCGGAGTGCCGTCTGCTGCGTCGACGAGTGCCCCGAGCACGATCGGCTGATGGGCACCCGCATCGCTTCGGGCGATGACGTCGAGGGTCGCTCCACTCCACACGGTCGACCCGGCACGAAGCAGCTGGCGACCGAAGCGTCGACTGGCATCTCGTAGCTTCGGTGACGGCACACGAGCGGAGTACTCGGCATCGAGCGTCGCGAGGTCAGCGGCGCTCGGGTCGCTGAGCGCCGCGACATGTGCAGCGAACGCGGCATCGACCACACCGGTCGTGGCCATGCGTCCGACGAGGTAGCGCTCGAGGCTTGCGTCGTCGTGCACGTCGCCGAGCTTCACCGCTGCTTCGACGCCCGCCGAGTTCGTGTGCCCGCCCGCCGGGAAA
>CALIOL010000202.1 GCA_938044705.1 uncultured Ilumatobacter sp. | reverse complement strand
GCCACGAGAGTCCATCGAATGGACCCGCCGACTCGTCAGCGAATGCGGCGTGTTCGCGGGGATCTCGGCGGGAGCAGCACTCGCGGGAGCCGCAAAGGTCGCCAGCCAGATTCCATCCGGCACGATCGTGTTCATCGTGTGCGACGGTGGGTGGAAGTACCTGTCGACGGGTGCCTACACGGACGACCTCGACGTCGCGGAAGCGGCCGCCGAGAAGATCATCTACTTCTGATCTGTTCGGGTCCCGAGAGTTCGCGCTCTGCGTGGCATCTCTCTCAAGGTCCCCGTTTCGGTGCCGATGAATCGGTGTGCCGTCCGATCTCCCCCCGCCGCCACCAGGCTCACTCGACGAGCTGCTCGATTCCTGGTCAGGTCCGTCCGCAACCGAGACGGGCGCGCCCCAAGCCGTCCTTGCTCCGGCGGCGGTAGCTGAAGCTCCGGTCGTCTCGCCCGTCGCCAGCGCTCCCTCATTGCGGCTGCCGACGTCTCCCACGATGCCCGCCGTGCCGACCGTTCCGGTTGCGCCAGCCGCGCCATCAATGCCGGCCGTGCCGTCCATGCCAGCTGTGCCGTCGATGCCGGATGCGCCCGCAGCGCCGTCGACGCCGGCAACGCCCACTGCGTCATCTGCGCCGACGGTGCTAGCGGTTGAGGCCGCGCCCTCAGCGCCGAGTCTTCCTCGAATCATGCTCGTCGAAGACGCTTCGCCAGCGCCCGTCGTGAATGCGCCGGTCCAGCCTGCCCCGATGCCAGTCGTTGAGCCGGTGGGTGCGCCCGAACCGGTGCAGCCCACCGCCGCCGAGGCTGCGGTCGTCGAGACGCCCGCGAACGTTCCCCCGGCGGTCGGAACTCCGGCGCACCTGGATCCGGCGGTCCAGACAGCGCAGGCCGCTCCGGAGACCGCTCCCGCCATCGAGCAGCAACCAACCGTGCCTGTGGTGGCCCCTGATCCGGTGGCCGCGCCGACGCCCGAACCAGCCGCCAGCGCAGCACCGGTTGCAGCCGCGCCGATAGTGCCGACGCTGCCGTCCGCTGCAGCGGTTGCATCGGTACCCGCAGCCGCAACCACGTCGAACCCAGGCATGTCAGCCGAGCGTGTCGCTGCGATCGAAGCCCAACAGCGTGCGACAGCTACTCGCGTGAAGGCTCGTCAGATTCCTCAGCACTCGATCGGTGCGCGGATCGTGCGGACTGGGTTCGCTGCGCTGCTCGTCGCTGGCATCGGTGTCGGAGCGCGCTTCGGCTACGACTACTACGAGCACGGCCGACCAGGCCAGTCTGCCGAAACCGGTGCGGAATCAGCCACCGGTGGCTTCCTTCCACCAGTCGGCGGTGGCCTCCCGATAGCCGAGCCTGCGACGGTGTCTGGCAAGTACATCGACGCCACCATCGTGGCGACCAGCGCCGATCAGACGGTCACCGAGACGAGTCGGTTGCGCTACAGCCTGCAGTCGTCCAACCTCACCCTCGACTTCACCGGGGCGGCCGAGGGCTACCTGCTCGACGTGCGCGACGGCAAAGTCCACGTGCGCCCAGACGGTCAGGGGAACTGGGTCGACGTCACCGGCGATGCGAACTTCAGCGCAATCCCCGCCAGCTTCGGGCGCTTCATCGGTTTCGTTCCGGTATTCCACGACATGGTGCCGGTCGAGGCCATCCCGTTCGTCACTGTCACCTCTGAGGCGGAGGAGCAGCTCAACGTCATCCCGCTCGACCCACCCGTTGCGCCGGAGGTCGAGGAGGCCGCCGACGTTGCTGTCGCCGGCAACGTCGACCCACAGCTCCAAGACGTGGTCGACCGCACTGCCCCGGTCACGACGGCGGCGCCGGCGGCTCGCCCGAGTGGGCCGGTGTCCGTCCGGCACTACACGCTGTCGATCGACGAGTCCGCGTTTGCCGCGGCAGAACCACTCGTTCACGCGAACTGGTCTGCCGACGGCTACCCGGGCGATACGAACATCGACATCTGGGTCGATGACCTCGGCGTAGTGCGCCAGTTTCGCGATGTGAACGAATGGGGGGACACGGTCACCGTGACCTTCAGCGATGTCGCAGCCGACCTCCCGAACTTCCAGACGGAATCCATTGTCTCCACCCCGACCGTGGACCCAGGAGAGTGATGATGCACGTTCAACCGGATGAAGCAACAAAGGTGCCGGGACGCGCTGGCGAAGTCGCTCGAGGCGTCGGGCGATTGCTCGGACGCCTCGTTGCATTTGCCGTGGTGATCGCGGCGGGTGTGGCCGGGTGGTTCGGCGTCGAGCAGTACGTCTTCCCCGACCTCCCTGGAACGCTGGCGGCGCCGGTGAACGAAACACCCTGGCCGGACGAATTCGCGCAGCGAACAACGACTTGGGAGTCCTTCACGCTCTCCTACGTTTTCCAGGGTGTGGAGACGCACCGAACGTCGTTCGACGCGCCGACGAAGCGAGTGCGCATTGCATACAACGATGACGCTGGAGCACTCGAAAGCGACGTCGAACTCGCGGGGCTCCAGGGCTTCGAGCGAGTGGCCGGCTCCGATGCGTGGGTCGTCGCGGACCCGGCGGCCGTCGAGGAGCACGTGTACTTCGGGGTGGGAGCGATCGAGCCGGTGCACCTCTCCGAGCTCGTGCGGCGAGAGGTCCACCCCTTCACACAGGTGCAGGAGATCCCCCAGTCGCCGGAGATCCGTCGATTCGAGGTCATCGTGGACATCGCTTCGCTTCGTGCCGCAAACCCGATCGCCTACTACCGGTTGGAAGATGACGCTCAGAGCGGTTTCAGTTCCGCAACGGAGTATCGGATGACCGCAGACGTTCGAGCCGACGGCTACATCGTTCGTCTGGACGGGCGATCCTCGAGTACCGAGATGTGGTCCGACTTCCCAGCTGATCTCGTGTTCGAGTCGCCGCTTGCAGCCCGAAACGACGACGCGGTGGCCGCCGAGACCGCGACCACAGTCGCCCCGCCGGGAACCGGCGAGGGTCCGACACCGACGACGACTCCGTAGCGAGAGGCCGGATCGGATACGGGCCTCGGCGGAGGCCGCACGGCCTGGCGAGTACGCTCGCCGCCGATGAGCGGTCCGATCGGGATGTTCGACTCCGGGTTCGGTGGCTTGACCGTTGCCCGGGCGATGATCGACCTACTGCCGTGGGAAGACCTCGTCTACATCGGTGACACCGGTCGCTACCCCTACGGATCGAAGCCACTCGACGAAGTGCGCGGGTTCTCGAACGAGCTCGCCCGGAGCCTGATCGATGACTACGGCGCAAAGGCGATCGTGGTCGCGTGCAACACGGCTACGGCAGCCGGGCTCGACGAGCTTCGTGCCAGCGTGGACGTGCCGGTCATCGACGTGATTCGACCCGGAGTGAAATCCCTGGTCAGCACGACCGTGACGGGGCGAGTCGGCGTGATCGGCACCGTTGGTACCGTCAAGTCGGGTGCCTACGTCCGCGCCATCGCAGACACCGGCGTTCCCGTCAGTTTGAGCAGCGCCGCGTGCCCGGGCTTCGTCGAGTTCGTCGAGCGAGGTCAGACCACCGGCGACGAGGTCACCGTGCTCGCCGAGCGATTGTTGGCCCCGATCGTCGACGCGGACGTCGATGCGCTCCTGCTCGGTTGCACCCACTATCCATTCCTCGCCCGTGTCATCGGCGACGTGATGGGACCCGACGTCACGCTGGTCAGCTCGGCTGACGAGACGGCGTTCGCAGTCCGGGAACGCCTGAGCGAGGCCGGGCTCCACTGCGAGACCAGAACCCCGGGTCGTCACCGGTTCGCGTCGAGCGGGGACATCGAGGTGTTTCGCGAGCTCGGGAGCCGGCTGCTCGGACCCGAACTGGACGCGACCGAGCCGTGGCCGCGCTGACCATCGGGACGCGCCCGCGACCGGGATAGCTTGCGGGCCATGACGAGACCTGACGGCCGCAACGCCGACGACCTCCGCCCGATCACATTCCAACGTGACTTCACCGAGATGGCCGAAGGGTCGGTCCTGGTCAGCTTCGGCGACACCCGTGTGTTGTGCACGGCCAGTGTCGACGACGACGTGCCGAGGTGGATGCGCAACTCGGGCAAGGGATGGGTGACCGCCGAGTACTCGATGCTGCCGGGCGCCTCGCCGGAGCGGATCAACCGTGAAGCGGCGAAGGGCAAGCAGAGCGGACGGACGGTGGAGATCCAGCGTCTCATCGCCCGGTCGCTTCGTGCAGCGTGCGACATGACCGTGCTCGGTGAACGCCAGGTGACGGTGGATTGCGACGTGCTGCAAGCCGACGGAGGAACTCGTACCGCGAGCATCTGCGGTGGCTTCATGGCGTTGCACGACGCACTGCAGCGAATCGTCGATCGCGGCGAGCTGGCGCAGAACCCGCTGCACTCGTTCTGCTCGGCCATCAGCGTGGGCATCGTCGACGGCAACCCGGTACTGGACCTGCCGTACGTCGAGGACTCCGCCGCCGAGGTGGACATGAACGTCGTGATGTTGCAGCCGAACACCGACGGACGCCCGACGGGTGAAGCGAAGTTCGTCGAGGTGCAGGGGACTGCCGAAGGTATGGCGTTCAGCCGAGGTGAGCTCGACCAGTTGCTGGCACTCGCCGAAGGTGGCCTCACGACCATCACCGGAATGCAGGCGGACCTCATCGCGACACCTCCGACGCCACGACCGCAGCGTCGATGACCGCGCTCCCGCAGTTCGTCTGCGCGTCAGCGAACCCCGACAAAGTCGCCGAGATCCAAGCGCTGCTGGTCGGCATCGTCGACCTGCTTCCGCGACCTGCAGCGGTCCCCGACGTCGTCGAGGACGCCGACACACTGGTCGGCAACGCTCGACTCAAGGCAGTGGCGATCGTCGAAGCGACGGGCTTTCCGGCGATCGCCGATGACACCGGCCTCGAAGTGGCCGCGCTCGGCGGAGCGCCGGGCGTGTACACGGCGAGATACGCGGGGGAGGGGTGCAGCTACGCGGACAATCGCAACAAGATGCTGCGCGAGCTGTCTGGAGTGGAGGACCGGTCGGCCGCGTTCAAGACCGTGGCGCTCGCGGTCTGGCCTGACGGCACCGAGGTCGCGTTCGAGGGCGTCTGTCCCGGGACGATCACCACCGAAGATCGTGGTTCCGGCGGATTCGGGTACGACGCGATCTTTGCGCCGAATGAGGGCAATGGGCTGACGTTCTCGGAGATGGGTCCGGACGCGAAGCACGCCATCAGCCATCGGGGGCGAGCATTCCGGGGTCTGCTCGACGAACTCAGCCGGAGAGCGTGACCGCCACGACGAAGCCCGTGTGATCGCTTCCCGGAACTCGGAAGTCCTGGATGTCGGTGGAGATGAGGCCGGGGCCGGTCAACGCGTGATCGAGACGAACGAACGGTTGCACGAACTGGTCGGTGGGCCATGAGGTCGACCACCCCGAGCCGTGAGCGATGTGTGCGTCGGCGAAGCCCTGCCGCAGCAGATCCCGAAAAACCGGGTGCCAGTACGAGGCGTTGAAGTCACCGACCGCAAGGGTCGGTTCGGCGGCCGCGGATGCGACCTCCCCGATTCGTTCGAGCTCGTTGGCCCACGCGTGAAAGTCGAACACGGGGGTCGGCGGGTGGACCGCGAGCACGCGGAGTGGTCCGTCTGGGCTCATGAGCACCGCATCGACCGTGCGGGATTCGGGCGGCGACGGCGCAACGCTGCTGATCTCCAGCTTCGACCACACCGCCATACCGCGAGCGAAACGGCCGTCTCGGTTGATCTGATGCGGATAGCGGTCGGCCAGGGGATGGTCGAGAAGCAATCGTTGGTGTTCAGACGTGTACTCGCTGAAGACGATGACGTCCGGGTCGAGTTCGAGGAGATCATCGGCGGCGTCAGCGACGACCGGGTTGTCGAACAGCAGGTTCACCGCGGCGACACGTACGGCGGTGGCGTCCGGTATCGGGCTCGCCTGGCCGGGAGGGATCACCAGCGGGATGGACAACACGAACGCACCGATCCCGACGAGCGCCCCCGTGGTGGCGAGTCCCTCGCGCTGCTTCCAGAGTCCCATGGCTGAAACCGCCAGCACCGGCAGGACCCCGTACGGCGTGAGCGATTGCAGTACGGCGATGAGTCGTGTGCCGTTCCACCCGATGGCCTGGGTCAACATCACCAGACCGACTCCGGCCACGACCGCCCAGCCTGCGAGCTCGACGAGGCGTCGAATGAGAGGGCCTCGCTCCATCTCCGCGGAGGATAGAACCGCCACGAGACCCGCGGGTGTCATGATGCGCAAGGCGCACGTATCGTGGGGTGGGGCGCCGACGTAGCCCAATTGGCAGAGGCACGGTTTTTAGGTGGCCGTCAGTATGGGTTCGAGTCCCATCGTCGGCACAGGAGATTTCTTTATGGAAAACCTCAAGTTGCCGGTCACTGTGACCGATGATTGCGTTGCATGATTGCCCGACGCCGCCTCGGAGGCTTGCCGCTGGCTGTGTACGTCGCAGCGCTGCTGTTGATTCCACTCGCAGCGGTCGGCTGGTTCAGCGTCCGCGAAGTGCAGCAGAACAACGATGCTGTCCAGAACGCGACATCCATCGATCGAGCCGTTGCCGTGCACTCGGCGGTCACGCTGGCGGTCGCTCCGGTCGAGGCGGAACGGTCGATCTCGCTGGGCTTGGCCGCCGGTGCCACGACGATCGACAGCTCTGACTTCGAACAACGGCTGTTGGTAGCTCGCGAAAGCACGAATCGAGTGTTGGACCTGGTCGAGGCCGAGCTCGAGAACGGCGACGGCGGCGCCGCAGCCGTACAAGCGGTTCGCCAGTCGAGGTCGCTTGTTGCGGCACAGCGCACCGCATTGGACGACGGTGACGCCGACCCGATTTCGATCGACGGCGCCTTCGGCGTCCTCGAATCACAGATGGCCAGCATTCTCCGAGGCACCACCGAAGATCTGACCTCGACCGAGTACGGATCCGTCGAGGCGCTCGACGCAACGCGCGAGCTGATGATCGCGAGCGAGTTGATCTCGACCGGGTCGACCGAGCTGCACGTCGTCTCGTCCGGTGCGTTCGAGGTGCAGGCCCTCTCGATCGAGGACCTCATGGCGGCGCGAATCCGCCACGACGATGCCCTCGAGGACGCAGCGCCGATGAATCCGTCGGCCGTCGAGGGGCTCCAGCAGGCCCACGCCCGACTCGACGTCAACGGGGACGGCGCAACCATCGGGCTCCTTGACTACGTGGCCAGCGTGGATCTCTTCGTCAACGCGTCGGTGGAATCGATCACCGAGGCGATCGCCGTGTGGTCGCAAGAAGCGCAGACGCGAAACAGAACGACGCTCTCGATGCTGATCGTCGTCGGGTTGCTGTCGCTGTTGTTCGGCTTCATCGTCATTCGGTCGTTTGCGCGGCCGCTGACGCGGCTCAGACTCCAAGCGGAACGAATCAGTCGAGGCGAGCTGCATTCCGAGTCCATCGCCGTTGCCGGACCGAGCGACGTTCGCAAAGTCACCCATGCGGTGAACGACATGGCGAGCACGCTCTCATTGGTCGAGGAACACATGGACGCGTTGGCGCTCGCCGAGATGAGCAAGGCCCCCGAACTCGACGAACTGCCCGGCCACGTCGGCGCAGCGATGCGCTCTTCCATGGAACGAGTCGTGGCGCTCACGACCCGTCTCCAGACCAGCGAGTCTCGGCTCAGCGAGCAGGCACGGATCGACAACCTCACCGGTCTGCCAAACCGATTCGCGGTCCTCGAGTACCTCGAGCGGGTACTGCGGCTCCTTCCGGCTCCCGGAGTCGCAATGCCCGCAGGAATGATCCGAGCGACCGGCGTGATGTTCCTCGACGTCGATGGCTTCAAGAGTGTGAATGACATGCACGGCCACGCAGTCGGTGACGTGGTGCTTCGCGAGATCGCTCAGCGGCTCAGCGGCTCGGTTCGCGAGATCGATTACGTCGCACGGCTGGGTGGCGACGAGTTCCTCATCGTCGTCGGCGACATGTTCGACCCGCAACGGATGGTCCAGTTCGCGGAGCGGATGATCGCCGAGATCGAGCAGGCGTACTCCATCGGTGACCAACTGTTTGCGGTGTCGGCGAGCGTGGGGATCACCGTCGTCGAGACCGGTGACGATTCCATGTCCGTCATCGAACGTGCCGACGCCGCCGTCTATCAGGCCAAAGATCGCGGTCGTCGTCGGGTGGAGATGTTCGACAAGGACCTTCAACGCTCGATCGAGCATCAGGCCGAGTTGGAACTTGCGCTTCGCCAGGCGATCCAACACGACGAGCTACGTATGTACCTCCAGCCGCTCGCGGATCTCTCCACTGGGTTCCCGTCGGGAGCGGAGGCGCTCGTGCGTTGGGAACGACCGGGTGTCGGGCTCGTTCCACCCGGTGACTTCATCCCGATCGCGGAACGCTCCGGACTGATCTTCGAACTCGAACGCTGGATGCTCGAAGCGGCCTGTCGCCGGGTCGCCGAGTGGCGGTTGATGGGTCAGGGCGAAGGCATGCGCCTCGCCGTCAACATCTCCGGTCGCCACCTCATCGAAGGCGACCTGATCGGCGACCTCGATGCTGCCATCGCTGCGACCGGGGCTGACCCGAACCTGCTCGAGATCGAATTGACCGAGTCGCAACTGCTCGACGATGTCGGCCGGGCGAGCGGAGTTCTCGCCGATATCCGAAGCCGCGGGATCAAGATCGCCATCGACGACTTCGGCACCGGCTACTCCTCGATGACCTACTTGCAGAAGTTGCCGGTCGATGTCGTCAAGATCGACCGCAGCTTCATCTCGAGCGCTACGACCAACGCCTTCGACTCCACGATCATCGACACGGTGGTGACCATCGGCCGTGCACTGGACCTCGAGATCGTCGCTGAGGGAATCGAAACCGTCGAGCAGCTCGCGTACGTGATCAATGCTGGAGTCACCCAGGGCCAGGGGTTCCTCATGGCTCGTCCCGTGCCAGCGCACGAAGCCGAAGCGGTCATCTTCAACGGTCCGCTGTTCGATCGAGACCGTGTGCTCGAGACGGGGCGCCAGCTTGCCCAGCCGTGGACCGAGTCGATTCCCGCCGGGGCTCCAGTCGTTCTCGACTGAGCAGTGGCTCGGCACGGGACCGAGCCGAATCAGCTCACGAAACGGGAAGCCAGGTGAGGCTGATCTGTGCGACCTTCACGTCGCTGGCTTCGAGACCGACCTTGAGCTCGGTGATCTCCTTGCCGGTCTCCATCCAGCGTGCGTCGATCTCCATGAGTTCGTCGGAGAGCTCCGCCTCGAGGTCTTCGAGGTCGGTCATCAGTCGTTCGAGCTTGTTCTCCGCGGCTTCGACGCGTTCGCCCGCCGCTTTGGTCGTGCCGCGGCGCCGAGCGGCGGTCCCAGCCTTTCCGAACAGTCCACCGAGCATCCCGCCTTTCGACTTGCTGCCACCGAGTAGGCCGCCGAGAACGGAGCCGGCGGTCGAGAGCAACTCGGAGTTGCGCTTGCTCTTCGATTGTTCTTCCAGCAGCTCGATCTTGTCTTCGAGCCCATCGATCTGGTCGCGCAGCCGCTTGGCCTTCGTTTCGTACTTGTCGCGGAGTTTGGCGATCTCCTCGTCCGCCTTGTCGTCGGCGAACTTCAGGCACCGGGCTTCGAAGTCGTCGGCGGTCTCTCCCGGGCGGCCGTACAACTTGAGCGCCTTGTTCATCCCGATATCGACAGTCGATGTCCGAACCAGCTCATCGCGGATTGCCTTCTCCATGCTCGACCAGTAGGTCTTGTTCGCGAGCTTCGCGTCGGTCAACTGGTAGATCGCCCCATCGGGAGCGTCTCGGCGGAGGTCTCGGTCGTCGTAGTCGATCTTGATCATCTCCGACGCGTCGACCTGCTCGCCGAGGGGAAACACCACGCACTCGAACTCGTCGTCGTGGACGAGGTCGGCCTTGGTTTCGTCGTAGCGAAGGTTGATTCGCGCAACGGCGGCCGCCGCCAACTTCGGGCCGCGCGAATCGCCACCGGCGTCGGCCAGCCATGGCGATGCGACATCAGCCCACCGGACGGCGGTGCCGTCGGCGACGTCGGGCATCACGGCACTCTCGTCATCGTTCAAGGCGGGAGCAGGTGCGGAGGCACCCGGCACCGGCGTGGGCTGGCCGACGACGCCGCTGCTTGCAGTCGGTGCCGCTGCGGTCTCGGCGGCGACCTTCGACGAGTCCATCATCTGCTCGATCTGATCGCGTGTCATCGGCCCGCGCAGATAGCTCATGGCCCAACGCGTCGTGAACAGCTCGGGTTGGTCTTTGCCCGCCCGCCGCAACATGAACTCGCGCTTGCCCAACCCGGAGATCGTGTCGCCGATCGCACCGACGTCGACGCCGCCGGACGCAGACGACATTCCGTCGAGGAGCCGCGCCTTGTCGCGATCGGTCTGGAGCCGGCCGATCATCCACGTGCCTGCGTTAGAGATCGCCTTGTAGTCGATGTCGACGGGGTTCTGCGTCGAGAGTACGACGCCGACGCCGAAGGCGCGGGCCTGCTTCATGAGCATCATGATGGGCTTCTTGGTCGGAGGGTTTGCCGTGGGCGGCAGGTACCCGGCGACTTCGTCCATATAGAGCATCGCTCGCAGGTCGGTGGTGCCTGACTGGCGGCGCATCCACGTGACGAGCTTCGACAGGATCAGCGAGGTGACGAACTGACGCTCCTCGTCGGACAGGTGAGCGGTGGTGACGATCGCGCATCGAGGCTTGCCATCCGGCCCGAACATCATGGAGTCGATGTCGAGTGGCGGACCAGCTGCCCACGCTGCGAACGCAGGTGATGCGAGCAGCCCGTTGAGCTGCATCGCCAGCTTCATGCGGTCGGCCTCCGGGAAGAACTGATCGAGCTCGAACACGCCGAGCTTGCGGATCGGCGGCGTGGCGATCATGCCGACCAGGGTCATCAGATCGAGCGCCTTGCCTTCGGACCACGAATGGTTGATCAGGTTCGACAACAAGATGTGCTCGCGGCTCGAGAGCGGGTCGGCTTCGATGCCGACGAGGCCGAGCAACCCCGACACGTAGCCGCCGATCTCATCGCTGACCACCTCGGCGTCGCTCATGTCTGCGGGCACCTGCAAGGAGCCGACGATGTTCATCGGCACGCCCGACTGAGAGCCGGGGGTGTAAATCGTGAAGTCGGTCTTCGACCGAAGTTCGCCGATGTCTGCGCCGGACAGAGACCAGCCCGCCAGGCCCTTTGACCACAGGGCAGCCTGGTCAGCAGCGAACTGATCCGGGGTCTTGTCGGCGTTCTTTGCCTGCGCTTCGTCGATCCACGGTCGGAAGTCGCTTGCTGCCAGGTCGGGGAACGTGAGGCAGAGATTGGTGAGGTCGCCCTTGGGATCGATGGCGATGACGGGAAGGCCAGCCCGGAGCGCCTCCTCGATCACGATCACCCCGAGGCCCGTCTTGCCCGAACCGGTCATGCCGACGATCACGCCATGGGTCGTCAACTTGTCGGTGGCGACAGAGACATGACTGGTCGCGTCGTTGGTGGTGCGTTCGTGTGTGGCGGGGTCGAGAGCGCCGCCGAGGAAGAGGTCTGCCATGGGGTCCGACAGTAGCGGCGCGAGGAGCACCGAGCGGGGTGCCCCGTCGGTGGGCTGCGTACGGATGAGGATCGCCGCGCACCCGAACGCATTGGTACGGTCGGCGTCATGGCGTTCAGTGGGTTCCCGGCGGAGGCGATCCAGTTCTACGAAGAACTCGAAGCCGACAATTCGAAGGCCTTCTGGACCGCCAACAAACACCGCTTCGATCAGCTGATCAAGGCGCCGATGACCGACCTCACGGATGCGCTCGACGACTACGGGCCGTTCAAGATGTTTCGGCCCCACAACGATCTGAGGTTCTCGAAGAACAAGGCGCCCTACAAGACGCACCAGGGGATGTACGGAGAGTTGGAGGGCGGGAGTGGCTACTACGCACAGTTCTCCGCAGCGGGTGTGATGGCAGCGGCCGGCTACTTCTTCATGGGCAAAGATCAGCTGAAACGCTTCCGCGACGCTGTGGTCGCTGACGGCACTGGCGAGGAGATCGCCGGGCTCGTCGCCGAAGCGACCGGGCGGCGCTACACCGTCGGTGCGATCGGCGAGCTGAAGACGGCGCCACGCGGCTACGACCGAGACCACCCACGCATCGAGCTGATCAGGCGCAAGGGGCTCATGCTGTCGAAGGACTTCGGAGCACCGAAGTGGCTCCACACGAAGCAGGTCGAACGCAAGATTCGCGACTGCTGGAGTGGTGCTCGCAACGTCTGCGACTGGCTCGACGCTCACGTGGGTCCGAGCACCGAACCACCGGGCGATCGGCCGTTCTGAGGACGAACTCGTGTCGACTGGCAGCGCGTCGGGTGCCGAGCCCGGAACATCGGATCCACTGGTTGACCTCGCACGGTTCTTGTCTGTCCCGCCTCCGCCTCCCGCCGAGATCCAGGTGATCGACGCAGTTCGGCGCGAGCCGGTCACCGCCGGCCGGGTCGCAGGAGCGGTCGTCGACGAGCTGGCATGGCAGATCATCGGAGGTGCTGACGACGGAGACGCCCCGGCTCCACGGTGCGTTCGCGTGAAGTGGACGTCCGCGGGAACCGAGTTGGCTCGATTCGAAATGGCATCGGGTTACGTGGACGCGGTCAGAGCTGCAATTCTCGCTGCGCGCACGCTCCGCATTCCCGTGTTCTGCAGCCGAGAGGTCAACCGGGTGTTCGGCGATGATCTCTTCGCTCGCTACTTCGCCGGCTCGCCGCTGCCGGAGATGGGTCCGTTGTGGCGAATCGTCGGCGTCGAGGATTCGCCCGAGCGCTTTGATGCGATGTTGGGTGAGGCCGACCGTCCAGGACGGCTCAGCAGAACGGTGCTTCGGCGACGAGAAGTCGAAGAGTCGTTTCGCGTCACCCTCGACGCCTCCGGCCTGAGCGTGGTGAGCGAGGCGCGCAAGGGTGTCGCCGAGGCTTCGGTGCCAGCGAGTGAATTGCTCGCGGTTCACCGTTCGTACGGAACGCAGCGGCGGTACACCGCGATCACGACCAGCGGCTTGATCGAAATTCCGCGTCACGACCAGATCTCGGCGCGGGGTGCCACGGATGCAACCGACTGGATGTTCGCTCGCGTGAACCAACGCCTCGGACTGTGAACGTGCAGATCGGTCGCTGGGATGGTGGATCGCCTCAAGTCTTGACAGAATGTAAAGCGTGACCCTCGTGAACGATGCGCCCGATGCCGTGACCGCTTCCGCCCTGGAAAACCAATTCGGTCTCGCCGACAGGGTGGTCGACGAGCAGGCTCTCTCGAACAGCATTCAGCGGTTCCGGGAACAGAAGATCACGCTGCCGACATTCGCTCAGCTGGCCGATCCGTCGTCGTTCGACCACGCCGAAAAGGTCGGTGACGCTGACCCGCAGGGGCCCGACGCACGCAACCTGTGGCGTTGTCACTGGTACAACGACCTGAACGGACAACGCGTCGACGTGCCCGAACACGTGGTGCTGCCCTCCACGATGACGGGCGTCGCTGCACCGATCATCGTCGTCTTCGGAGACCGTTTCCCGATGATCACGGCCCACAAGGTCTTGGCGGCGTACTCGTGTTTTGCTCCCCGTGTCGTGACCGGCCAGTTCGACCCGACGGTGCACCGAGCTGTCTGGCCGTCCACCGGCAACTACGCCCGAGGCGGCATTGCGATCTCGAAGATCATGGCGAGCCGCGGTGTCGCGATTCTTCCGGAAGGAATGAGTCAGGAGCGGTTCGATTGGCTCGACACGTGGTGCGCCAACCCGGAAGAGGACGTCATCAAGACGTTCGGCACCGAGTCGAACGTGAAGGAGATCTACGACGCCTGCAATGAGCTGGCGAAAGACCCCGGCAACTTCATCCTCAACCAGTTCTCCGAGTTCGGTAACCATCTCGGCCACTACAACGTCACGGGTCGAGCATTCGGCCACGTCTTCGAAACCGTCCGCGAGGAATACTCCGTCGTCGGACGCGACCTGGAACTCGCGGCGTTCACGTCGGCCACGGGTTCGGCAGGCACGATCGCAGCCGGCGACCGCCTCAAGGATGAATACGGGGCGAAGATCGTCGCAGTCGAGGCGTTGGAGTGCCCGACGATGCTCGAGAACGGGTACGGCGAACACAACATCCAGGGAATCGGCGACAAGCACATCCCGCTGATCCACAACATCGCGAACACCGACATCGTGGTGGCGATCTCGGACAAGGCCACCGACGAACTGGACCTCACCTTCAACACCGAGGCCGGTCGCGCCTACCTGGCCCAATCGATGGGGGTATCGCAGTCGTTGGTCGACAAGCTGGAGCACTTCGGGTTCTCAGCGATCGCGAACACGCTTGCCGCCATCAAGACCGCCAAGCTCTTGGATCTCGGCGAGAACCAGGCGGTGATCACGGTGGCGACCGACGGTGCAGCGTTGTACCCCAGCGAGCGGGCCAAGCTGCTCGAAGGCCGGTACGGCAACGAATTCAGCACGACAGATGCAGCCGCGGCGGTCGGCGAACATCTCAGCGCGGCCTCGACCGACCACATGATCGACTGCACTGACATGGATCGCCGCCGCCTGTTCAACCTCGGCTACTACACCTGGGTGGAGCAACAGGGCACTCCGTTCGACCTGTTCGAAGCTCGCCGCGACCAGTCGTTCTGGCGGGGTCTGCGTCGCTACACCGATGTCTGGGACGACATGATCGGCGACTTCAACGACCGCGTCGCTGCGAGTTCTTGACAGCTCGATGACGGCTCGCTCATCGACCGTTCGTCGTTGGGAGTGCGTGCGTTGCGGCGCAAGCGTCCCGATCGACGCCTGGCTGCCGTTTCGCTGTCCCAACGCCACCGCCGAAGATCGGCATCATGCACTCGGGATCGTCAGCGACACCGACGTCGTGGACATGAGCTCAGACTCGCATCCGTTCGTTGCCGCAGATCGCCACCTCGCGTGGGCTGCATGTGCGGAGGCCAACGGCATGCCGTTCGAGCGGCGACGCGAGCTGGTGCTCGAAACCGACGAAGCGATCCGGGCGGTCGATGGCACCGGTTTCCACGTCACCGAGTTCGGACGCGCCGACGTCTTGTCAGACGAACTCGGTTTCGATGCCGATGGCGGCGTTTGGGTCAAGGATGAGACCGCTTCGGTCGCAGGGAGCCAGAAGGCGCGCTTTCTGTTCTCGATCCTCCTGCACCTTCGAGCCGCAGAGGAACTGGGCGAACTGACGACGCGTCCGCCGTTGGCGATTGCGTCCTGCGGGAACGCTGCCCTGGCTGCAGCCACCCTCGCGAAGGCGGTCGACTGGCCGATCGACGTGTTCGTGCCGACGTGGATGAGTGATGGCTTCGGCCACCGCCTCGACGATCTCGGTGCCAGGGTGCATCGAAGCGCCCGACTCGCCGATGACCCGCCGGGTGACCCGGCGATGTTGAGGTTCAGAGAAGCGGTAGCGGCTGGCGCTGTTCCGTTCACGGTTCAAGGGCCCGAAAACGCGTTGTGTCTCGATGGCGGACGAACGCTCGGCTGGGAGATCGCAGACGGCCTCCGCGACGACGAAGTCGAGTGGCTCGACGGCCTGTTCGTGCAAGTCGGCGGCGGAGCGTTCGCATCGGCAACCTTCACTGCCCTGGCCCCGAGCGGGCTGGACGTTGCGACGTTCCCAGTGCAGACCGCCGGCTGCGCTCCGCTCGACCGAGCGCTCGAGCGGGCCGCAGCGCGGGACATCGTGGACGTCGGGTTCCACTGGAACGAGCTGATGACGATCTGGGAGAACCCGTCGTCGCTCGCCGACGGCATCCTCGACGACGAGACCTACGACTGGGTGGACATCGCACACTCGCTGAGAATCGCAGGTGGCGCGTCGGTGGTCGCTGAGGAGCCACATGTCGTCGCCGCCCACGACCTCGCGAAGCACGCGGGGTTTGATGTGAGTCCGACGGGAGCAGCTGGCCTCGCGGGGCTGCTGCAGGTACTCGAAGCCGAACCCGAGCGGTTCGACTCGTCGTCGTGCGTCGCCGTGGTGATGAGCGGCATCAGCCGCTGAGGCCGCCTGGCGCTTGATGAACCCTTGAAGTCACCGACCCGCAGCCAGTCGCGCAGAGGAGTAGCCTGACCTCATGTCGTCCAGGCTGGCTCGCGCCGGAGTCGTGGGGGCCATGGCCGCTGGTGCCGTGGTCGCAATCACGTCAATTGGCGCGCCCGGCGGAGCGCAGGCCGTCGCGACCACCGCGATCGAGCACCCTGGTTTCGACTTCGCGCCAGCGGTCTCGGACGACGGACAAACCGTCGTGTTCGTCTCCACGGTCGAATCGAGCGGTGAGACGTCGTCGCTCGTGTTGCACGACCGCGGGCCCACCGACACCGATGGCTCCGTGTTGCCGGCGACTACGACAGCGATCGCGGACACCCTGGGAGCGGTGAATGCGACCATCAGCGGCGACGGTTGCATCATTGTTTGGGCCATTCCGGCGGTGATCGAAGAAGCCGCCCCTGATCCGGACCCGGATCCCGAACCTGCGCCGCCGGTGGACGACGGCGAACCTCCGGCTGAGGAAACGCCGGCTGACGAAGACCCGGCCGACGAGACCGCACCGCCCGAGGAGACCGTGCCGGAGCCCGTGGTTGCGGCGCCAGCACGCCTCGTCGCGCTCGACCGTTGTGCGGATCCTGCGGGCCAGCCCGACGGCATCCGCGTCGACGTGCCAGTGGGAGCCGATGACTTGGCGTTCGGACCTCCGGCCGCATCGGTCGACGGTTCGGTCATCGCCGTGAGCAACGGCAATGACGTCGTGGTGTTCTCCGGGACACCGCAGACGGGCTACGTCGAAACGACTCGTGTTGACGGGGATGACACCGATGACGCAGCGCATCTCGTTGGCGAACGTGTCGACGTCTCCGACGATGGATCCGTCGTCGTGTTTTCGGGCGGCACCGACCTGGCGGACACGTCACTCATGACCGTGTTTGCCTATGTCGCCGACGGCGCAGCAAGTGCAACGACGCCGGTCCTCGCTGGTGCAACCGCGCCGACGGTCTCGGGCGACGGGGCAACCGTTGCGGCGTCGACAGGAGCTACCGGAACCAGTGTCGCCGTCGTCGACCGCACCGCTTCGCCGCTGGTGGCTGTCGACCTCGGCGAGGGTGGACGCCCGTCGATCAGTGCCGATGGCAACCATGTGGTCTTCGAAGAAGGCGCTGGCCTCGTCGTCGTGTCCCGCACGGGAACCGGCGCCGATGCCTTTGCGACGACTCAGCGGACGCCGCTCTCGACCACGGTTGCGCCGACGCGATCAGGCCCGGTCATCGATCGGTTCGGAACCACGGTGGTGAGCGACTTCCCAGTCGAGCCGTCATCGGAAAACACCGATGTCTCGGTGACCGTGGTCGACGCCGATGCATCCTTCGACGCTGCCCTGTTCGACCTCGGCACAGGGGATGTCGGCGACACGCTGAGCACCACGGTGACCTTCTCGAATCAAGGGCCCGCCAGCGTGGGCGTAGTGAGCCTCGAGGTGGACGGATCCTTCACGATCACCGACGATCGCTGTGGTGCGGTCATCCGGCCCGGCACCACCTGCGAGCTCGACATCGCCTTCACGATCGAGCGGCTGGAGGACGCGTTCGGAACCGTGTCGCTATCGCCAGCTTCGTTCGGTGCGAGCGTCTTCACCGCAGAGGTCACCGCGCTCGGAGTCGCAGCTCCTCTTCCGACGACGACCGCCCCTCCGACGACCCCGGCCACCACGACGACCACAACGGCACCGACGACCACCGGGGGCACGACGACCGGGGGCACGACGACCGGGTCGACGGCCGGAGGGTCATCGAGCAGCGCCACGACGACGACCACGACCACGCTGGTCCCCGGTGCAGGTGTCGTGGCCAGCCCGACCACGTTCGACTTCGCTCCGACGATCGTCGACGCCGGACGTCGGACAGGCCTGGTCGAGATCGTCAACAACGGCACCTCCGCTGCGACCATCGTCGGGGTACGCCTCGATCCAGCGGAAGCGGGGCCGTTCCAGATCGTCGAAACCACGTGCGCTGGTGAGACGCTGGCGGTCGGGGAGCGGTGCACCGTCACCCTGTCGTTTGCTCCGACGGAGACGGGAACGCAGAGCGTCTCGTTGATCGCCTCGATCGACGGCGGCGCGGACATCACCGTCGCTGTCAACGGTACGGGCGCTTCTGCCCCCACGCTCGACATCGTGCCGGGCGTGGCGACGATCGGTCAGGTCGTGACGCTGAGCGGGAGCGGTTTCCCGACGGGGATCACGGTTGAATTGACCTGGGCCTCGACGGTCACCGAGGTCGTCGTCGACGACGCCGGAACGTTCAACGTGCCCGTCGTCGTGATGTCGCACACGGCCACCGGTCCGGCATCAGCGTCCGTCGAGGGTCAAACCGACATGTTCGCCACGGCGGCGGGGACGCTCATCGTCACCGATACGACAGGCCGCTCCGGACCGTTGCCGCTCGACGGTGTCGGCGTCAACATCGGTCGCTGACCGCTGCAACGAGTCGGCGGCTGATCAGACGTCGTCGACGAATCCGACGACCGTCGCTGCTGCCTCGCAGGATTCCGTTCCCGGTCCGGGCGTCTCACAGGTCACCCGCAACGAGATGCTGCTGCCGCTGTCGATCTGCAGCGGCGCAATGAGGTGGAAGTCCAGGTCGCGGAAGTTCGCCATCTCCTGATCGAGCAGTACGTCGCCGTCTCGGAGTAGCTCGACGCGCCCGACAGCCCCCGTCGGGTTCTGGAAGATGACATCGCTGATGGACAGGATCCTCCCCCTGCCGCTGGCATCGAAGTCGAACTCTTCGGTCGACGTCGTCGCCGGAGCGGCATCGACCGAGAGTCGCAGATCGGTCGGCGATCCGAGCGGAAGCTCGGATGCCTCTTCGGCAGCGGCTTCCATGGCGGTCACCTGATCGTCGAGGTCGGCCTGTTGAATCGCGTCGAGGTCGGCTGCGTCTTGCTGCGCGGTATCGAGTACCGACGGCTTCAGTACGCCGAACCATGCGACGGTGCCGAGCAGAAGCGCTCCGGCCATGCCAGCGGCAGCCGGGCCGAGCCACGGCCGGACGCGAGGGCCCTGCTCGAACGTGCCTTCCAACTCCGTGTTCTCGCCGTTGCTCCCAGTGACGGCAATGGTGAAGGGATGGTCGATGGAGGGGCCGTTCCAGAATTTCGAATGAGGTGAAACCCGGAACTCGACCTTGGCGGTCTTGCCCGGGTCGATGTTGACGGCGGGCGCCGCGAGTTCGGTGATGACCTCTGGCTCCGTGGTCGCGGCGAGCTCCACCATGACGGGGACGTTGCCAGAGTTCTCGATGGCGACCTTGTGGCGGCCCGCACCAGCGGACTTCGAGCGCTGTGGCTCGAGGCGCGCCATCCAGGCTTCGGTCGAGTTGATCTCGACGGTGGCTTCGGCGTTCGAGATCTCCTTGTCGTCGGACACCTCGATGACGCAGGTGTGCGGCCCGGCGACGAGGCTCGCGTTGGCGTCGACGATGACGGGGACCTCGAAGTGCTCGTTGGGGTCGAGGTAGATCGTCTCGGTCTGCAGCACCGTTTGATCGGCGAGGCCGCCTCCGGCACGCAGCGTGACCATTCGTTCGGCATCGGTGTTGTTTTGTAGGTGCAGCGCGAGAGCGGCGGTTTCTCCAGGCGCCGCACTGATGCGGTCCGGCTGGAAGGAAGCTGTCACAGACATAGCGCGGAACCGTACTCCGAAATACGCACCGATAGCATGTCGCCATGTCCGACACGACGATCTCCCCCGTATCCCTGGAAGCCGGCTTCGACCCCCGGTCAGCAGTGTTCGATCGGCTCTTGAAGAACCGGGTGGTCATGCTCGGCTCGGACGTCAACGACGACATCGCGAACCAGATCTGCGCCCAGCTGTTGTACCTGGAGGGCGAGGATCCCAACGCCGACATCTGGTTGTACGTCAACAGCCCCGGCGGGTCGGTCACCGCCGGCATGGCGATCTACGACACGATGCAATTCGTCGGATGCGATGTTGCGACCGTTTGCCTCGGTCTGGCGGCATCGATGGGTCAGTTCCTGCTGACCGCAGGTGCCCCCGGAAAGCGCTACGTGCTGCCCAACGCCCGTGTGATGATGCACCAGCCGTTGGCTGGGCTTCGTGGCCAAGCATCGGACATCCAGATCCAGGCC
Source organism: uncultured Ilumatobacter sp. (assembly GCA_938044705.1). Lineage (GTDB taxonomy): Bacteria > Actinomycetota > Acidimicrobiia > Acidimicrobiales > Ilumatobacteraceae > Ilumatobacter_A. The sequence continues at coordinate 181 of CALIOL010000202.1, read as the reverse complement.
GAGCAGCTTCGCTACACGAAGAAGCGGATGGCCGAGCTCATCGCCTTCCACTCCGGCAAGGAGCTCGAGCAGATCCAGGAAGACTCCGAGCGCGACCGCTGGTTCACGGCAGAGGAAGCCAAGGAGTACGGCTTGTGTGACTCGGTGATTCTCAAGCGCGGCGAGATCCTCTGAGCTGAGT
>CALIOL010000201.1 GCA_938044705.1 uncultured Ilumatobacter sp. | reverse complement strand
CGACTGTCGTGGCGCAGAGTTCGTTGGCACGCTGCTCGTCGAGGCCGGTTACACCAACATCGGACGCTATGCAGCGGGCGTCGCAGGCTGGCGAGAGGCCGGGCTCGAGGTGGCTTCAGGCGCATGACCGCCGAGTCCGCTGGGCTCGACGACGGCGCGGAGCCTCGGTTGGGGCGGTCCGATCGATTGCAGCCGCTGTTGTTGATCGCCTCGATCGGAGTGGGGCTGGGCATCGGCCGTGCGGCGCCGAGCCTTGCGGACCTCGCGGCTCGCACGGTGTCGGTTGGAGTGTTCGTCTTGATCATGCTCGTCATGCTCAACGTGAACCCGCGAAGCGTCGCGGGTGTGTTGACGCAGCGCCGCTTCCTCGGCGCGGCGATCGGCCTGAACTTCATCGTCAACCCACTGCTCGCGTGGCTGCTCGGTACCGTCTTCCTCTCAGGGCAGCCGGAACTTCGGGTCGGCTTCGTCTTGTTTCTCGTGACGCCGTGCATCGGGTGGTACCTGGTGTTCACCGAGCTCGCCGGTGGCGACACCGAGCTCGGTGTCGGTCTGCTCGGTGTCAACGTGGTCCTGCAGATCCTCCTGCTGCCGGTGTACCTCGCTGCGTTCGTCGGCGAGTCGACGACGCTGGGAATCGGCTCGTTGGCCGAGAGTGTCGCCGCCTACCTCGTTGCGCCCGCCGTGGTCGCGTGGAGCATCCGGCGCTGGTGGAAGCACCGTGGACGCAGTGCCGCCGAGGAGCAGCGCCGACTCCGCGTGTCGACACTGAAGACCGCTGCGCTGGTACTGGTGATCGTTGCGATGTTCGCATCGCAGGCGTCGGCGATCTTCGACGAGGTCGGCGCCGTTGTGCGTCTCATCGTTCCGATGGTCGTGTTCTTCGCCGTGGCCTTCGGGTGCGCGCTGCTGTCCGCTCGGTTGCTTCACCTGCCGCATGGTGAACGTGTGCTGCTGGCGTTCACGACGACGTCTCGCAACAGCGAAGCGTCCCTCGCGATTGCCGCGACTGCGTTCGCGAGTCCGCTGGTCGCGTTGACCGTCGCACTCGGCCCGGTGATCGAGCTCCCATTGCTCGTCCTCATGGTCCGCTCACTGCGACCGCGTCCGACGGGTGATCAGATGAACTTTGCAGGAGGCCGTCGTTGCCGGTCGACGGTGAGCTGCAGGACATCGGGCCGGCTGTAGTGCCCGGCGGGGTCGAAGTTGTGGCGCGCTTCTCGAACTTCGGCGAGATCGATCTCGGCGATCAGGATCTGCTCTTCTCGATCGGGAGCGTGAGCGATGGTGCGCCCGTCAGGAGCCACGATCATCGATCCGCCGCTCGCCCACATCTGGCCGTGCTGCTCCATCTCTTCGACCAGCGGGAAGTCGTCGGCCACGTCCGAGCGGCGTAACACTGCGCCGGCGCTCACGACGAACACCCGGCCTTCCATCGCAGCGAAGCGTGTGGCGTCGATGGACGTCGCGGTCGAGCCGGGCCAGGTGGCGACATGGACCTGAGGGCCCTGCGCCCACATCGCGGCGCGCGCCAACGGCATCCAGTTCTCCCAGCAGTTGAGTCCGCTGACGCGAACCGAACCACTCGTCGTCGAGACGTCGTGTGCGATCAGGCCAGCGCCGTCTCCGTCGGCCCACACGAGCCGCTCGCCGTAGGTCGGCTTGAGCTTGCGATGCACTCCCACGATGCCCGCCACGGGATCGATCGCCACGAGTGATGCATACACGGATCCGCCCGAAGCGGATCGCTCGGCGATGCCGAGGTACACGAAGATCCCGAGCTGTGCCGCCACGGTGACGATGGTGTCGAGATCGCCTCGCTCGACGTCGACGGCTTGATCCAGGTATCGAGAGAACGCAGCCTTCTGGGTGGCGTCGTTGAAGGTCGACGCATCGGTGAAGTCGGCCCACGAGGGATATCCGGGCACGTAGGTCTCGGGGAAGACGATCAGTGAGACGCCGTCCGCCGCGGCGGTACCCATGGCGTCGAGGACGCGATCCAACGTCGCCTCGCGATCGAGAAACACCGGAGCGATCTGAGCAGCAGCCACCTTCACGGATCTGAAGCTAACCGCCCGACTCGAGTGGGGGAGTCAGCCGCAGTGACCGAGTGCGCAACGCATTGCCGATGTCGGTTGGTCGGTAGGCGGACTCACGTGCAGATAGGTCGGGCGGTAGACGTGGGAGGCCTCGCCGTCCCACCGGTTGTGGGACAGCGAGATGATCAGGGGATCTCCTGGTCGTTGGAGATTCTGGCCGTCGATCCAGGACGAGAAGTACGTGTTGCATTCGTCCGCGCACTTACGTTCGGCCTCGAGCCGCTGGACGAGTGTGTACGGGCCCGCTGGGTGCACCGCGGACTCGACGACGATCTCGCTGCCCCACCAGTCGTCGACCTTGGTGAGGGCCAGCCACCGACCGTTCTTGTGCAGGATCTGCGTGGGGCTGGAGAACCGACCGGACCGAGGGATCACCGGTGTTGCGTTCGATCGGTCCGACGTCCACGACGATCCATCCCAATACTCGGGTACTTCGAACAGTGCGCCGAGAGGTACACGACCCAGGGTCACGCGGTCGGTGCAGGAACGGTCGTGAGCGGGAACGTCGAAGATCGGGTCGTAGCCGAACTGGCGGTGGCAGTGAGCGAAGAGATAGGTCCACTCGTCGTCGGACTCGATCGACCAGCCGTACAGATCGCTGCTGGAATCGGCCGGCGTGCCGTACCACTCGACGTTCCACGTCTCCGGGTTCACTCGGGCGACGAAGGTGCCGCCGGGTTCGGCGAGCGACAGGTAGCTGTCGCCGCGTTCGTGCATCTCCACGCTGAACACGTAGGCCTGGCCATCGGCGCCGACCTCCGCGTCGAGCGGCCAGAACCATCGGAACTCAGGCGCGGTGTGTTGCGGAAAGAGCCACGCCTGCGGATCGGCGCTGCTTCCTCCGACGAGGATGCTGAAGCAGTTGCCGACCTGCATCATGCCGATGTTGTGGACGTATCGAGCCCCGTTCGGCGTGCGAACGCGGGCGTCTTGGAAGGTCCACAGCACGTTGCCGTTCGGGAGCTGCAGCGTTCGCGGGTAGTCGGCACCGATGATCCCGCCTGGTTCGGCATCGAACATTCGGCCCAGCGACTCGACCGACAGGTCAGGTAGGCAGAACGTGTCCGCAATGTACGTTGCGTCGACACGCTCGTACGACGATCGGCCAGCGGTCAGGTGCGCGCTCGGAGCTCTCTCGTCGACTGCGGCAGACGTGGTCACCCCACTGATGACGAGCAGGGTTGCAGCAAGCAGCATCGAAGTCACCGCCACCGCGCCCGTCCGTTCCACGTGTCCCAGTATTGCCAGCAGACCAACTGCGGTGTCGGCGAGTTGACAGATTTCTGGGTGACATGTTCGTGGCAACCGATTCGGACCGTCAGACGTCCGTCTCGCTGCGTGCGACGACTCGACCAGTGGGCCGAGCTACGTCAGCTGTCGCCGGTGAACGCGTCGACCAGCGTATTCAGCAGACTGAACGCCTTGTCAGCGTCGGCGGGCCGATTCGCCTCGACTGCCGTGCGGGCCATGTCGACGGTGGCCTGGATGCTGTTCACCAGCTCGGGGTGTGTCGTCTGGACTTCGGCCTGAATCGCTGCCCAATTGCCTTCGATCCTGGCAAGGGTCGCGTCTTCGTCGCCGTCACCGTTGATCGCTGCGCTGAGACGGCTCATGTCGATACCGATTTCAGGGAGCAGATCGGCGGCGGAGCCCTCGATGGGGATCGTGGTCTCGGGTGTGGATGCGTCGACGATCTCGCCGTCGTCGAGCGGGCTCGTGTCAGATTCGGCGAGTTCGAGGCCATCATTGCCCGTCTCGTTGACGGTGGTGGTCCCGCAGCCAGCAACGATCAGCGCAGCGGCAGTGGCTGCTACGAGCGATGTGCGTGGTCGGGGTGTGCGTGCGCTCATTCGAATCAGGCTGCCACGTGTGGCGTGAAGCCAGCGGTCATACGGTGACGAGAATGCGCTCGCTCGCGAACGCGCCGACTCCGACGTGGCGTCCGTCGATCTCGATGGTCAACGTGCCGTCGGGCGATGATGCGGTGACCGTCCCGGTGTTGCCCGGCTGGATCGACGATTCCTCGAGATATTCGAGCAAGCCCGGCTCGAACTCGAGCTCCTCGGTGATGCGTCTCACGGTGAAACCACCGCCGACCTCGATCTCCGACAGCGGCTCGGAGTCGGGTGCCACGTAGTCGGACCCGGGAATCGGGTTGCCGTGCGGGCAGGTGGTCGGGTCGCCGAGCATGTTGATCATTGCCTTTTCGACCGAGTCGCTCATGACGTGTTCCCACTTGCCGGCCTCGTGGTGAGCTTCGGCCCACGACAGCTTCAGCACGTCCGTGAGGAAGACTTCAGCGACACGATGTTTGCGAACCACCGACTCGCCGAGCGTTCGGCCTGCTTCGGTGAGCTTGATGCCGCCTTTGGAGGTGATCAAGCCTTCGGCTTCGAGCCGCTTCATCATCTCGCTGACCGCTGGACGACTGACCTGGAGGCGTTCGGCGATGCGCGCCTGAATGACTTCGAGGTCATCTTCACGCAACTCGAAAATGCACTCGCAGTACTCCTCGAAGGCGGGATGGTGCTCTCCGGCGGCGGGCATAAGGCCAGCCTATCAATACCAAACCGGCTGGAGCTCGGTCCGTGCGGCGAGAGGCGGGTTGGTCACCTCAGCAGCTTGCGCAGCCACGACTCGCTGTAGCGGAGCCGGCGAGCGAGCTGTTCGTTGGTGGCGCTCGCAACGCTGCGCACACCGGCGATGTTGTTCATCTCGGCTTGGACCTTCGCGTGGCCCCAACCCGTCACATCGACCAGTCGTTTAGCGACGTGGGCGTTGCGGGTGCGGAGGTCGTCCTTCTGCTCGGCGACGCTGAGCGAACCCGATGGCACGAGCCCGGCCGCGGTCGGGATGTCGGGGAGATCGAGCAGCAGCTCCGGGTCGCTGGCGAAGAACGGCGTCGGAGGGTTCGGCTCGTCATCAAAGGCGGGTGTCTGACCGGTGTCGTAGGTCGGCTCGAAGTGTGTCTCGCTCCCGTCGCTGGCGATCACTGCGCCGTCCGCTCCGACGGTATGCACGGAGATGTCGGTTGCGTCGGCACGCAACACCGCGAACTCCGAGAACAACGCGAGCTGTTCCGCGTCATCGGCGACCTTCTGGTCGTCCAGCCCGCCGTCCTCCTGGAAGTCGTCCTCGTCGTTGGCCCCGACGGGTCGCAAGACATGGCGTCGCGCCTCGGCGATCGAGAACGCGTGGGCGCGAAGTCGTGGGTCGTCGGGAATGTAGACGTAGGCCTTCTGATTGGAGCGTCCCGCCTGCCAGCGGACGAAGCGACCGATCGCCTGGCGGAAGAACAGCTCGGTCGAGGTGGTGGTGGAGAACACGCCGACCCGGAGGCGGGGGATGTCGACACCTTCGGACACCATGCGCACCGACACCATCCACGGCCGGTCGTTGTTCGAGAACTCCTCGATCTTCTTCGACGCTCCGGGGTCGTCGCTCACGACGACATCGGCCGGTACCTGGAACCGGTCGCGAAGGAGTCGAGCGATCCCTTGCGCGTGCTCCTGATCGGTGGCGATCACCAACCCACCCGCATCAGGCTGCCCGCCCTGCTCGACCGGTGCGGTGCGCAGCGTCCGGAGTTGATCGACTGCCTTCGCGAGCACCGACGGCATCCATTCCCCTTCGAGGCTCAGCGCCGTTCGGAGCCGCATGGCGCCCTGGTCTTTGGTCAGCTCGTCCTGGAACGACGCAGACAGCGTGTCGCCTGCGGCGGTGGTCCATTCCATCTCGCCGTCGACGCGTGGGAAGTAGACGGGTCGCACGACGCCGCCATCGCGAAGCGCGTCGGCGTAGCCGTAGGTGTAGTCGGCGTGAGCAAGCTCGCCTTCTCCGGTTGCGTCGTAGCGAACGAACGGGATCTGGGCCGCGTCGCTGCGAAACGGTGTGCCCGACAGGGAGAGGCGCCGGTGAGCGAGCGCAAACGCTTTGCGGATGCCGTCGCCCCAGGCCTTTTCGTGGCCGGCGTGGTGGACCTCGTCGAGGATCACGAAGCCATCGGCGGACAACCCTGCGAGTTTCGAGGCGGCGGCGCCGGTTGCGATCTGCTGGTAGGTGGTCACCAAGCCGTGGACGTCGCGAGCGAGCCCGTCGCCGGGCGACCAGTTGGGGTCCAGTTGCAGGCCCATCCGGTGCGCTGCCAAGGACCACTGCGTCTTCAGGTGGCTGGTCGGAGCAACGACGAGCAGCGGCCGGTTCTCTTCGGCGAGTGTGGCTCTCGCGCAGGCCAGCGCAAACGTCGTCTTGCCGGCGCCAGGGGTCGCCACGGTCAGGAAGTCAGCGGCGATCTCGCCTGTTTCCGGGTGAGGACGACCGCCTGCCATGAACAGATCGAATGCGGCGCGCTGCCACGGACGGAGAGTGATCGTTGACACGAATGGAGGGGGAGTCGGGGGAGGGGAAGCGAGGTTTTGGCCGCCCGACCGGAATCCGGCAGAGCGCGAGCGGAACGTCGAGACTACTGTCGAAGGCCATGAAGCAGCAGTGACGTCCATCGTTCACCACCTGGCTCTGCCAGCCGCTCGGGAGACCTCATGTCCGCTTCTCTTTCTGCCCACGACCTCACGGTGACGCGCGGGCCCGTCGACGTCCTGTCACACGTCGACATCACGCTCTCGCCAGGCCACCGTGTCGGCGTCATCGGCCCGAATGGCATCGGCAAATCGACGCTGTTGCAGGCACTCGCCGACCGTCTGGCCGACGCGACGACGGTGATCGACGGAACGGTCGTTCGGACGCCACCGTCGGCCACTGTCGGGTACCTCCCTCAAGAACCCGATCGCCGACCGGGCGAGACCGTCGACGCGTTTCTCGCTCGGCGCACCGGGGTGGCTGACGCTCAGGTGGCGCTCGACGCCGCCACGCAGGCGCTCGCCGATGGTCTGGCGGGGAGCGACGATCTCTACAGCGAGGCACTCGAGGCGTGGCTGTCGCTCGGTGCGGCTGACTTCGACGCTCGCGCCGGACAGGTCTTCGCCGAACTGTCGCTCTCCGAACGGGTTCGCTCGCAACCAACCGCGACGCTCTCCGGCGGTGAGGCCGCACGCGTGTCGCTGGCCTCGCTGTTGTTGTCGCGTTTCGACGTCGTGCTGCTCGATGAACCGACCAACGACCTGGACCTCGACGGGCTCGACCGTCTCGAGCGATGGGTGACGAGCCTCGCGGCTCCCGTTGCGCTCGTCAGTCACGACCGTTCGTTCCTCGAGCGCACGGTCACCGACGTCGTCGAAATCGATCACCATTCTCGACGCGTCTCCTGGTTCTCGGGAGGTTGGGCATCGTTTCTCGAAGAGCGTGAAGTGGCTCGGATGCATGCGCAGCAGCGGTACGACGAGTACGACGCGCAACGTCAAGCCCTGGTCGATCGTGGGCAACGAGAACGCGAATGGGCGAGTCAGGGTGCTGCTCGCGTCCGCAAGTCGGACGAGTCGGACAAATTCATCCGCAATTTCAAGATGAACCAAACCGAGCAACTCGCTGGTCGTGCGGCACAGACGGATCGCGCGCTCGAACGGCTCGAGGAAGTCGACGAGCCACGTACCCCGTGGGAACTCCAGTACTCGATTCCGACAGTCAGCCGGTCTGGAGACATCGTGGCGACAGCGAACGGTGCGATCGTGGAGCGAGGGGGCTTCCGTCTCGGCCCGGTCGACCTCGACGTGGCCTTCGGTGATCGCGTCGCGATCGTCGGCCCGAACGGATCAGGCAAGTCGACACTGCTCGATCTGTTGTTGGAGCGGCGGGCGCCGTCGGCCGGCAGTGCCAGGTTGGGTGCCTCGGTGGTTGTCGGCGAGATCGAACAGGCGCGAGATGGTCTGGTGGGCAGCGAGGGGCTGCTCGCCGCGTTCTGCCGCGCGACCGCGCTCGGCGTCGGACCTGCGCGAACGATGCTCGCAAAGTTCCGACTCGGCCCCGATCAGCTCGTTCGGCCCGGGACCACCCTGTCGCCTGGGGAGCGTACGCGTGCGGCGATGGCGGTGCTGATGGCCAACGGTGCGAACCTGCTCGTGCTCGACGAGCCGACCAACCATCTCGATGCGGAAACAATCGCATGGCTGCAACAGCATCTTATTGACTATAAAGGCACAATCCTGATCGTAACCCACGACCGGTATTTTCTCGATGATATCACCGGATGGATCCTCGAGTTGGA
>CALIOL010000200.1 GCA_938044705.1 uncultured Ilumatobacter sp. | reverse complement strand
CAGATCTCCGAGATGGTCCGACATCGAGTCGACGCTGCACCGCCACCGCCGTCGGTTGCGACGGTGCAGCGCTACGCGGACCGCCTCGGCGTCGTCGAGCTCGTCGACCGAAGCAATCGGTCGACGTCGGCGCGCAGGTTGCTGCTCATGGCTGCATCGCTGCTCGTCGTCGTGGCCCTCGGGGCGGCCGTCTTGTCCAACGCCGGTGGGAGCGCGAACGACGTGAGACCCTCGGCGACCACCGCTGCCCCGACACCCACGACCGAGACAACTCCGGCCGAGACAACGACCTCGGCCAACACGGGTGACCCGGCCATGCCGCTCGTCCAGCTCGACCCGGATGGCATCACGATCGCTGCAGGTGCGATCTTCGGGTTCGTGCCGGGTCGAGGCACGGGACCCGACGAGGTCCTCCCGGTCGTGAACGATCGCCTCGGCCCACCCGACCACGACACCGGCTGGATCGACGTGAACACGGTCTACATACCGTGCGCTGGGCTCACGAACTATCGCGAGATCTGGTGGGGCGACCTGTCGATGGGCTTCTGGGGCCTCGGTTCCGGCACCTACTTCCACTTCTGGAACGTCGGCGACCGGGAACTGATGATGTTCATCCTCCCCGAGGTGGACGTACCCAGCCCGACACGAACGACTGGACTTTCGACAGAACACGGCATTTCGATCGGCGACCTGATCGGCGACGTCGTCGACTTGCCCAACGCCGTGTCGAACGACCTTCCAACCCAGAACCAAGACGCATCATTGATCACCAACGTGGTCTCGACGGTTCCCGGCGCCGATCCCGCCTCGATCAACCCGACCTCGCGCTCGGGTAGCTATCTCTCCGACGACGGTGAGGTCATCGCATTCGGCGGGGAGTCACTCACCTGTTGACGCGTCGGTCGAAGCGAGCGCTTTCGCTCTCGCGAACACCGCGTCGAGCATCGGCTCGGTGAGCCGACCGGTGAACGTGTTCTGCTGGCTCACGTGGTAGCAGCCGAGCAAGGTCGGGCCATCCGCCAGCTCGACCTCGACGCCATGACCGAACTTCGGTTTTGGTCGCACGCCGAAGTGACGGAGCGCTGCGTCGAACCCGAACGTGCCGAGGCACACGATCACCGTCGCTTGTGCCAACCCAGCCAACTCGCGTTGCAGAAACGGACTGCAGGCGTCACGCTCGGCAGGTGCCGGCTTGTTGTCGGGTGGGGCGCACTTCACTGCGGAGGTGACCCACGCATCGGTCAGCTCGAGGCCGTCGGCGGCGCTCACGGACTCGGCCTGGTTGGCCAAACCGGCCCGATGCATCGCCCGGAACAGCCAGTCGCCGCTGCGGTCTCCGGTGAACATCCGCCCCGTCCGGTTGGCTCCGTGTGCAGCGGGCGCAAGACCGAGGACGACGATGCGTGCGTCCGCATCGCCGAACCCGGTGATCGGGCGCCCCCAGTAGACCTCGTCGCGGTACGCAGCCCGCTTCTCGACCGCGACTCGTTCCCGCCACTCGACAAGCCGCGGGCATGCCTCGCAGTTCACGATCTCACGATGCAATTCGGATCCGGGCCCGACGAGCGACTCCACGCGGACCGACAGTAGATTCGTTGGCGGACATGACCAAGACGACCCCCGCTTCCAAGAAGACCGCCGCACGCAAGGCCTCGGCCCGCAAGAAGGCCTCCGGGACAGCCCCGACCACCGTGCTGCTCGTGCGTCACGGGCAGACGCCGACCACCGGCAAGGTCCTGCCCGGCCGCGCCAAGGGCCTTCACCTGGCCGATGAAGGCCACCGTCAAGCTCAGATCGCAGCCGACCGGATCGCGGAACTCGGCAAGGTCGATGCGGTCTATTCGTCGCCGCTCGAACGCGCGAAGGAGACCGCTGCGCCGATTTCGAAGGCATTGGGCCTGAAGACGAAGATCGACCGGGGTCTGTTCGAATGCGACTTCGGTGACTGGACGGGCAAGGAACTCAAGAAGCTCAACAAGTTGCCGGAATGGCAGACCGTGCAGCGCGCACCGTCGACCTTCCGCTTTCCGAACGGCGAGAGCTTCACCGAGATGCAGACGCGGATGGTCTCCGCCCTCGACCGGCTCCGCCAGGCACACCCTGGCGGCACGATCGTATGCGTCTCTCATGCGGACACGATCAAGGCCGCCGTCGCGCACGCCCTCGGCACGCACATCGATCTCTTCCAGCGCATCGTGATCAGCCCGGCGTCGGTCAGTGCGCTCACCTGGCACGCCGGTGGCCCCATCGTCTTGGCGGTCAACTCGACAGGACGGCCACTGACCGAACTCAAGCCGGCCTGATGAGCGTCTTCCACGAGTTCGACGAGGTCGACAAGTTCACCGTCGGTACCCAGGGTCGCCCTGGCGCTCGCACGTTCTTCCTCCAGATCCGCGCCGACGGCACCCGACTCGCTGTCAAGTGTGAGAAGCAGCAGGCTGCCGCGATCTCGGACTACCTGGACAAGGTGCTCGCAGACCTCCCGCCTGCCCAGGATCGTCCGATTCAGGGCGCAATGGAGATGTCCGACCCGGTCGATCCGGTCTTCGTGCTCGGACCGATCGGACTCGGTTACGACCGGTCGAACGATCGTGTGCTCCTCCAGCTGGAAGAGGTCGGCGAAGTCGACGACCAAGGAGAGATGCTCGACGAAGAAGCCCGCGGCCACATCCGCATCTACATCACGCGGGGTCAAGCTGCGGCGTTCACCAAACATGCTGGCCAGGTCATCGAGTCGGGTCGCGCTGAGTGCCAGTGGTGCTCGGCCCCCATGGATCCGGACGGGCACGCGTGCCCGAGGATGAACTGAACGCCGTGGAGCACGACGTCGCAGACGACGAGGGCCGCGAAGACATTCACGAAGAGCCTCAAGGTGTCGAACTCCGCGTCGATGCCGTCGCCGACCCGATCGAACACTTGCTGCGTGGCGAGGTCGAGGTCGAAGGGCGGATGCCGTACAGCTCGAATGCGACGTTCCTGGTTCACGTCAACCACGAGGGCAAGTCACACCCGGCGATCTACAAGCCGATGCGCGGCGAGCGCCCGCTGTGGGACTTCGAGCCGGGCTTGCACCGTCGAGAGGTGGCGACCTATCTGCTGAGCGAGTTCCTCGGGTTAGGCGTGGTCCCGCCGACGGTGCTGCGAGACGGTCCCGTCGGCGAAGGTTCGTTCCAATGGTTCGCCGTGGCCGACCACAGCGAGCACTTCTTCACCATCTACGAGTCGATGCCCGAACTCCACGATCGCCTTCGCGACATCGCCGCGCTCGACATCCTCGCCAACAACACCGACCGCAAGAGCGGCCACTGCCTGCTCGTGCCCGAGCGCGGTGAAGACGCTGCCACCGTGTGGGCGATCGATCACGGTCTCTGCTTCGCACCCGAGTACAAGCTGCGCACGGTGATCTGGGAATTCGGCGACGAGGAACTCCCGGAGCACGTGATCGACGGTGCGAATCGACTCATCGGTGCCGTTCCCCTGAACGTCGCTTCGCTGCTGTCCGACGACGAGGTCGAAGCCATTCAGGGTCGCGCTACGTGGATGGTGAAGGAACGTCGCTTCCCCACCGATCCGACCGGCCGCCGCTACCCGTGGCCGCTGGTGTGACTTCTGGAGCGAACGCCGAACCGCCACCGACGGACGGGCTCAACACCGACGAGCTGGACCTCGACGGAGATCAACGGATGATCGCGGTGCGGGTCGAACGCTCACACGTCGAGCTCGTCAGTGACCGGTTCTGGCAGTTGGGTGTCCGTGCCGTGAGCGAAGTCGACGTGACCGACGATGTCGTCGACGTCGTGTCGTCGGTCGGCAACGACCAGGATGCGATCGATCGAGCCGTCGCCAGCTTCGAACCGGGTTGGGAGTGGCGCGTCGAGCAGGTGTCGACTGCTCCGAGCCAAGACTGGCGAGAACATGCGCGCCCCGTCCGCTACCGGGACGACATGGTGATGGTTCCGGCGTGGACTCCCAACCATCACGAAGTTCGCCCCGCGGACCACGTCACGTTCGTCGAACCGGGGAGCGCATTCGGTCTCGGCGACCATCCGACGACGATGGGGTCGATGCAGCTCCTCGCCGAGCTGCTCCGCGGCCCGCAGCCGATCGGCTCGGTCCTCGACGTCGGCTGCGGGACGGGTGTCTTGGCGATCCTCGCAGCGCAGCACGACGTCACCCGGGTCCGGGCGATCGACGTTTCCGATGCCGCTGTGTCGGCAACGCGACACAACGCGGTGTTGAACGGCGTCGACGGTCTGGTCGAGGTCGACACGGCACCGCTTACCGATCTCGACGAGCGTTTCGATGTCGTCGTTGCGAACATCCTTGCTCCGGTCTTGATCTCTCTGGCTCCCGACCTCGTGCGAAGCGTCGCCCCGGGCGGTGCACTCGTCATCAGCGGGATCCTCGCTGCTCGCCATCAGCACGTGCTCGATGCTCTGGAGCCCATGACGCTGGACGCATCCGTGACGATCGAGGGTTGGATCACGATCCGCCT
>CALIOL010000199.1 GCA_938044705.1 uncultured Ilumatobacter sp. | reverse complement strand
CCGAAGCGGTCGCCCAGCCACCCGGCGGCGGGGATCGTCGCCGCCAGCGCCAGCAGATAGGCGACCGAGACCCACTCGATATCCGTCGACGACACGTCGAACTCGCGGGCGAGTGTGGGAAGCGCGACGTTCACGATCGTGCCGTCGATGATCGTCATGAACAGCCCGACGATGTACACCACCATCACCCGGTACCGGTACTGCATCGAGATGGAACCTAGCGCTGAGCCGGGCGTGCTCAGCCAACGGCAGAAGCGCTGCCAGGTGCTCGGGAGTCAGCGACCGATGCGCATCTCGATCCACGACTCGTCGTCCTCGACGAACTCGCGAATGGTCGTGAAGCCGACGTTCTCGTACACGGCACGGGCCCGCGGGTTGCGGTCGAGGACTTCGAGCGAGATGAACGACAGGCCCATGTTGTCGAGGCCGTGGGCCACGATGAGTCGCGTTGCGTCGGTACCGAAGCCACGGCCGAACCACCTTGGTCCGCGTAGCGAGATCCGAAAGCTGCACGAGTTGGATTCGGCGTCGAACTCGTTGAGCACCGCCTCGCCCACGAAGTCTCCCGTGTTGTTGTCGACGATCGCGAGATCCAGACGTTCCGGCTGCCCAGGTCGTGAGCGGCACCATTCGTCGATCTGCGCTCGGGTGAATGTCTGGGTGGTCGCGGTCAGATCCTTGCCTTCGGCGTCGTGCACCATCTCCCATACGTCGTCGGCGTCGCCTTCGTCGAGTTGTCGCAGCGTCACGAGCTCGCTCTCCAACGTGGGAGCAGCCCATCTTCGCGAGTTCGCCATCGAACGATCTTGTCAGTCGGCCTAGGGTCGCGACGTGGTCGTTTTGGGATCTGACGAAGCCCGTGCGTTCATCGAACTCGCACTCGACCAGATGATGGCGAACGCAGACACGCTCGGCCCGAAGGTGAGTGATCGCCCGGAGCTCGAAGATTCGAACTCGGTATTCGGGCTGGTGACCCATTGCCTCGGCGTAGCGGACTGGTGGCTCGACCATGTGGTGCTGGGTAACCCCACGACACGAGATCGAACGTCCGAATTCGAGTCGGCGGGAACCCTCGCCGATCTCGAGCACAAAGTCGACGGATTCCGTGCTCGACTCCCGGGGTTGCTTCGCGATGTGACGCAGACGAGCGAACCCGTGTCGGCTCACCTGGAGGCGGTGACTGCGTCGTCTCGCCGATGGCCGTGGACGACTGGCGCGATCGTGCTGCACGTGGTCGAGGAGTTGTTTCAGCACGCCGGTCACGTCGACATCACGACCGACCTGCTCGCGGCGCGGCATCAGGTCGTGGCGGCGGTGCTCGTTCGAGGCGACCGGGTGCTCCTCTGTCATCGACACCCCGAACGCAAGTGGTATCCGAACGTCTGGGACCTCCCTGGTGGCCACGTCGAACGCGGCGAACCGAGACTCGACGCCCTCGTTCGCGAGCTGCGCGAGGAACTAGGAGTCGAGGTCGACGTCAACGACGCGGTGCGCGTTCTCCGGCACGCCCCGAACCGCGACCTCGATATCGAAGTCTGGGCGGTGGGGGCGTGGTCAGGCGACGTGGTCAACGCCGCGCCCGAAGAGCACGACACTCTGCGCTGGTTCGCGCTGGACGAACTCGATGGGATCGAAGTGGCTGACCCTGGTGTCGTGCTCGCGTGTCGGCGGGCAGCGGAGCACGTCAACGCGTCGTGAGGCGCGGATTGCCCGCTGAGCGCTCAGTGGCGAGGAAAGTCGGGCGAGTGTGAGATCGCGTCGACGGCCTGCTGGCTCGGCAGGGTCATGGCGCCGCCGTGGTGGCGAATCCATGCGAGAGGTCGGACCGAACCGGTCCGGCGTCCGTGCGCCGCTCCATGGCGACCTTGCTTGAGAAGAGTGCTGACGATTGCCATTGTGGGCCTCCAATGAGTGCTCGCGGGTGTACGAGGTACTTGTGTATCGACAAGCGTAAGCTCACCTTTATGCTTCCAGGTGCACGTTCTCTGGCACAAGACATCCGGAATACGTATGTCTGAGTTCGAACAACTCCTTCCACCCCTCGCCACGCTCGTGCCCTTCGAAGCGGCGTACCGCCATGGCAACTTCACGCGGGCGGCCAAGGAACTGCATCAGTCGCAGGCGACGGTCAGTCGGCGTATCCGCGAGCTCGAAACGGACCTTGGCGTCAGCTTGTTCGAGCGGCACCGCTACGACGTGACGCCGACCGAAGACGGTGAGTTGCTCGCCGCCTCGGTCCGCCTGTCGCTCAGCGAACTCTCGACGACGGCCGACTTGATCCGCAAGAGATCGCAGATGGAGGACGCAGTCACGATCCTGACGAGCCTGTCGCTTGCGACAGCGACCGTCGCTCCGATCCTCGGCGAGTTCCAACGCTCGCATCCAGACGTGAACATCCGGGTCCTCGCCTCCAACGACCTCGTCGCCTCGACGGATGAGCCCTTCGACGTCGCGCTCACCTACGGGCCGAGCGAGTCGGCGTCGTTCGACGTCGAGTTCATCGCCGACGAGGCGGTGTTCCCGGTCTGCTCGCCTGCGTTGGCCAAGCAGCTGCCAACCCCGCCCACTCCTGCTGATCTCGCGCTGTTCTCGTTGTTGCACGTCGACTACGTCGACCCCGGTTGGACCACCTGGCAGGACGTGCTGGCGTCGGCGCTCGTCGGTGAGCCGGGCCAGGTCAAGTCCGTCGTCTTCAACTCGTACCAGATGTGTCTCGACGTCGCCGAGCGAGATGGTGGCATCGCGCTCGGCTGGGAACGGTCGGTTCGTTCTCGAATCGCCGCCGGGACGCTGGTCCGTGTTCCGGACATCACCATCCCGCACGCGGGGCGGATCAATGCGTACTTCCCGAACCGGGGTCGGCGGAATACACACGCGGATGAGTTCGTGAAGCTCCTCAAGCAGGCGCTCTCAGACGACTGAACGAAACAACCACGCAACGGACAGAGAACAACGGCGTCGTGCGGTGTTGGCGCGCGGGGAATCAGGTGAGATGGGCGAAGCGGGCGGACGGGAACCTCACCCCCAACTTCCACACTCGGAGATCAACATGCCCCGTCCCACTACTTTCCTCGACGCGCTGCGTCCCTACGCTCCACTCCTCGTTCGCGTTGCGCTCGGCTTCTTGTTGATCGCTCACGGCATCGACAAATTCGACACCGGCCTCGACAATGTCGGCGGCGCTTTCGAGGGCTGGGGCGTCCCACTGCCCGACATCTCCGCAACATTCGTCGCCGTGTTCGAGGTCGTTGGCGGTATCGCGCTGATCATGGGCATCGGTACCCGCTATGTCGCGCTCGGCATGATCGGCATCCTCATTGGAGCGATGGTCTTCGTGAAGTTCGAAATGGGCGTGCTCGGCGGCTACGAGACCGACATTGCCTACATCGCCGGCCTTGCCTCGCTCGTCGCCACCGGCCCTGGCGCGATCTCGGCTGACACAGCACTCGGTTTGGAGCGGGCGGCCACCGCTTCTGAACCGATGGTGCAGCGCGAGCGCATCGACGCCTGACCGTCAGATCGCCGGTACGAACTGCGACGGCCCTCGTGGAAACGAGCTCGGGAACACGTCGAGCACGACCTCGGAGGTGACCAGTCGACGAAGGAGTTCGACCAGAGTCAGATCGAGCCGTGTGTGGCGGCGATCCCCTTCACCGATCACGATGATCGGCCAGGGATCGTCGCCACCGGTCAGCCAGAACAGCACGTCACCGTTGTCGGAGCGGCCGAGCGGAAGCAGTCCGCCCGGCTCGGGGAGCGGTGGCAGCGGCATCTCGTCTTCGTGTCCCAGGCGAAGTGTTCGGTACGCGTCCAGGTCGATCGCCATCTGATCGATCAGGTTCCCCGGCCCCGGTGGGGCGAACGGGCTGTAGATCATCAAGAAATCGTCAAGTCGCACGAAGCCGTACCGATCGATGAACGCTGTGTAGTCAGGCGGGAGCGGGCCGGTCGCAGCGATGACGCCGGCCCACTCGTCTGACGACCGGGCGTCGACAGCATTCGTCGGCGGAATCAACTCCAGCAGTGACTCGATTCCCGACGTCGACTCAGCAGATGACATTGCCTGACCCGTAGGTCACATCGCCTTCGGGCGTGTTGTCGATCAACATGTTGACCAACACCGATCCGTTGTCGGAGGCGTACAGCCACAACGCAGTGGGGTACTCCTGCACCGACAAGTCGTACACCGGTTGCACCTGGTAGTACAGGTCGTCGCCGACTGCGAGTCCATCGCGGAGGTAGTCCGCGATGTTGCCTTCGCACGTGCTCATGACCGGCGAGTTGGAACGATTCTGGAACTGCGCGACGAGGTTTGCTTCGACATCACCGGAGCCGCCGAGCTGTCTCCCGATGACGTGCCCGCGCGACCGGTTGGTCCCGAGGTCGTAGAACCCCGGCGGGATGATGTTGGAGTTGGCGGTCGATCCGATGTTGCGGTCGCTCGCCTCGGCGATGATCGTGGCCGTGATCACCGCAGCGGACGTCGTGCGCGTCCCGTCGGCCTGGACCACGCCGTACGCGACCGCCCCGCCGAAGCGCTCATAGTCGGCTTCACTCTCAGCTCGTTCGGCGGCGTCGTCAGCAATCGCGGTTCCGGGTGCGGACACCACGAGTGCTGCAGCGACAACCGCTGCGACAACGCTGCGACGAGTGCGGATGGGTCGGTGCGAACGTGCTGCACGCACAGGTGTGCGGCGATCCAGCAGGGTGGTCATGGGGGGACTCCGTGGTTCTCGCCCGCAACCCGCAGGGATCGATCGATCCGGAGACGAACCTACGTTCACACCGCGACCGACGCAAGAGCGCCGGCCCCTTCGTCATGCTGCGTTCATCGACGGTGCCCCAACCGTTGACCTGCCGTGAGGCGTTGCGGGAGTCGAATTCGTCGCGGCGGGCCATCCTGTTCTGGTGAATCGGCCCGAGCAGCGCACGCAACGTGGTGTCGACGCCCGCGCGACCGCTGCCGCGGCGATTCTCGAGCACGACCGCCTCAACTACCCGGCCTCGTTGCCGATCACCGAGCGACGCCAAGAGCTGCTCGACGTCATCCGCGACAACCAGGTCGTGATCGTCGCCGGTGAGACCGGCTCGGGCAAGAGCACCCAGATTCCGAAGCTGTGCATCGAGGCGGGTCGCGGCGTCGCCGGCGTGATCGGTCACACGCAGCCACGGCGCGTTGCCGCTCGCACCATCGCGGAGCGAGTCGCCGACGAACTCACGACCGAGATCGGCAAAGACGTCGGCTATTCCGTTCGCTTCAGCGACAACATCGGCGATGGCACGCTCATTCGAGTGATGACCGACGGGATCTTGCTCGCGGAGATCCAGCGTGACCGCATGCTCAGCCGATACGACACGCTGATCATCGACGAGGCACACGAGCGCAGCCTGAACATCGACTTCATCCTCGGCTACCTCAAACAACTCCTGCCCAAGCGACCAGACCTCAAGGTGATCATCACTTCGGCCACCATCGATACGGAACGCTTCGCGACGCACTTCGCCACGCTCGACCCCGAGCGAGGCGATGGTGGGCCCGTTCCGGCGCCCATCATCTCGGTGTCGGGTCGGACGTACCCGGTCGAGGTTCGCTACCGACCGTACGGGGAAGAAGAGCCGCCGGACCCCGACGCAGACGACCGCACACCGAAGCCTGCCCGGACCGGTGCTCGCGACCAGCGCAACCAGGTCGACGCCATCGTGGATGCGTGCGGCGAACTGGCCGAAGCTGGCGACGGTGACATCCTCGTGTTCCTCTCCGGTGAACGCGAGATCCTCGATACGGCTGACGCACTCAAGACCGCCTCGGACCAGCACCGCACGCTGCGCGGGGTCGAAGTGCTCCCGCTGTACGCCCGGCTGTCCTCCGCAGAGCAGCAACGAATCTGGAAGCCGCACAAGGGTCGCCGCATCGTGCTTGCGACCAACGTCGCCGAGACGTCGATCACCGTGCCGGGCGTCCGCTACGTCGTCGACGCCGGAACGGCCCGCATCTCCCGGTACTCACGTCGGCTGAAAGTTCAGCGCCTGCCGATCGAAGAGGTGTCTCAGGCGTCGGCAAACCAGCGATCCGGACGCTGCGGCCGAGTGGCGGCAGGTATCTGCATCCGCTTGTACTCGGAGGAGAATTTCGAGGCGCGTCCAGACTTCACCGAGCCCGAGATCCTGCGGACCAACCTCGCGTCGGTCATCTTGCAGATGGCGAACATCGGACTCGGCGACCTCGCTCGTTTCCCGTTCGTCGAATCGCCCGACCACCGCTCGATACGCGACGGCGAAGCGCTCCTCGAAGAACTCGGTGCGATCTCCATTGCCGACCGCAAGCGTGAGGGGGTACGGCTGACCAAGCTCGGCCGGCATCTCGCCCGCATCCCCGCTGACCCGCGCCTCGCTCGCATGCTGATCGAGGCCGACCAACGCAACTGCGTCCGTGAGGTGTTGGTGATCGTGGCTGCCCTGTCGATGCAGGACGTGCGCGAACGACCGGCGGACAAGAAGGAGAAAGCCAACGAGTTCCACAACCGCTTCAAGGTGAAGGGTTCCGATCTGCTGTCGATCGTGTCGCTGTGGGATCACCTTCGAGTGAAACAGCGCGAGCTCTCCGGCAATGCGTTTCGTCGGATGTGTCGCGAAGAGTTCATCCACTACCTACGCGTGCGTGAGTGGGTCGATCTGCACCGTCAGCTGAAGCGGGTCGCTGCCGACATGGGCATCAAGGCCGGCACGGAGGAGGGGCACCCCGACCACGTGCACCAGGCCTTGCTCGCCGGGTTGCTGAGCCAGATCGGCACCTACGACCGTCAGACGCGGACCTATCAGGGCGCCCGCCAGGCACAGTTCGTCATCGCCTCCGGTTCGGCACTCGGGCGCAAGCCGGTTGACTGGGTCATGGCGGCCGAACTCGTCGAGACCAACCAGATCTACGCACGACGCGTCGCCGAGATCGATCCCCGGTGGGCGGAGAAGGCGGGCGCCCATCTGGTGAAGAAGTCGTACGGCCAGCAGCGCTGGGACCCGAAGGGTGGCCGCGCCGTCGTGACCGAGTCGGTGACGCTCTTCGGTATGCCGCTGGTCAGCGACCGAGTGATCGGGCTCGACCGGGTTGACCCCGAAGCGGCCCGGGCGTGGTTCATCACGAAGGCGTTCGTCGAAGGGCCCGAGTCGGGCAACAAGCGCGTGGCCAACTCGGGTGACCAGGTCGCCGCAGCGTGGCGAGAGCGTCAGAAGTTCTTGGCACACAACGACGCAGTCCTCGACGGCCTCACCGCGCTCGGCGATCGAACACGCGGCGTCGAACACATCGATGACGACGCGCTCTTTGCGTTCTACGACGAACGCATCGGTGCCGACGTCACGAGCACGCAGCACTTCGACCGGTGGTGGAAGGGTGCCCGCAAACGCGATCCCCAACAGCTCGACCTGACCGGCGACGTCGTGCAAGAGCTGGTCGGCGGTGGACGTGGCGGCTACGACCAATTTCCGGATGTGTGGCGCCAAGGCGATATCGAGTTGCCGCTCACGTACCGCTATGCGCCTGGCGAACCTCTCGATGGCGTCACGATCCACCTTCCACTGAACGGTCTGAACCAGATCACCCACGACGGGTTCGACTGGCAGGTACCCGGTCACCGCGACGCCGTGGTCGAACAACTGATGCGGTCGCTCCCGAAGGCGATCCGCCGCGAGCTCATCCCGTTCGCGGAGACGGTCGACAAGGTGCTGAATCGATTGGGCACGCCGACCGGTCGCCTCGTGGATCGCCTCGCGGTCGTGGCTTCGGACGTATCCGGGATTCGCATCGGCCCCGAGGCATTCGATCCATCGGTCCTCGAAGCGCACCTTCGCCTGAACATCGTCGTTTCCGACGATCAGGGAGATGTCCACGACGTCGGTACGGATCTCGCTGCCATCAAGGCGAACCTGGTCGGGTCGGTACGCGACTCGATCGCCGCAGCGGCGCCGGTCGAAGAGCGACGTGGCATCACGTCATGGGACGATGAGCTCGGCGACATCGCCAGAGTCGTGTCATCGAGCGACCGGGCGATGGACGTGCAGGCCTACCCCACCCTGCTCGATGTCGGCGAGAGCGTCTCGCTCCGGGTGGTCACCACCCCCGAACTCCAGCAACGGGCGATGCGCGGGGGAGTGCGTCGCCTGCTGCTGCTCGACGGGGCACCGAGCAGGGCGTCTGTCGAACGCCTGATCACGAATGCGGGCCGCCTTGCGCTCGCCAGTGCTGATATCGGCGCAACCGCGCTCGTCGACGACTGCATCGCGGCCGCGGTCGACCAGATCATGAGCGAACACGGCGTCCTGCCGTGGACGATGGCCGAGTTCGCCGACCTGCGCGCCGAGATCACGGCGAAAGCACCGAATCGTGCAGGGAAGGCGCTGGGCGGAGCGGTCCAAGTCGTCGCAGCTGCGGCGCGGGTCAACGAACATCTCGCTCGGCTTCGCGCTGCCGCGTTGCACGACTCGGTGACCGACGCCAACCTGCACCTCGGGCGATTGGTGCGCACCGGCTTCGTCAGCGTGTACGGCATCGACCGGCTCGCGGACATCGAGCGGTACGTGCGAGGGATCAGCTACCGACTGGAACACCTGGCTGGCCACGGGCAGCGTGACCTGGTGCGAATCTCGGATGTCGTTCCGCTCGAGAATCGCTTCGCTTCGTTCGTCGACCGCGTGCCGGCGGGAGAAATGACCTCCGACGCTGCCGAGATCCGGTGGCTTCTCGAAGAGCTCCGCGTCCAGGTGTTCGCACAGCCGATCGGCACCAAGCAATCGGTCAGCCTCAAGAAGCTCAACCAACGCCTCACTGCCGTCGGCGCCTGACGTTCGGTATCTTCGATGCGATGAGCAAGCGCAGCGGCGGGAAGAACCCGGACCCGATCTCGTCGAAGAAGGCAGTCGAGATCGATGTGGCTTCCAAGATCGACGGCCCGATCGGCCGACTCAACACACTCAAGCGATCGCTGCTGTTCGCCGAGATCTCGATGCTCTCCTACCTGCCCGATGAAGAAGCGACGCCGGTCTTCGACGGGGTCGGCTTCGACGACGTCCGCTATATCGAACACGACGGCTCTCAGGCGTATCACCTCGAGACCGAGACCGACGTGGTCATCGTCTGTCGTGGAACCGAGCCCAACGAGTGGAACGACTTGAAGGCCGACGCCAACGCGCTCACCGACCTTGCGGAGACCGTCGGGCGCGTCCACCGCGGGTTCAAGCGTGAGGTCGACGACATCTGGCCGGAGCTCGAGGAGTCACTACGTGACGAGACTCGCAACGTCTGGTTCTGCGGCCACTCGCTCGGCGGAGCGATGGCGCAGATCTGCGCCGGACGATGCCAGCTTTCCGACATCGCCGCAGTTCCTCGTGAGGTGGTCACGTTCGGGAGCCCTCGCGTCGGAACCAAGCGTTACATCGACAACGCGAAGGTCCGTCACCTCCGGTGGGTCAACAACAACGACATCGTCACCCGCGTCCCGCCTCGCTGGTTGAGGTACCGCCACGTGGGGACGCGGATGTACCTCGACAGCAAGGGCAACGTTGCCAAGATGAACCCTGCGCAACGCGGCAAAGACCGCTGGTTGGGTTTCTGGAACGGCATCAAGGCGCGAAAGTTCGACCACTTCTCGGACCACGCGATCGCCGCGTACGTCGCCTACATCCGCCGCGCAGCCGAAGGGTGACGACCCGCCGGCGTGGCCGGGCGGCCGGCGCTCTGCCAGGATCCTCAACATGTCGCTCGACGATCGCACGCTCGACTCGCTGACCGATCGCACGGTCGACCTGTTGCAGACCATGATCCGCAACGAGTGCGTCAACGACGGCACTCGGGAGTCGGGTCACGAGACACGCAACGCTGACGTGCTCGAACAGGTCATCAGTGGGCCTGGTGTCGACATCGAGCGATTCGAGCCGGTGCCTGGCAGGGCCTCTATCGTCGGCCGGATCGCCGGTTCGGAACCTGACGCTCCGAGTCTGTGTCTCATGGGCCACACTGACGTCGTGCCGGTCCACGCCGACGGGTGGGACCGCGACCCCTTCGGCGGAGAGCTGATCGATGGCGAAGTGTGGGGCCGCGGTGCGGTCGACATGCTCAACCTCACGTCGTCGATGGCCGTAGCGTTTCGGGAGCTCGCCGACGACGCGGCACGCGGCGCCTTTCGGCCGAAGGGTGATCTGATCTTCTTCGGTGTCGCCGACGAGGAATCCGGCAGTGAACACGGCGCCCGGTGGATGGCCGACAATCACGCGGACGCCATTCGAGCCGACTACGTGCTGACCGAGAATGGCGGGCTGCACAGTGGACCGAGCGATGCACCGTTCGTCGGTGTCAATGTCGCCGAGAAGGGCGTGGCCTGGCGAAAGCTGACCGTGCGCGGGACTCCGGGTCACGGGTCGATGCCGTTCCGCAAGGACAACGCGTTGATCAAGGCAGCAGGAGTGGTGCAGCGTCTCGCCGACTATCGGCCAGCCCCACGATTCACCGAGCTGTGGCGAACCCGAGTCGAGACGCTCGGTCTGCCCGACGAGATGCGCGAGGCGCTGCTCGACGAGTCCGCGATCGACGACCTGCTGGACGACTTACCGAGCGTTCCCGCCGCGGCACACCTCCACGCCTGCACGCACACCACCTTCTCGCCGAACCTGGTCGACGGGGGAGCGATGAAGACGAACATCATCCCCGACCACGTGGTGGTGAACGTCGATATCCGGACACTGCCGGGCGACGGCCCAGACGAAGTCGATGCGCATCTTCGAGCTGCGCTCGGCGACCTCGCGAACCATGTCGAGGTCGAGATCATCATGAATGATCCGGCGTCGACATCGCGTGTCGACACTCCGCTGTGGGACGCGCTCGCGCGGGCGATCAACATTCCGTTCCCGACCGCTCGGCTCACCCCGCAGCTCGTGGTCGGTTTCACCGACGCTCGCATCTACCGCGAGATGGGAGCCGTCGCGTACGGGGCCGGGCTGTTCAGCCCGGGGCTCGACGCCGGTGAATTCGGTTCGCGCTTTCACGGACACAACGAACGGATCGACGTCGAATCGCTCGCGCTGACGACGCGCCTCTGGCACGACGTGTGCAGCGACCTACTCGCCTGATGAGCGTTGGCCGCTCCCGACGAGGGGCGCCATCTGCTCGCCGTAGACCTCGACCGTGAACGCCGTGTCCACCTTGCACCCGGCCAGTCCCGCCGAAGTGATGGCCTGTTCGATCTCATCGCGGGTCAGACCGTGGTCACCGCCAGCGACACGCTCCCAATCCCACTGAACGAAAACGCCCCCCGGCCGCAACAGCCCAGCGAGACGGTCGACCGTACCCGGATAGTCGTCGAGGAAGCCGCAGACCGAACTGCACACGACCAGGTCGTGGAGGCCGCGGCCGGTCGGGATCTCCGTCGCGGTCGTGACGTGGGACCAGCCGTGGTCAGCGGTCTTGCGGTCGAGGACCTCGAGCATTGCCAGCGAGGTGTCGATCGCGTCGATCGACGCAACGGACGCGGCGAGTTGCTCGGTCAGCAGTCCGGTTCCACACCCGAAGTCGCAGACGACGGCGTTGTCGAGATCGAGGTCGTAGCCGTCGAGTACGCGCCGGAGTGAGTCCATCGCGGCGGTGGCGTAGGCGCGAACCGCAACGTCGGTGTCCCACTCGGGAGCGGCCGAATCCCACGAGTCACTCATGGGGACATGATGCCAGCAGTCCGAGACTGCTCACGTGGTGCGATAGCGGCCGGGCTCGATCTCGGTGGCCTCGCCTTGGCGAATCATGCGAGCGATGTGCATCTCGGCGCTGCGTTGCTCGACCGAGTCGACGAACGCCATCTCCACGTGTGGTCGATAGATGAACCGATGCGACACCATGTCCGCGATCGTCCGCGGCTCGCCGAGAAACTCGAGCATTGCGCCGTGTCGACGGCCGATGACGGAGTGGAATCCGTCGAGGAGCTCGACGAACCTGTCGCGCCCCTCGATCACGCCCTTGTGGTGGAACGTCACGTAGAAGTCGGCTTCCTCCTCGCGCACCTTCACCAGGCTCTCCTCGAAGTCGTCGAGGTCGCTCCAGACATCGCCGTAGTACGGCCCGAAGCCGGTGAGGTCGATGTCGGACAGGAAGAACACGCTGCCGATGCGGAACCCTGAATGGCCGCGCGTGTGGCCCGGCAGATGCACGGCCTCGACGTTGGTGCCGCCTCCGAGGTCGAAGACGTGCCCGTCGCTGAACCCGGCGGCGTCCGGGCGTGGCGTGAAGTGGAACTCGTCGATGACGGTCCTTTCGAAGTCGGCGCGGGCGTCACCGTCGAGGCCGTAGACCGCCATCAACCCGTCCATGGATGCAACGCCGGGTAGGTCGGCCTTGTGAACGTGCACGCGAGCCTCAGCGAACAGCCCGTTGCCGGCGATGTGGTCCTCGTGGCTGTGACTGTTGATCACCGCGTCCACTGGCGCAGGAACGCCACCGCGTGACACGACATCGACGGACGGATCGATCACGACGGTCTCGCTGGCCCCGCGAATCAGCAGCGAGTTGCCCGAGGGATACCCGCCGTTCGCTGTCCCACACAGCACGCTCACCGCGTCGGTCAACTTGCGTTCGTCGGTACCCCAGTCAGCGATCACGCTTCGACGTTACGCACCGGCCGCCTGCTCGTCGGTATCCGCCCCGGAATCCGGGACGAATACCGACGAGAACGAGGGCGGTCAGCCGAATGCGGCGTTACTCAACGCGTTGTCGAGTAGTGCGGACGTGTAGGTCGACGTGCCGGGTCCGAGCAGTTCGGACGCAGCGTCGACGAGAGCTCCATAGGCGGCCCAGGCGAACAGACTGCCGACCGACACCCGTGCGACACCGAGATCAGCGAGTTCGGGGACCGTCGGGGTGCCAGGCACGGCCAACACGTTCAACGGAACGCCCACGGCAACCAGTCGCTCGATATCGCTCGGAGCGACGACTCCGGGCGCATAGACCACGTCGGCTCCTGCATCGCGATACGCCTCCAGGCGGCGCACGGTGTCGTCCAGGTCGGTGATTCCGTGCAGGTGGTTCTCGGTGCGCGCCGTCAGCACGAGGTCATCAGCGGCTTGCTTCGCGGCGGTGACTCGTGCGGCCGCATCGTCGACTGACCGGATCGCGTCGATTCTCGGGTCGTAGTCCTCGATGGAGAACCCGGCAGCATCAGTAGCTGCGAGCAACGCTGCCGTCTCGGCAACGCCGGTCGCGTCGACGCCGAAGCAATCCTCGCTGTCGACGTTGAACGGCACGTCGACCGCCGCGGTCATCTCCTCGACGTGGGCTACGAGCTCATCGCGCTGCACGTTCTGGTCGAGGCGTCCGTACGCCCCGGCATGTCCGGCGCTCGTCGTGGCGAGCGCCAGCGACCCGACCTGCGCGAGCAGCTTGGCGGACCCGATGTCCCACGGGTTCGGCATCACGAGGATGCCCGGAGTCGGCGCAGCCGGCGGGTCGGTGTGAAGCCGGCGGAACTCGGATCGAAGATCGGTGGAGCGTGGTGAAGTCATAGGACCGTTGTACATCCCAGACTTCGGCGGTGCTGGCGGGAATCGGGTGTCACCGCCACCCGGTCAGCGGTCAGCCGTCAGCGGGCTTGAGATCCAGTGATGCGGAATTCATGCAGAAGCGATCGCCCGTCGGCTGCGGGCCATCCGGGAAGATGTGCCCGAGGTGTGCTCCACACTTCGCGCAGTTCGCCTCGGTGCGCACCATGCCGTGCGACGTGTCTTGCTTGAACGACACGCTGTCGGGCGTCAGTGCCTCGTAGAACGACGGCCATCCGCAGCCGGCGTCGTACTTCGTCTCCGAGGAGAACAGCTCGGCATCACACACGATGCAGTGATACACCCCGTCATCGGTCGTGTCGTGGTAGATGCCGGAGAATGCACGCTCGGTGCCGGCGTTCTGCGTGACCTGGTACTGAAGGTCGGTCAGTCGCTCGCGGAGCTCGGCGTCGGTGGGGACCTGTGCGTCGGTTGCCATCACACCATGGTGCCCGATCTGAGGAACGCTCGCACACCTCGGCCGACTTGCGTCGTGCAGTTTCGGACTTGTTGTGCGGCACGTTCGCATCCGGTCTCAAGCTGATTCGTACGCTCAGCCCATGACGTCGAACCCCCACCTGTCGCGCACCCCGGTGTCTCGTCGACTGGCGACCTTTGCCGTTGCTGCCTCGCTGGGCGTCGCAGCGTGTGCATCGGACTCAGACCCCGGAGCGGACGTGACCGACACGAGCGAGGCAACCGATGAGACCGAGGCGGAGGCCGAGACGGAAGACACCACGCCGGTGCGTTCGGCGGCGTACGTCTTCCCCGACGCACCTGAAGTGACCGACGAGGTCAACGAAGTCGCCGAGGAAGCGATCGACCGAATCGTCCTGAGCGTGAGCAACGGAGGGCTCGATCCGTTCGCGATCGATGACCTCGCGGCGTCGGGCGACGCTCGCCACGCGTGGTTCTTCTCGGACCTGCTGCGGTTCTTCCAGGGCGACAACAGCACCCGCCTCGTCAACTCGTTCGAGATGATGACCGGCGTCTCGATCGCGGACGATCCGGAGTCCCAACGAAGCCCATGGTCCAGCGTCACCAACCACCTGATCGCATGGGACACGCCGGCCTACGACGGCTACCGAGAGGACAAAGGCACGATCTTCAAGCAGCTGGAGCCGGCGTGGACGCCGTTCTTCGATGATGTCGATGCCGACATCGACTGGCGCCACCTCAGCTGGGGTGGCGTGTTCATCGACGATCGACCGCTCGGTGACACCCAGGCGTGCCCCGGCGGTTGCATCCCATCTCTCGATGACCCGGCAACCACCGACGCCGCATCCGGCGACTGGTACCCGGACGAGCGCACCGTCTTCGGTGTCGTCGTCGACGGTGAAGCACTGGCCATCCCCTTGAACATCGCCGAGATCCACGAGATGTTCAACCTGACCCTCGGCGGCCGCCGTCTCGCCATTCCGTACTGCACGCTGTGCGGATCGGCGCAGGCGTACTTCACCGATCAGGCGGACGGTTCACCGACCGAGGGGGCAGAGGTCGTGCCTGTCGTTCGGACGTCCGGGTTGCTGAGCCGGTCCAACAAGGTGATGTACGACCTGGAGTCGCAGTCGGTGTTCGACACCTTCACCGGTGCCGCAGTCTCCGGCCCGCTGCAGGATGCGGGTGTCGTGCTCGAAGAGACGACCGTGGTCCGCTCGACGTGGTCCGAGTGGAAGCGTGAGCACCCGGACACGCAGATCATTGCCGAAGACGGTGGCATCGGTCGTAGCTACCTGCTCGACCCGTTGGGCGGCCGCGACGACAACGGTCCCATCTTCCCGATCGGCGACTTCGATCAGCGCCTGGGGGTGCAGGACTTCGTCGTCGGAGTGCTTCTGGAAGACGGCACGGCGCTTGCGTTCCCGTCAGAAGAAGCGTCGGCGGCATTCAACGCGGGCGACTCGGTCGAACTCGAAGGCGTCGAGCTCCAGCAGTCTGGTGACGGACTCGTAGCGGTCGATTCGGCAACGGGCGATCCGATTCCGGCGCATGAGGCGTTCTGGTTCGCATGGAGCCAGTTCCACCCGGACACGCTCCTCTGGGAGCGCTGACCGCTATTCGGCTTGACCGGTCTGCTTCAGGAACGTGAGTGAGTCGAACGTGTCGACTCGCCGTGTCACGACGGGGCCGCGGATGGTGAGCCACATGACGCCCGGCATCTCGATCGGTGCTCCGCCGTAGCGCGCGCGG
>CALIOL010000198.1 GCA_938044705.1 uncultured Ilumatobacter sp. | reverse complement strand
TGGAACACGCACCCGGACGGCGGGTTCGCCGGCGACGGAATCGAGCCGACGAGTGGGATCCGGTCCTCGGCGATGCCGTCAACGCTTGGCACAGCCGACAACAGCGCCTCCGTGTACGGATGGTTCACACCCTCGAACATCGTCTGCGTGGCGCCGATCTCCATGATCCGACCGAGGTACATGACCGCAATACGATCGGAGAGGTAGCGCACGACGCCGATGTCGTGACTGATGAACATGTAACTGGTTCGCTCGTCGTTCTGGAGCCCGGCGAGCAGGTTGAGGATCGCGGCCTGCACTGAAACGTCGAGCGCCGAGGTCGGCTCATCGCACACCACGACCTCTGGGTCGCCGGCGAACGCTCGAGCGATCGCGACACGCTGCTTGAGCCCACCGGAGAGCTGGCGCGGCCGGAGGTCGAGGTGGCGAGGTGTCAGCTGCATCGCAGCGGCGACCTCCTCGACGCGACGATCGGCCGCCTCACCCTTCACGCCGGTGAGGCGCACCACGCTGCGCTTCAGGATGCGACGCACCGTCCACGCCCGGTTGAGCGCCGAGTCAGGGTTCTGGAAGACCATCGACACGGCCCGAACCGATTCCTCGATGCGGTCGGTCGCCTTGTCAGCCATCTTGCGGCCGCGCAGGGTGATGGCACCACCCTCGTCCGGGGCGTGGACGCCGAGCATGGTCTTGGCGAGGGTCGATTTGCCGGAACCCGACTCACCGACGAGTCCGAGGGTCTCGCCCTCGGCGAAACTCAACTCGACACCGACGAGCGCTGGGACCTCGTGGCCGCGTTGGCGGAACGTCTTCGAGACACCGTTGACGCCGATGACCTGCTCGGTACCGACGTCGAATTCGACGGCGGAGTCCTCGGGTACAGGGACCTCGTCGAGACGGTCGGCGTGGTGGCAGCGGGTCCAGTGGCCATCGCTGCGCTGCACGACAGGTGGGTCCTCGGTGCGGCACAGGTCGGTGGCGATCGGACACCGGTCGATGTAGGTGCAGGTGGGAAGGTCTGCACCGATCTGCGGCGCCGTGCCCGGAATCGCGAACAGTTCCCGGTCCGTCTTGAGCAGGCCGTGGCGCGGGATCGAGTTGAGCAGGCCCTTCGTGTACGGGTGGCTCGGGTTGTCGAACACCTCCTCGACGGTGCCCTCCTCCACCACACGGCCGGCGTACATCACACCAACGCGGTCACACATCGAGCGGATCACACCGAGGTTGTGGGCAATGAGCAAGATGGCGGAGTTCAACTCCTTGCGTAGATCCCGAACGAGATCAAGCACTTCCGCTTCCACCGTTGCGTCGAGGCCAGTGGTGGGCTCGTCGAGCACCAGCAGCGTCGGGTCGCAGGCGAGGCCCATCGCGATCACTACACGCTGGAGCATGCCGCCCGACAACTGGTACGGGTAGCGGTCCATCACGCTCTCGGGCGCAGCGATGCGCACTCGCTTGAGCGCCTCGAGCGCCGACTCGCGGGCCTGGCCCTTCGACTGGCCCATCACCTCGAACGCCTCGGCGACCTGCCGACCGATCTTCAGGACCGGATTGACCGCCTGGACCGGGTCCTGGAACACCATCGACGCTTTGCGGGCGCGGAACTCACGGAGCTCCTTCGCGGACATCGCCGTGAGCTCCAGGCCGTCGGAGGTGACCGTGCCCGCGTCGATGCGACCATTGGCCGGGAGGTAGCGCAGTGCGGCGTACGCAGTGGTCGACTTGCCACAACCGGACTCGCCGACGAGGCCGTACGCCTCGCCGGGGCGCACCTCGAAGGTGACCCCGCGCAACACCTTGCGTGCGTTGTTGCGAACGATGTACGACATCTCGAGGCCGTCGATCTTCAGGGCGGCGGGCTGCGCCGACGCCGACGGATCGGGCGTGATGGGTTCTTCGACGGTGGTCATGACTTGAGAGCCTTGTCGATGGAGTCGGCGATCAGGTTGACACCGATCACCAGGGTGGCGATTGCGGCCGCCGGGAAGATGGACGGCCACCACCTGTCGTTGACGATCTGGTTGAAGTTCTGCGACACATCGAGCCCCCAGTCGGCATCGGTGGCGTTGCCACCGGTCTGGCCGAGGAATGCCAGCGTGGCATAGGTGAAGATCGCGTAGCCGAGGCGGACGGTCAGTTCGACCACCACGAGCGGCACGACGTTCGGCAGGATCTCGCGGGCCACGATGAACAGGCCCGACTCGCCGCGCATCTTGGCCGACGTGACGTAGTCGAGATCCGCCTCGGCGATGGCCGCCGAACGAATCGTGCGGGTGATCGCTGGCACGAAGAGGAGCCCGATCGTCGCGATGATGACCGGACGCGAGTTGCCGAACGTGACGACGACGAGGATGGCCATGAGGATCACGGGGATCGAGAGCAAGGCCTCGAGGATGCGACTGAGCACTTCGTCGACCCACCCGCGGTAGTACCCCATGATGAGGCCGAGAAAGGTACCGACCACGATTGCGCAGGCCGTGGCGAGCGGCGCCACGATCAGAACTGGGCGGGCCCCGAAGATGAGGCGGGTGTACACATCCCAACCGCTTGCATCGGTGCCGAGCCACGTCTCATCGAACGGCTCGGACCGCGCCCCAGCCGGAACGAACTCCTTCGGCCCGAACGTCGTGAGCAGTGTCGGAAATGCCGCGGCAAGGAGCCAGAACCCGACGATCAACGATCCGATGATGAAGGCCGGGCTGGTGAGGAGCACTTTGCGCTGCTCGCGCCGGATCTGGCCGCGCTCGGCCTTGCCGGCGGTGCTGACCGGCGCCTCTGCCGACTGATCGGGCGAGGCCGGGGTGGTCTCGGCCGACGACGGCTTCTCGGTATCACTCATCAGCTGTCTCCCAACGAGGTACGAGCCCTCGGGTTCATGTACGCGATCACGAGGTCGGCGGTGAGTGTGGCGAGCATGTAGATGACCGCCACGGCGAGCACGCCTCCCCGCAGCAGCGGATACTCCGCACCGTTCACGGCGTCGATGATCAACTTGCCGACGCCCGGATACGTGAAGACCGTCTCGAGCGCGACCATGCCGCCGAAGAGATAGCCGAGCTGCGTGCCGAGCACAGCGACGGTCGGCTGCAGCGCGTTGCGGGCAACGTGGCTGCGGAACACAGCGCCGGTGGAGAGCCCACGCATGAACGCCGTACGGGTGTAGTCCGCATCGAGCGCATTGATGGTTCCGGCCCGCGTGATGCGGGCGAGATAGCCGAAGTACACCATCAAGACAGCGAGGACCGGGAGTAAGAGGTGCTGCACCTGCGTCAGCGGCCCCTCCCCGGGAGCGTTCGCCTGCACCTTGAAGAACTCGAAGGGCACTCCGAGAAACGCGAGCAGAAACACGCCAGCCACGAAGTCGGGGATGGCAGCGAACGCCAGACCCACGTTGACGATGGTCCGATCGATCCACGTGTCTTTCTTGTACGCAGCGGCCATGCCGCCGAGGATCGACAGCGGCACGATCACGATCAGCGAGAGGAGCACCAACTTGAACGAGTTCCACAGCGATGTGCGCAGCACGTCGGTGACCGGCAAGCCCGATGCGGTGGTGCCAAAGTCAAGCGTCGCAACCGCTGTCACGGTGTCGCCCAGCTGTGTGAGCACCGAATCGTTCAACCCGAGGTCCTCGCGGACCTGTTCGAGACGTTCAGGCGATGCCGTTCCGCCGGCGATCTTGCGAGCAGGATCGCCAGGAGCGAGGTTCGGGATCGCCGTGATGATCAGCAACAAGATCGCGAGGGTGACGAGTGCGAGCAGCAACCGCCTGATGATGAATCTGAGCACGAGGGTCCGTTTCTGTGAAGACCAGATCGATCAGGCAACGAGTGGGCGCAACACGCATGTGCTGCGTCCACTCGTCACCCTGCCACCCGCCCCTTTCGGGGAAGGCGGCAAGGATCCGGGTCAGCTCGCCTTGGTGGTGTTCTGCAACAGCAGGTGGCCGAGTGCCGTGGTCTGGAAGCCAGCAATCTCGTTCGAGTGGCCACTCAGGTAGTTGAAGAACGTGTGGTAGCACGCCGGCATGTCCTCCTGGAGGAGTGCCTGGATTCCTGAGACCGCCGTGGCCTGACCATCGACATCCACAGCCGATTGGTAGTCGGCGAAGAGCTGGTCGAACTCCGCCGACGCGTAGTTCGACGAGTTCCAGTCACCGCCGGTCTGCAGCGCACGGGCGAAGAAGATGTCCGGCGTCGGACGGTGTCCGTAGTCGACGATGCCGATCTCCGAAGACGGGCCACACGGGGTGTCGCCTTCGCCACCTGGGCACCAAGCAGCACCGTAGAAATCCGAGTTCGGCTGGACTGCAACGGGGGCCGTGATACCGACAGCGGCGAGGTTCTGCTCGACGATGCGGGCGATCGCGGGAATCTCGCCGAGGTCACCGACATCGAGCTGCGTCTCGAAACCGTCCGCGAAGCCTGCCTCGGACAGCAGCGCGATCGCACGCTCTGGATCGAACGGGCGCTGTTCGAGGCTGGAGTCGAAGAACGGCAACGTGTCGTCGACCGGGTGGTCGTTGCCGAGCTTCGCCTGACCTTCGTACACGGTGTCGATGATCTGCTCGCGGTTGACCGCGAAGCCGACTGCCTGACGCACGCGAGGATCGGCGAACGGACCGTCGCTCTGGGTGTTGAACCACAGTTGGCGGTGGTTCGATGAGGGCGGACGCAGCACCGTGACATCGGGATCTTCGAGCAGCGACGAACCGTCGGCGATCGAGAAGTCCTGAATGATGTCGAGTTCGCCAGCAGCGAAGGCCGCGACCTTGGGACCGCCACCTTCGAAACCCTGAAGAACGACGCGGTCCAGTTGGACACCGCCGCCCCACCAGTTCGGGTTCGGCACGAAGCTGGCGCGGAAGCTCGTCACGTCGAACTCCTCGAGCATCCAGGCGCCCGTGCCCTCGGGGCGGCTGTCGAGCGTCGTGCCCGACGCGTAGTCGACCGGCGTCACGAGTGACTGCGGGTTGAACAGCGACAACAGCACCGGCAGGTTGCCGTTCGCCGAGTCGAGGTTCACCACGGCGGTCAAGTCGTCGGGGGTCTCGACGGCCCCCTCGCTCACGACTCCGGCGAGTCCAGCGCCCTGAGCGACCATGCGGTCGATCGTGGCGGCAACGTCGGCCGAGGTGAGCATGTCACCGGAGCCCTGCCAGGTGACGCCCTCACGCAGGGTGAAGGTCCACTGCGTTGCGTCGTCGTTCGGGGTCCACTCGGTCGCGAGCGCCGTGGCGGCGATGTTGCCGTCGTCGCCGAGGCCGACGAGGTACTCGAACGCCTGCGACACAACGGCGTACGTGCCGAGGTCGAGCATGTTCACCGGGTCGAGGCCGGAACCGGCATCACCGAACTGGATTCCGACGGCGACTTCGCCGCCAGCAGCAGCGGGTGCTGCCTCACCGTCCGTTGCGGGAGCGGACTCGCCGTCGGTCGCCGGGGCGGAACTCCCCTCGTCGTCGTCGCTGCCACCACAGGCAGCGATGATGCCGCCCATGAACGGCAGTGAGAGACCGATGATCGTGCCGCGCTTCACGAAATTGCGGCGGTTGATCTTTCCTTGCGCGTAGGCCTCGATGAGGTCTACTTCCATAGCACCAGCGTCACGACGTGCGCTGTCCAAGTGCTTCCAATCCATTGTTCTCCCCCTTAGGAGTGTGAGATTCGCCGTCGGTACTGTCACCTTCGACTCCACCGACCATAGCGACCTGCTCGAACGCAGGTGAACCACTCGGTCACGCGGAAGCCCGCTGTGTCGCCGGCCGCTTCGAACATAACAGTGTTCCACGATGCGGAATCGCGCTGCCGCGTCGCGCTGGCGTCGACGGGCGGCTCAGCCGGTGACGCCGGACCGAAGCAGCGCTTCGCGGCGATGCGGGTCCTGCAGCACGGACGCGAGGATCAGCTCCAACCCCAGCGTTGACGATGACCGGTAGGCAGTCCAGTCGATGGCGTCGGTCGCCCACTTCTCGAGCCGGTTCATTCGCGTGTTGAACACATGCCGAGCGAGCGAGGCAACGTCCACGTCGATCTCGAAACGTCCGTCCGCAGCGGCCTTCGCGAAATCCGTCTCGATGTAGGCGACGACCCGGTCGCCGACCTCGCCCATTCCGTGACCACCGCTCCCCGACTTGAGCGACGCGAAGATCGGGCGCCACACCTCGGGCTCGGCCGCGAAGTTCTCGTCAAGCGCTTCGAAGAGTTCCCGAGTCGTATCGATCGGGCCAGCGTCGGGCTGTGCGTCCAATTCGAGCTCGAGCTGGTCGAGGCCACTACTGACGAAGGCGACGAGCACGCCGTCACGGTCTCCGAACTGGTTGTAGAGCGTCGCCACGGCGACGCCCGCCCGCTCGGCGAGCTTGCGCATGGTCAATCCGACGACACCGGCCTCGGCGATCAACTCGCCTGCCGCGTCGATCACGTCGCGGCGCGTGCGCTCTTGTCGTCGCTCCCAGCCATCACTCATGGTTCGCCGAGCATAGGATCTTTCCCAATCCGCAGGAACACACGGACGCTCTTGACAGATGGATTAGAACAATGTTCTAATCCATTCATGACCAAACTCGGCCTCCAGATCCCCAGCTTCACCTACCCCGGCATCGAGACCGCCGACTTGTTCGGCGTTATCGCGAGGCAAGCTCGAGAGGCCGACACGTCCGGCTTCGACACGGTCTTGGTGATGGACCACTTCTACCAACTCCCGCAGATCGGTGACCCGGCTGAGAACATGCTGGAGTGCTACTCGCTTCTGTCAGCGCTGGCGCGCGAGACCGAGCACGTGAAGCTCTCCTCGCTGGTCACCGGCAACACCTATCGCAACCCTGCGGTGCTCGCGAAGACCGTCACGACGCTCGATGTCGTTTCCGAGGGTCGGGCCATGCTGGGCATCGGCGCAGGCTGGTTCGAGATGGAACACGACGCATTCGGCATCGAGTTCGGCACGTTCACCGACCGATTCGAGAAGCTCGAAGAAGCACTGCAGATCATCGGTCCGATGCTGAACGGTGAGCGGGCCTCCCTCGACGGAAAGTGGTACACCGCCAAGGACGCGATGAACCACCCCGCACCCATCGGCGACGTCCCCATCATGATCGGCGGCAGCGGGGAGAAGAAGACCCTGCGGATGGTTGCGCAGTACGCCAACGAGTCGAATCTGATCTGCGATGACAGCGAGGTGGCACACAAACTCGAGGTGCTCGCTGGCCATTGCGAGGCACTCGGCCGCGATCGCTCGGAGATCACGGTGTCGAAGCAGAAGAACTGCTGCATCGCTCCCACGCACGACGAGGCGCGGTCCGATCTGCTCGCATTCCTCGATCGACGTGGGTTCGACACAGCATCGATGTCCGAGGACGACCTCGCGCCGTGGCTCGGCTTGGTCACCTGGGGCAGCCCGGACGAGATCGGCGAGCACTTCTCCGATCTCTTGTCGACCCACGACGGGCTCGACGGATTCACCATCAACATGATCCCGAACGGCTTCATGGAAGGCCGCGTCGAGCTCCTCGGCGAAACCCTCGCTCCCCTCTTCTGACCCCTCAGACCGCTACCTCTGTCACGCTGCGCCTCCGCGCCAAGACCTCGACGCGAGCACGTCGTGTCGGACGCCAGCCGAGACACTGCTGACCGGTTGGGTGTCGACGAAGACATCTCGGCCTCTGCACCTACAAGCGGGCCCACACGATCGAACATCGGCTTGCACCACGGCATTTCGGCGAGTTGTTGTTGTGGTTCGACGACGAACTGACCGAGGCCACGGTTCGCGACGCAGCGATCAAGTAAACGGTTCGTGCGATCTGGTGGCAGCGGATGAGTTGTTCTCGACTGTCGCTCGCGGACGTGATGGCTCGGGAAGGCTTGGCCGAGATGATCGCAGGCCGCCAGGGTGGTTGGAGCGACCGCGTCGCCGAAGCGCTCGAGGTGCTCGGCGACGATCGTTCGAGCGGCACTGCGGTCGCCGCACTCACGAACGACGCGGCCGGCCGGTCGCTTGATCAGATCGCCGAACAGGCACTAACGCTTCCTCGGAGCTGACCCGCTGCTCGGAATCTGGCCCTCCCGCTGTGTCGGCCACCGCGTCGGCCGGAGCTCAGCTGTCGATTTCCTCGCGTGCGGACGCTTGGCCGACCGTGATCCGCACCTCATCTCCCTCCGTCACCGACGTCGCTGCCGCCGGCCGCTGGAACATGACGCGACCATCGTCCGTGTCTCCCTCCTCGACCTCGACTCTCTCGATCACCGCCACGAGGCCGAGGAGGCGAATCGTGCTGACTGCTTCGCCCTCGGTGAGCCCTTCGACGACGGGAACCGACACTCCAGCGTCCTCGCCATCTGCGGCGATGACGATCTCGAGCGGGCCACACGCGGCTTCGTCGAACTGTGCGGATCGACAGATCGCCACCGTTCTCTGACCCAACCCGGCGGGGACAACATACGAAAAGGGTTGATCGGTCTCAGGGGGCAGGCACGCCGGAAGTGTCGGCCGCTGCATCTCGGGGAGCCAGACTTCACTCCCACCGATCACTCCGAGACGTGCCGGGCCAGACCCGTCCACGTCGAAGATCCCGCCGAGATCGGTGCACGTCGGCTGGATCAAACCATCCGGCGTGACCGTCACGACGTCGCCGGCCGTCGCCCGACTTGGCACGACCATCGCCGAACCGAACGCCGCGAGGCCACGGCCTGCACTGGTGACGATGGGCAGCGTCGAGGTTGCGGGCGGGTCGGTGGGCGCTGACTCGGGGTTGGTATTCGACACGACCGTCGATGCAGGTGCCGCCACGTCTTCGAAGGGCGAGCCGCCACGGCTCATCGCAGCGATGGCGGCGATGCCACCGATCACGAGCACTGAGGCAGCCGCCCCAGCCCACCAGCGGCGCGGTGGCTTCGATTCCATCTCGAGGTTCTCGGCGCGCTCGACCGCACGGCCCCAATTCTCCGGCAGGGCACCTCGCTGCAGTCGATGGAACCGAGCGACCAGGGCGTCATCGAGTCGCGCTTCATCGATTCCGTCGGTCATGAGAGCTTCCCTTCGGTCATGCTGCTGCGCAGCGATTCGTGGGCTCGATGGAGTTGCACACGCACGGATCCGGGCGACGATTCCAGCACCTCGGCGATCTCGGCAGCGTTGAACTGGCCGACGTAGCGCAACACGACGATCTGTCGTTGCTGCAACGTCAGGCCACCAAGCATCGAGAGAAACTCAGCGTCGACGTCGTCGATCATCACTCGTTCGTGCGTGGTGGTCGGAGCAGGCCGGCGTCGATCCGATAGGAGACCGTCGAGGATGCGGAATGCGGACTTCCAAACCCAACGCTCCACGTCATCGATGGCCTCGCCGCGTCGCAATGCCTGTGCGAATGCTTCGCTCTCGGCGTCGCTTGCCAGTTCAGGGTCACCCGAAACGGCGAGCAGTGATCGCCAGATCTTGGCATGCACTGAGCGGTACACCGCCTCCACCCGTTCACTCGTTGCCACCGTCATCACTATGACAGGGCGTCAAACCACCCAATTCGTTAACGGCCTTCTCACCGTTAGAAGACGAGGTCGCTACCGGAGAGCGACGCGCAACGCCGAGCCGAGCGCGTCGGCGGCGACCGCAAGGGCGACCAGTACCAACACGACGCCCGTCACCGCAGCGAAATCGCGCGCGACGAGATGATCGCGAATCAACTGGCCGAGGCCACCGGCACCAACGACACCGATCACGATCGTCTCGCGCACGATCACCTCGCCTCGATACAGCGTCAGCGACAACACGCGCGGAGCCGACTGCGGTAGCACCCCGTAGAGCCACCGGGCCACAGCTCCTCCCCCGGCGAGTTCGACTCCTTGCTCGGCCTGCTCCGGTTGCGTCTCGATCGCTTCCGCGAACAGGCGACCGAGCACGCCGGCGTTGTAGATCCCGAGCGCGACGGCCCCCGGCCACAACCCGGGGAACAGCACGAGCACGAAGAGAAACGCCCACACCGGCGCAGGTACCGCCCGGAACAACAGAAGCACCAAGCGACCGAGACCAAACCGGAGAACACCAGCTGGAACGCCACCGCGATGCGACCCACCGGCGCGACGTCGGATGACCACCGCTCCGAGCAATCCGACCGCAACCGCGATCGAGAGCGACAGGATCGCGAGCGCGACCGTGTCCAACGTCGCGGTAGCGAGCTCGCCCCATCCGCCTGGACCGAGCCGAGGCGGCAACAGGTCAACGGCGAAATCTGGAAGTCGCTCACGGGTGCGCTGCGACCACAGGCTCGACACGTCGAGCCCGACACGCCAGCCAGACCACCCGATCGCGGCGACACCCACCAGCGCAATCCATCGCACCGACAGCGAACCTCGCGAACGTCGGACGGCAGACGACACCGCATCGGCCCCGCCGCTGAGCAACATCAGCGCAACGATCAACGTCCAGATCTCGCGGTAGCGCAGGCTCTCGAAACTGAGGTCGAGCTGAAACCCGAGCCCGCCGACTCCGACGATGCCGAGCACGGCCGCTGACCGGATCGCACACTCGAGTCGATAGAAGCCGTACGCCACGAACTCCGCACGGACATGCGGCCCGATTCCGTACAGCAGCGCGGTGAACCGGCGGGCACCGGTCGCTCTGAGCGCATCGAAGCCCGCCCGGTCTGCGTCGTCGATCGCGTCGGCGACGACCTTTGCGGTGACCGCGCCGAAGGGCACCCCGATGGCAAGCACGGCGACGATCGGGTCGAACCCGAAGACCTGCACCAGCAGCAGAGCGATGAGGATCTCATGCACCGAGCGCGGCAACGCTGCGAGCGCGCCGAGGATGCGGTAGGCCAACGCCGAGACACCAGCTCGACGACTCAACAGTGGGCCGAAACACAGCCCGAGCACCATGGCGAGCGCCGTACCGAGCACGGCGAACGCGAGGGTCTGCTGTGTCGACTCCCACGTGAGCCGTAGGAACTCAGCCGACGTGTCGAGCCGGGCGACGCTCGTCCAGAACTCGGCAAAGGAGGACCAGCCGTTCGTGTTGACGACATCGCTGACTCCCGCTTGGGCAACCGACCAGGCCAATGCAGCAGCGAGGCCGATCGCAACGCGGGTGCGCAGCGGAAGTCGCCGAAGAAACTGCATCGTGCGCCAGCCGGTTCAGTCTGCGCTGCGATACAGGCGGTC
This sequence comes from uncultured Ilumatobacter sp., assembly GCA_938044705.1. Lineage (GTDB taxonomy): Bacteria > Actinomycetota > Acidimicrobiia > Acidimicrobiales > Ilumatobacteraceae > Ilumatobacter_A. Next base: position 9,871 of record CALIOL010000198.1, on the reverse strand, counting down.
CAGCTGAACGTCGCTGAGATCTGCGGTCTTCACGTCGAATGCCAGGCGACCGTCGCGCAGCCCGATCACTCGGTCGACGTGGCGGCGCGCCAGCTCAGGATCGTGGAGGCTCACCACGAGCGTGCGGTGTTGCGGAGTCGGCTCCGCCAGGAGCGACAAGACGTCGTCGCTGAGGGTTGGGTCGACCGCCGAGACCGGCTCGTCAGCCAAGATCAGGTCAGGGTCCTGAATCAGTGCCCGAGCGACCGCAACGCGCTGCTGCTGACCGCCGGAGAGCTCGTCGGTGCGACGATCGGCGATACCCGGCAGACCGACCCGTTCGAGGGCTTCAGCAACGTCAGCGCGGCCATGCGGGCGGATCAACGACGTCAGCGACCGCCACGTCGACCAGAAGCCGAGCCGGCCTCCGTTCACGTTGTGGATGACACGCAGTTGGCCGGGGAGCCCGTGCGCTTGACGGACGACGCCAACTCGAGCTCGGTGCTCGCGGAGCGCGCGAGTGTCAAGCGCCGAGATGGGCGAACCGAGAATTTCGACCTCACCGGAAGTTGGTGCGACCAACCCGGCGATCACATCGAGCATCGTCGACTTCCCTGCCCCACTCGCTCCGAGCAGCGCGACGCGCTCGCCCACACCGATGGTGACATCGATGTCGACGAGCGCAGCGACGGTGGACCCGCTCCCGGTCGACTTCCCCAGCGGGAAGTCGACCGAGACCGAGGTCAGTCGAACCGAGTCAGCGGATGAGGTCGGCATTGCGTCCGACCGACTCGACCGCGTCGTAGTTCTCGTTTTCGGTGGGGATGAACGACTCGGCATCGAAGAGGTCGAGAATCTCGGCGTCATCGGCATCGGACGGATCGAGCGACTCCAACGCATCGACGAAGTCTTCGGTGAAACCATCACCGAACCGCTCGTCGAGGTCAGGCTGCGCAACCCAGTGGTAGTTGAAATACGCCGGCGTCCGGAAGATCTCGATGACCTCGGTGGTGTCGACCACCCCGTCGTCCACACGGCTGTCCCAGGTCGATGAGCTCACGGCACCGACCTCGAACGTTCCGGCTGTGACCAGTTCGATCGTGGCATCGTGCGAGCCGGAGAATCCTGGCGCTCCAGCAAAGTCCTCGTTCGCGTCGAGCCCGGCCTGCTCGAGAAACGCTTGCGGCATCAGACGACCCGATGTCGACGATTCCGAGCCGAACGTGATCGAACGGCCTGCGAGAGCGGTCAAACCGTCGACGTCTCCGATCGGTTCGATACCTGAGTCGGCGCGAGCAACGAACACCGACGTGAACTCCTGGTCGATGTTGCGCTGGGCGATTGCATTTGCACCGTCGACCGACAGCCGTGCTTGCACCCCGGTGAGTGCACCGAACCAGACGGTGTCGAGATCGCCGACGGCGAACCCGGTCACGGCGCTGTCGTACTCGGTGACCGGGACGTACTCGACTTCGATCCCGGGCGCGACATCTCCGAGTTCCTCTTCGAGGAAGTCCGAAAGAAGGGAGTAGGTGCGCTGGAGCCGCTCGGGATCCTGGTCGGGGATTGCCCCGATCCGGAGGGTGACCGTCTCGGTCGAGTCCGAAGAACTCTCCGTGTCGGTCTGCTCGTCACTGCCGGCGCACGACGCAGCAGCGAGAGCGAAGACGCTCAGTGGGATGAGTGTCCGCCAACTGGCGGACCGGCGAACGGCGCTCATTGGCGCCGCCTCTGGCTCTGTGATGTGGTCATGGCCGCCGAGTCAACTCCCGGAAACATCAGGAGCCAACTCCGACCGGTGAACGCTTCGTGAAACCGAGCGGGACTCGTCGGTGAGCCCGGCTCCGACTCGTGATCAGTCGACGAGCTGGAGGTCGTCGTTGAGGTACTCGTCTCGGCACTTCGAGCGTTGCAGCTTGCCGCTGCTGGTCTTGGGCAGGGTTCCCGGCTGCACCAGCATGATGTCTCGCGGCGGAAGGCCACAGACGTCGAGCGTCCGTTCGTGGATCGTCGAGCGGATCGCGTCGAGGTCTCCCGACGTGTCGGTCTGGCGAATCTCCGCAACGACCACCACCGACTCCTTACCCTTGTAGCCGTCCATCCCGAAGGCGATGACGTTTCCGGCGCGCACACCGTCGAGGGGCCCGACGGCACGCTCGATGTCCTCGGGGAAGACGTTGCGTCCGCCAACGATGATGACGTCCTTGATGCGACCGCACATCACAAGTTCGCCGTCGAGCAGGTAGGCGAGGTCGCCGGTGCACAGCCACTCGTCTTTGAACAGAGCGGCGGTTGCGTCGGCCCGCTTGTAGTACCCGGGAGTCACCGACGTGCCCCGGAGCAAGAGCTCCCCGACATGTCGCTCCGGAACGGGCTCATACGTGTCGGGGTCGACGACCTTCATCTCGAGGCCCGGAACCGCCTTGCCGAGCAACGGCAGCCGCCGTGCGCGGACGGCCAGGTCTGTCGGGTCGTCGATGTCGATCGGCTTGGCGACGCGTTGCGTCTCGAGGACCTGTCGGTCGACAGTGTCGACGCGCAGTCCGCGCCCACGCTCGGGAAACGCTCCAGCGATCGCGACTTCGGCCATTCCGAACGCCGGGAAGACGCTGCCGGCCTTGAACCCGAACCGGCTCGCCTCAGCGACGAACGCGTCGACGGCGATCGGGTCGACGGGCTCCGCTCCCGAGAGTGCGAGCGTGAGTGTCGAGAGGTCGAGGTCGGTCTTGCGTTTCAACGCGCGAGTCGCAAGCACCCACGAGAAGTTCGGTCCTGCCGTCGCCGTACCGCCGTGATCAGAGATCCACTCCATCCAGTTGCCAGGTCGAGCAAGGAAGTCCTGCGGCGCCGCCTGCACCAAGTCCACGCCCTTCGTCATCGGCAGCGCGAGGAAGCCGACGAGACCCATGTCGTGGTAGAGCGGCAACCAGGACACCATGGTCTCACCGGGCCCGAGAACGGCCGCCTCGCACGTCGCGTCGAGGTTCGCTGACAGCACGCGGTCCGGAATCATCACACCCTTGGGTTCGCCCGTCGATCCGCTCGAGTACTGGAGGATCACGAGTCGCTCCGGGTCGTGTGGCGGGATCTCGAGTGCATCTCCGGTGGGCACGTTGGGCGACCCCGGCATGACCGAGCGCATCGGTTCGATCGGCGGGTCACCGTCGACCGCGGTGTAGAAGTCCGCGAGTTGATCGTCGATCAGCACCAGCTTTGCGTCACCATGTCGAATGCGGGCTCGGGTCGATTCGATGAAGGCATCCAGCGAACCCATCCGCATCGGTAGCGGCAGCACCATGGACGCGATGCCAGCCATCCAGCAGCCGCGGACGATCGTCATGAGTTCGCGGCTGGTCGGCCCGAGCACGGCGACATGGTCACCGGGCAGCAACCCCTTCGCTTGGAGCGCAGCTCCGACGGCTCGAGCCTCGTCGTGGATCTGATCCCAGCCGACGTACACGGGTTCCCCGTCGGGCATCACGGACGTGCCGACGAAGCGGACACCCGTGCCCGAGTCAGCAGCGGCTTCGAGGCGAGTGATGGTCGAGTCGAACATGGACGACCACGCTAGTCAGCCTGGCGGCGCCGACCAGGTGACGGCCGCTCAGGAGTCTTCCGGGTTCCGCCAAGCATCGCTGACCGCGTGCCGCGCCACCCACCCCGTCGCGTCGGCGAGCGCTTCGGAGGAGACCCGCTGCGACCGCGCAAGGCTCTCGAGGCTGGCGCCACCAACCTTCAGCAGTGGGCGCGGGAGATACCGCAGTCGACGCTTCCCGCATGCTGCTGCGAGCGCTGCACTGTGGTCCGCGCAGCGAGCGGGGTCTGCTTCAGCAACGTTGTAGACACCTGCGGGCGCATCCAGCGCTGCGATGACTGCGTCGGCTGCGTCATCGATGTGGACGAAGGAGGTTCGAGCGTCGGGAAGACCTGGAAGCGGAAAGATCCCTCGACGAGCGATCGATCGCATCGTGGCGATGTGTGGGCTGTCGTCGGCGAAGAACATCGCGAATCGCAGCGCCACTCCGATACCTCCGCCGTTGGTGACCGAATCGGCCGCCTTCTCTGCGTCGGCGCAGGTCTGATTCCCCCAAAAGTACGTACGGTCGTGCGCCTCATCGATCCAGCTGTCGCCGGCATCGACGTACGGAAAGGTGATCGACTCCCCGACGTACCGGCCCCGGTTGGCGGCCATCGAGGCTGCAAGGTTGACCGATGCTTCGGAGCGGAGTCGATCGTTCATCGCCCAGGCAGATCGGCGAGCCGCAGCGGCTCCGGTGGGAATGGAGGTCGCGAGGTTGACCACGACGTCGTAGGCGTCGCCGAGCGGCGCAGTCGAGTCCGGGTCGAACAGGTCGACCGTTGCGACGTCGGCGCCAGCAGCCTTCACATCGGATCGAGCGGATTCGCTCCGCACGTTCGCGGTCACCGCATGCCCCGCTTCGACGAGGCGAGGGATCACACGGCGCCCGAGCACACCGGTGGCACCAGCGACGAAGACACGACCGCTCATGACGCAGTTGTTCGCTCCAACCGCGGCGCGGCGTAGATAAGCCCGCCTCCCAACACGGCGAACGTGACGAGCCCGAGGATGCTCACGACGGCGTCACTGCTGTCCAGCGCCTCGGTGTTGAACATGTGGTAGAGGGCGTGTGGCACGCCCCACACGAGGGCGACCACGCCGGCGACCGTCACCAGTTCTCGGCTGAGCCGCACGAAGGCGATCAACAGCAGCGCAGTGACGGCCAGATTGAGCGCTCCGACATCTCGCACGAGGTGTTCGTTGTACGGACCGTCGACCGACACCCACGTTCGACCTAACCCCGGGAAGTCGTCGTAGAACGAGCGGGGCGCAAACAGTGCCCACAGACCGATCTGAGCGCTCACGATGCTGAGGTACCCAAGTGCGATTCGAACCCATTTTTGGAAGGTCACGAGCTCGAACCTACTCACAAGTGGACTGGTTCCAAAGACCACATTGCAGCCGCATTCTCACACCACTTTCGCGATCGAGCCCTACGATGTCAGCGTGCTCGACCTTCAACTCGACCTGGTCTCCGGCGGAGGTCGGCGGGCCGCTCTCGAAACCGCATTGCGGTCAGCAATTCGATCCGGACGCCTGGTCGGCGGTGGAGCGATCCCGTCCTCGAGATCGCTCGCGTGCGATCTGGGCATCTCGCGCTCGACCGTCGTCGCTGCGTACGAGCAACTCATCGCCGAGGGATACCTGCACTCAGAGCACGGCAGCGCGACACGTGTCGCTGCGCTCGCCACCGCACCAACGCCGACGCCGGAAATCGACCTGTTCGGCCCCACGCCGCTGCACGACTTCCGGCCAGGCGAGCCCGACGGCAGCTCGTTTCCCCGGTCGCGCTGGCTTCGGTCGGTTCGCCGCGCGCTGACCGACGCGCCCGACTCCGCGCTCGGCTACGCGGACCCGAGAGGCGTCATCGAGCTCCGGGCCGCGCTGGCCGACCACCTCGGGCGCACTCGAACCGTCGATGCCGACCGGTCATCGATTCGCGTCCTCGGTGGGTTCGGTGCGGCGCTCGGGTTTCTCGCGGAGACATTCCAGCGTCGTGGCATCACCAGAGTCGCCGTGGAGGACCCGATGCTCCCACTGCACACGCACATCTTGCGGACGGTCGGGCTCACCACCGTTCCGATTCCAATCGACGACGAAGGCATCGACGTCGACCGGTTGAGGAGCGCCGACGTCGGCGCGGCGATCGTGACACCGGCGCACCAGTATCCGACAACGGTCACCATGAGCGCTGCACGGCGAAACGAGCTCATCGGATGGGCGACCGATAGTGGTGCCTGGCTCGTCGAAGACGACTACGACGGCGAGTTCCGATACGACCGCCGACCGATCGGATCCCTGCAGGGCCTCAACCCCGATCGTGTCATCTATGCAGGCACGGTCAGCAAGTCGCTCTCGCCGGCGCTGCGCATTGGCTGGCTGATCGTTCCCGAGGCGCTGCGCAACGATCTATTGCGAACCACAGGCGTCCGCGGTGGACCCTCGGCAATCGATCAGTTGGCGCTCGCCGACTTCCTCGAACGAGGCGAATTGGACCGACACATCCGAACGATGCGCACGACGTATCGACGACGCAATCATGCGCTCCGCCAGATGCTCGATGACGAGGCCCCGTGGCTCGACGTGAGCGGAGGGGCTGCGGGACTGCACCTGATGGCGACGCTGTCGAACCGCGACCTCGACGAGTCCAAGGTGCTCGCTGCCGCAGACGCCTCGTCGGTCGGTCTGCTCGGTCTCGAAACGCATCATCGCTCGAGCGCTGCAGGGAACGGCTTCGCCATCGGGTTCAGTCGGCCAGCCGAACACCACTTCCCCACTGCGCTCGAACGACTCGCTGACGTGTTCCGCAGCTTCCGGTGAGTCTGCGTCGCAGCGGGCCTGGCGCAGACTCACCGCTGGACGTGGTCGGGTGTGTTACTGGCTGCCGCCGAGGCGGTCTGGCAGGTGATGCGTTCGCCCGCCGCGCACCTTGACCTCAGGCGGCTCACACGCCCAGCAGCCGTACTCGACGTGAATTCCCTGCACGGACATCTGCGTCCCCCGGGACTTCTCGAGGATCACCTGCGGGCGGTGATACAGGTCGTCACCACCACACGTCGGGCATCGCGGACTCGGATCACGTTCCCACGTGACCTTGCAGTCATCGCAGGTGAGCTTGATCAGACCGCCTTCGAGCGGTGCGCCGGTCAGCGCGTCATCTGACTCACACTTCGGGCAGATGATCTCCAGCGACACGCCTCGACGTTAGGCGCCGCAGCATCGGGTCACAGGCACGCACGAACCGCGTCGTTGAGCGTGATGGTGCGCGGGTCACCGGCGATTCCTCCAGCCATCTGGTTCATCACGTAGCCATAGCCGACCTGAAGGTCGGGGTCCGCCTGGCCCAGCGACCCGCCCGCACCTGCGTGACCGAACGAGTTCGGGCCGAGCAGATGCACGAGGTCGTTGCCGAGCATGAATCCGAGCGCGAATCGAGTGTCGGCGACCAAGGCGAGGTCGGGACCGCTCACCTGTTCGGCCGACATCGCTCGCATCGTGGCGTCGTCGACGAGGCGAACGCCGTCGACGTCACCGACGGTTGCCGCGTACATCCGAGCGAGGCTCGCTGCGTTGGTGATCCCGTTCGCAGCTGGCATCTCGGTTGCATGCACCTCACGGCTGTTGAACGGACTCCGGCCGACGCCGGGTGCGAGCAACGCTCCGCCGAGTGTCAGTGCCTTGAACCCCATCGTGCCTGGGCCCAGGATCTTCATCATCAGCTCGAACGCGGCGGGGTCGGTCGGCGCAGGAGCGCTCTCCAGCATCGAGACCCGCCCCTCCTCTGCTTCGGGCAAACCGATCCAGAAGTCGAGTCCGAGCGGCGCTGCGACTTCCTCCGCGAAGTACGTGCCGAGCGTTCGTCCATCGACGCGGCGCAGCAGCTCGCCCGCCAACCATCCGTACGTGAGCGCGTGATAGCCGTGCGCTGTGCCCGACTCCCAGATCGGCGTTTGAGCGGCCAGCGCTTCAACGACGGGCGTGACCTCCAGGATGTCCGCGACCGTCAGGTCGGCATCGACGTATGCCAGCCCTGCTTGATGGCTCATCAACTGGCGGACGGTGATGTCTCCCTTGCCGCCGGCGGCGAACTCCGGCCAGTGCGACGCCACAGCATCGTCGTAGGACAACGCCCCCGATTCGACGAGTCGAGCGATACAGATCGCTGCAGCACCCTTCGTCGTCGAGAACACGAGCTGGAGTGTCGCGACGTCCCACGCTCGCCCGGTCGCTTTGTCTGCGACGCCTGCGTGTACGTCGACCTTGAGTTCGCCACCGACGTACAACGCGAACGCGGCACCGAGTTCGTCGTGGTCGGCAAAGTTCCGTTTGAACGCGTCGGCAACCTTCCCGAATCCCTCGGCGACGGTTCCGCTGACTTCGACCATGCGGCGACAGTAGCGACCTCCTTCCACGGCATCGGAATGGTCGCAGGGCTCGTCGAGAGCTCACCGTAGGATTGCGCACCGGTATGAGTGACGAAACCAGCACCACGAGCCCGACGACGCCTGCCCATCGGTACGACGCCGCGCTTGCTCAAGACATCGAGACGAGCTGGCAGGATCACTGGGACGCCTCCAACACGTTCCACACTCCCAACCCAGCCGGCCCGCTGGGCGACGCCGACGCCGTTGCACAGCGCGGCGAGAAGCTGTTCGTTCAGGACATGTTCCCCTACCCCTCGGGCGTCGGACTCCACGTCGGCCACCCGTTGGGCTTCATCGGCACCGATGTGTTCTCCCGCTACAAGCGGATGACCGGCCACAACGTGCTCTACACGATGGGCTTCGACGCATTCGGCCTCCCCGCCGAGCAGTTCGCGGTCCAGACCGGCACGCACCCGGCGGTCACGACCGACGCGAACATCGCCAACATGCGTCGCCAACTTCGACGCCTGGGGCTCAGCCACGACACCCGACGTTCGATCTCCACCACAGACCCGTCCTACTACCGCTGGACGCAGTGGATCTTCAGCCAGATCTTCAACGCTTGGTACGACACCGACCAGCAGAAGGCCCGACCGATCAGCGAGTTGATCGCCGAGTTCGAAGCGGGCGGTCGACCGACTCCGGACGGCCGCCCCTGGACCGAGCTGACCGCTGCTGAACAGAACGACATCGTCGACGACCACCGCCTGGCCTACGTGTCCGACGCTCCCGTCAACTGGTGCCCCGGACTCGGCACCGTCGTGGCCAACGAAGAGGTCACCGCTGACGGGCGTTCCGACCGCGGCAACTTCCCCGTGTTCAAGCGCAACATGCGCCAATGGATGATGCGCATCACCGCGTACGCCGACCGCCTGATCGACGATCTCGACACGCTCGACTGGACCGACGCGATCAAGGCCATGCAGCGCAACTGGATCGGCCGCAGCCACGGCGCCAAGGTAGACTTCGCATCGGCCGCAGGCCCGATCACCGTGTTCACCACGCGTCCCGACACGCTGTTCGGCGCGTCATTCATGGTGCTCTCCCCCGAGCATCCGCTCGTTGACGAATTGGCCGACCCGGCCAAGGCCGACGAGATCGCCGCGTACCGGACGCAGGCAGAGGGCAAGAAGGACTTCGAACTCCAAGACGACACACGCGAAAAGACCGGTGTGGACATCGGCGCCACCGCAACGAACCCGGTCAACGGCGAACAACTCCCGATCTGGATCGCCGACTACGTGCTCATGGGCTACGGCACCGGCGCCATCATGGCGGTGCCGTGTGGCGACGAACGCGACTTCGAGTTCGCCCGCAAGTTCGGTCTGCCCATTCCCGCCATCCAGCAGCCGACGCCGGCGTTCTTCGAGAGTCACGAGATCGCACCATCGCTCGACACGGCGACATGGCCGACTGCATTCGTCGGCGACGGCGCCTACGTGAATTCGGCGAGCGACTCGCTCGACCTCAACGGCATCGACAACAAGGCCGATGGCATCGCGAAGATCAACGAATGGCTCGAGGCCAACCATCACGGCGAAGCGACCATCAACTACAAGCTGCGCGACTGGCTGTTCAGCCGCCAGCGCTACTGGGGCGAACCGTTCCCCGTGGTCTACGACGAGGACGGCCGACCGCACACGGTGCCCGACGACCTGCTGCCGATCGAGTTGCCCGAGACCGACCAGTTCTCACCGCGGACGTTCGAGCCCGACGACGCGATGTCGAACCCCGAGAGCCCCCTTGATCGCTTGCAGGACTGGGTGAATGTCGAACTCGACCTCGGCGATGGACGAGGCGTACAGACCTACCGTCGCGACACGAACGTGATGCCGCAGTGGGCCGGGTCGTGCTGGTACCAGCTGCGCTACATCGATCCGACGTTCGA
>CALIOL010000197.1 GCA_938044705.1 uncultured Ilumatobacter sp. | reverse complement strand
TGGTCGGCCTCGCGATCTGGAAATGGACGCCGCTGATCGTTGCGGCCGCCGTGATCTTCTTCGGGAGCGTCTTCGTCGAGATCGCTCAAGGAAGGTACTCGTCGAGCCGCAACGTCGAACGCAGCGACGTGATCGCGAACGGCATCGGCGTGGCACTGGGTGTCGCTGTGTGCGCCCTGTGCTATCTCGCGTGGAGTAGCGCCGCCGCAATCGTGCGCCGACTGCGAAGCGAGTGATCCGTCAGATCCCTGGATCGACGCCGGTCATCTCGATCGAGACATCCCACAGGCGTGCAGCGAGCTCCTCGTCGCGAGCCCTGCTGGTCGACTCGACCTTCTCGGCCTTGCCCGAGGTCTCACCGAATCGTGACGGGCCGGTGTAGTCGCCGCCCTCGACCTCGTCGGACACGGCGGCCATCAACGTCGGCCAGGCGCCCTGCGCAGGCGAGTTGAACACCAGCTTCACCAACGGCATGGCCAGCGTGAGGATCTTCGGCATGTGGCGCCCCAGCTCGGTCGACGCGATTCCCGGGTGACAACCGACCGAGATGATCGAAGAACCCGCCGCGCGGAGACGCCGATCGAGCTCGTACATGTGCAACAGATTGGCGAGCTTGCTCTGCTGATACCGCGCTTGAGCGTCATAACTCTCTTCGGCACCGAGGTCGTCGAAGTCGATCTTTCCCGGCTTGTGAGCGATGCTGCTCGTCACGACGACGCGCGCACCACCATGTGCTTCCCCACTCTCGGCGAGCTTCGCGAGCAGATGCGATGTCAGCGCGAACGTGCCGAGGTGATTCACACCGAACTGCGACTCGAACCCATCGGTCGTGTACTGCAGCGGAGGCATCATGATGCCCGCGTTGTTCACCAGGACATCGAGACGGTCCTCTCCCCGAACCAGCCGGGCTGCGGCTTCGACGCTCGCGAGGTCACCTTGGTCAAGTGGGATGAACCGAAGATCCGCACCGTCGACGTCGGAAGCGATCTTGTCCATCGCCTCCGTCGCCTTCTCCTCTGAGCGGCAACCAAGGAGTACTCGTCCTCCCCCCGACGCAAGCACCTTGGCTGCCTCGAATCCGAGTCCGGTGTTGGCGCCCGTGACGAGAAACGTCTTTCCGGACTGGTCGGCGACGTCGTCAGCGGTGAACTTCATGTACCGAGTCTGCCCGAAGCGGCAACGACACGAGATGCCCGGCCGTGATCCTCGCCTCCGTCAGGCCAGGAGCTGTTCGCTGAGATCCCACAACCGATCGGCGGTCTCGACCACGCGGATCCACGGCCGGAACCCGTTCTCGCCGGGGTTGCCGCCGAGCACTCCGGGACCGCAGTCGGCGAGGTACCCGCCGTGATGCTCGACGACGTCGGGCGACGTGGCGGCCCACACCTCGGTTGCGGCACCCTGCTCGACGGTCTTGAATCGTCGACCGGTCGTCGACCCCGACGCCGCCGCTCGCTGCTTGCCGCGTTCGATCGCCTGATTCATCAGTTCGTCGTCGAGGTGACGTCCGAGCGACGTGCGAATCGCACCAGGGTGCACCGAGACGGCGAGGACCTCGTCGGCCTCGTGGCGTTGGGCCAAGCCGAGCGCATGGAGTGCGTTGGCCGACTTGGACTGGCCGTACGCCGTCCAGGCGTCGTAGTCGGTTCGTTCGAAGTTCGGGTCGTCGAGGTCGACATCGGCGATGTCGTGGGCGGACGAGGTGAGACACACGATCCGTGGCTCGTTGCCGGCAAGCAGGACCGGCATCAGGCGGCGCGTGAGTTCGAAGTGACCGAGATGGTTCGTGCCGAATTGCATCTCGAAGCCGTCGGCGGTTCGGCCGAACGGGCAGGCCATGACGCCCGCGTTGTTGATCAGCACATCGATCGGCTCACCATTCGCCTCGATCGCAGCCGCACAGCTGCGAACGCTCGCCAAGTCGGCCAGGTCGAGGACACCGGTCGCCAGCAGGGCGTCAGGAACCGCGGCTCGCACACGTGCAGCAGCTTCCTGATTTGCCGCGTCGTCGCGGGCGAGCATCAGCACCGAAGCCCCATGAGCGGCGAGGGAGCGAGCGGCCTCCTCGCCGAGCCCCGCAGAGGTTCCGGTGATGGCGATCCGCCGACCCGAAAGATCCAAACCGCGCAGCACATCGTCGGTTGTGGTCTCGTGGTCGTACTGGTTCGTCATCGCGTCACGGTAGGTCGCGGCGGGCGAGTGCGCGATGATCGGAAGATGAAGGCGCCTCCGTTCATCTACCACCGGCCGGAAACACTGGATGACGCTCTCGCGTTACTCGCCGAGCACGGCGACGAGGCGAAGGTGCTCGCGGGCGGCCAGAGTCTCATCCCGCTGATGGCATTGCGAATGGGTCGGCCAGCACATGTGGTCGATCTCGGGGCGATCGACGGGCTCGCCGAGATCACCGAAGCCGACGGCGCCGTGAGCCTCGGCCCGCTCGTCCGCCATGAACAGGCGAACCGGTCTGACGTCATCGCGCAACACGCGCCGCTGGTTGCTCAGACGATGCCGCACGTTGCACACCGAGCAATACGAACGCAAGGCACAGTGCTCGGGTCGATCGCACATGGCGACCCGGCGGCCGAGATGCCCGCCGTCGTGATCGCCACGGGCGCCACCCTCACGGCCACCTCGTCCTCGGGCGAACGCACCATCGCCGCTGCTGAGTTCTTCGAGGGCTACCTCGACACCGCACTCCGCTCCGACGAGATCCTCACCGATGTCACCTTCCCCGCCTGGCCGAGCACGGCCGTCAGCTCCGTCGTCGAAGTCGCTCGACGCCATGGCGACTACGCGCTCGTCGGCGTCGTCACCACGCTCGACATCACCGACGACATCGTCACCGACGCCGCGCTCGCCTATTTCGGCGCCGCGTCGACAGCCATCCGAGTCAGCGCCGCCGAACAGTCGCTGATCGGCTCATCACCGTCCCGCGAAGCGTTTGATGCCGCGGCGACCATCGTGGCCGCGGAGCTCGCTCCCCCGGCCGACATCCACGGCTCGACCGCCTATCGCAAACACCTCGCCGGCGTCCTCACCACCCGTGGCCTCACCGCCGCCGTCGACTCGATCGGAGTCCCCGCATGACCGATACCCAGAGTTCTCGCCTCGCTGCAGAGACCGCCACCGGCGGAAGCATCGTCGATGTCTCCTTCACGGTGAACGGTTCCGCCACGTCGGTCACCGTCGAAGCCCGCCGCACACTGAGCGATGTCATTCGCGAGGACTGCGAGCTCACCGGAACCCATCTCGGTTGCGAACACGGCGTGTGCGGCGCGTGCACGGTCCTGGTCGACGGGCAACCCTCACGCTCGTGCCTGATGCTCGCCGCGCAAGCCGAAGGCCGAGACATCACCACCATCGAAGGGCTTGCCGGACCCGACGGCGAACTCCATCCGGTCCAGCAGGCGATGATGGACGCCCACGGGTTCCAGTGCGCGTTCTGCTCACCCGGCTTCCTCATGAGCACCGTTGCCTTACTCGACGAGAATCCCGACCCGACGAGCGAAGAGATTCGCGAGGAACTCAGCGGAAATCTCTGCCGGTGCACCGGCTATCAATCGATCGTCGATGGCGTCGAGCGAGCCGTGAAGATCATGAAAGGCGGCTCGAAGTGAGCGCAAACACCTCCGGGCTCGTGGGGCAGAGCGTCAAGCGGGTCGAAGACGACCGGCTCCTCGTCGGCAACGGCCGCTACGTCGCCGACGTCAACCCGCCCGGCGTCCTCCATGCGGTGTTCCTCCGCAGCCCGCTCGCGCACGCCACGATCACGTCGATCGACGCAACTGCAGCACGCCGTGCTCCCGGCGTGGTCGCGATCTTCACCGGTTCGGACATGGAGGCGATCACACACCCATTCCCGCCGTTCGCGATGCAGCCCGACCTCTACACGCCGCTGTACTACTGCCTGTCGAGCACGACGGTGCGAATGGTCGGCGACCCCGTTGCCCTCGTGCTCGCCGAGTCACGACACCTCGCAGAAGACGCCCTCGAGCTGATCGAGGTCGACTACGAGCCGCTCGACACGGTCGCCTCGATCGCCGAAGGCCTCTCCCCCACCAAGCCGCAACTCTGGGAGAAGGCCAACGGCAACGTCCTGTACGACCACGTCCACACGTTCGCCCCGGGCAATGAATCCGTCGACGCCGTCTTCGCTGGGGCCGACCGCGTCATCACCGAACGTCTCAGCTGCCCGCGTCAGTCGAACCAGCCGATGGAAACGCGCGGGAGCGTCGTCGAAGTCGACCCCGACACGGGCCATATGACGATCCACAACGCCACCCAGTCGAGCCACATGCTCCGCTGGATCGGAGCCGCGCTGACCGGCAAACAGTCCACACGGGAAGCCGCAAAAGGCATCATCGCCAACAAGGAGCGACGCAAGGCGTTCCTCGCTGGCGCAAAGAGCTTCTTGAAGGAGAACGCCGAGGGGCTCAAGGCGCAGGACAACGACGGAATGAAGAGCCAACTCAAAGCGGACAAGTCGTTCCTGAAGCACGCCAACCTGATCGGTGTCGGACTGCTCGGCAAGGACGACTACCCCGACGTCGTGGCGCAGGACATCGGGGGCGGCTTCGGCGCAAAGGGGTCGATCGCTCGTGAAGACGTCGCCCTCATTGCAGCTGCTGGCGAACTCGGGCGTTCCGTCAAATGGATCGAGGACCGTGTCGAGAACCTGATGGACGGTGGCCAGGCGCGAGAAGAGGACCTCACGCTGTCGATCGCCGTTGACGACGACGGAACGTTCCGCGGTCTCAAGGTGGACCTCGTCATCGACCAGGGCGCCTACCCCGGCTTCCCGGTCGGCGCACCGCTGGCGTCGGCGATCATGAAGGTGATGTTCCCTGGCTCCTACAACTGGGATGCGTTCGAGATGCGGTCGCGCATCGTCGCCACGAACAAGGGCAAGTACGTGGCCTATCGCGGTCCATGGGCCAACGAAACGTGGGCTCGGGAGCGCATGGTCGACATCGTCGCTCGCGCACTGAAGATGTCTCCGGCGGAGATCCGGTTGAAGAACCTCATCGGCGACGACCAGATGCCGACGGCAATGATCACCGGACCGAAGATCGACGAGACGATGTCGACCAAGAAGACCTTGGAGCGAGCGCTCGAGTTGCTCGACATCGACCAGTTCGAACGCGATCGCGACACGGCGCTGGCCGAAAACCACTACCTGGGGCTCGGCATTGCGAGCTATCACGAGGCCGCACCCGGCCCTCCCGGTTACTGGGAATGCGTCAACCCCGGAACCGAGACACTCCTCAACGAAGAAGCGCAGGCGACCGTCGAGACCGACGGGTCGGTCGTCGTCTACACGTCACAGATGCCCCACGGGCAGAGCCACGAGACCACGTACGGACAGATCGTCGCTGACGAACTCGGGGTCGCCATCGAGGACGTGAAGCTCGTCTTCGGCGACACTCGCCGCACCCCGTTCAGCATCTTGGGCACCGGCGGCAGTCGCGGCGGCCCGATCGGCGGCGGAGCGATGAAGTACGCGTCGCGCGCCGTTCGCGAACAGCTGGTCGATGCGGCATCCAAGCTGCTCGAGGCCGACGTGGCCGATATCGAGATCGTCAACGGCAACGTCCACGTCGCTGGCGTTCCCGCCAGAGGCGTCACGTTCGCCGAGCTGATCGCTCAGACCGCAGGCGACGGTTTCGAAGCCACGCGCAGCTACAGGGGTAAGGGCGATGGTGGTTGGTCGGTCGCCACGCATGCGTGCATCGTCGATGTGGATCTCGACACCGGCAAGGTCACGTTCCCCCGCTATCTCGTCGTCGAAGATTGCGGTCCGATCATCAACCCCGCGATCGTCGACGGGCAAGTGCGAGGCGGGGTCGCCCAAGGCATCGGCGCCGTGTTGTACGAAAGAGCGACGTACGACGATGACGCAAACCTGCAGTCAGCCACGTACATGGACTACCTCATTCCCACCTCGATGGAGATCCCCGAGATCGAAGTGCACCACATGGAAACTCTTTCTCCCGGCGGCGAGAACGACTTCCGAGGTGTCGGCGAAGGCGGAATGATCGGTGCGCCTGCGGCGATCACCAACGCGATCGAGGATGCACTATCACCGTTTGGCGCTCGTATCACCTCGCAGTACCTTCCGCCGACGAAGATTCTCGAACTCGCCGGGGTGATCTCGCCAGACTGACTAAAAATCCGCTTCGGGGGTTACCGGCCCGTAAACAGGCGGTTTCGCTGTCAAGAAGCCTTTGGTTCGGACTCGACTCTCCGAGGGGCGACTTCCTACCGTCTGAGAACTGTGCGATGCTCGCGTTCGGCGGGCGCCACGAACACCAAGTTTCCGGAGGATTCATGTCATCAGACGTCCCCGCTCTCCGCGTGCCCACGGCACGCCGACGAGCCATCGCCTCGCTGCTCGCAGCAGGTAGCGCCGCTGCTGCGGTCGCGACTGTTGGAGCCAGCGGGCCTTCGGTGAACGCCGCCCCCGGCGACACCGTCCAAATCCTGTCGTTCAACGACTACCACGGC
>CALIOL010000196.1 GCA_938044705.1 uncultured Ilumatobacter sp. | reverse complement strand
AGGGGGCGCACCTCGACGGTTGGATCCTCCATGTCGACCACGAATGCCGTGAGCCCGGCGTGCTTGACCGCTTGAGGATCGGTCCGCACGACGAGCAGGCCCCACTTCGCCAGGTGCGCCAGCGTCGTCCACACCTTCTGGCCGTTGCAGATCCACTCGTCGCCATCTCGGACCCCCGACCCAGAGAGTCCGGCGAAGTCCGATCCTGACCCCGGTTCAGAGAACAGCTGACACCACACCTCTTCACCGGTGAAGAGCGGGCGGAGATAGCGGGACTTCTGTGCGTCGCTCCCCCATGCCACCACGGTGGGACCGCACATGCCGTGACCGATCGGGTTGCGGATCATCGCGTTCGGACCGCCGGCTGCCTGAATGCGCTCATTGATCATCCGCTGCACCTTCGGGTTCAGACCGAGTCCGCCGTCACCTTCCGGATTGTGGACCCAGGCCAACCCCAGATCGAACTGTGCACCGAGAAAGTCGGCGGGCTTCGTGTCCGCTGGCGGATGTTGGGCCAACAACTCGTCGATGAGTCCACTGACTCGCTGTTCGTCGGCGGAGAGGTGGGTCGTGCTGTCGATCACGGTCATGGGCCCAACGTATTGCGACGCGTGCATTCGCGGGAAGTCAAGCTCGTGCGGTCAGTTGAAGACAGCTGTTGCCCACTCGATCTCGTCGCGCTCGGCCTCGGCGAGCGCCGGGATCTTCGAGCGCATCTGCATGACGAGCCCCAGCTTCACATCGTCGGAGTGCCCATGAAAGATCGAACGAAGGTTGTTCAGCATCCGCACGACGACATGCTCGACCGGCGTCGGGTCCAGGTAGCTGTCCTTCCATGGAACCTGACCTCGGGTGACTCGTTCGAACAGCTCCCGGGTCTCGGCAGCGTCGAGCTCGGTGCCGCCAGCGAACGGATCGAAGAACCTCGCGGGCCCCTCAGCGGTACGGACGAGGAAGTGTGCTGGCAGCCCCACCCCGACCAGGTTGACCCCAACCCTTCGAGCGACTTCGATCATCAGGACCGACAGGCTGATCGGAATGCCCACGCGGGTGTCGATGACGCGATCGAGGCAGGAGTTACGCCAGTCGAAGTAAGCGTCGGTGTTGCCACGGAACCCGAGCTCGCCGAAGAGGTAGCGCGCAACGCCTTCTGGCGTGGGCGTGGGACAGTCTCCTGCGAGCATGTCGAGAGCAGCCAGCCACTCGATCTCGTCGAGGGGGCGTTGGATCGCGCTGGACATCGCAAGACACGCTTCGTCGAGGTTGATCTCCGAGGCGTTCACCACCTGTGCGAATCGAGCGATGCTCACGTGCGGCAACGCTATCTCTGCATGCGACGGAGACGGAGTTCCTCGATTACGTTCGGCCTTCATGTTCCCAGGCGCACACCTCGAAACCCACGGCGACAAGCCCGCTCTCACGATGGCCAATTCCGGCTTCACCCAGACATTTCGAGAGCTCGATGCGGCAGCCAACCGGCTGAGCCGGCTCTTGCGAGCTGCGGGTCTGCAGCCCGGCGACCACATCGCGCTGTGCATGGAGAACCATGACCGGTACATGGAGATCATCTGGGGGTGCCACTACGCCGGGTTGATCTACACCGCAGCGTCGTCACGGTTGCAGAGCTCCGAACTCGAGTACATCATCAACGACTGCGGCGCACGTGCGTACATCACGTCGAAGTACAAGGCGGACCAGGCGACAGAGATCGTCACGAACACCCCGGATGTCGAGCTGCGTCTGATGCTGGACGGAACCGTCGACGGCTACGAGAGCTACGAGACTGCCGTCGAGGCGCAGTCGCCCGAGCCGCTCGAGGAGGAGCGAGTCGCCGGGATGGACATGCTCTATTCCTCGGGGACGACGGGGATGCCCAAGGGCATTGCGCGTGAGTTCCCGAACACGCCGCTCGCTGAGTTCAACAACGGCGTCACGATGCTGTGCCAGCTGCTGTTCGGTGTCGACGATACGAAGCGCTACCTCTCCCCCGCTCCCTTCTATCACGCTGCTCCGTTGCGTTTCTGTATGTCGATGCACGCGATCGGTGTGGGCATCGTGGCGATGGAGAACTTCGACGCTGAGCGCTATCTCCAGCTCGTCGCCGAGCACGAGATCACCCACAGCCAGGTCGTGCCGACCATGTTCGTGCGCATGCTCAAACTCGACGACGATGTGCGCAGCAGCTTCGACGTCTCGTCGATCGAGTGCGTGATCCACGCTGCTGCCCCATGCCCGATCCCGACGAAGAAGTCGATGATGGAGTGGTTCGGCCCGGTCATTCACGAGTACTACGCAGGCTCGGAAGGCAATGGTTTCGTCTACGCCGCCCCCGACGCGTGGCTCGCGCACGAAGGCACGGTCGGTACGCCGATCAACTGCACCCTGCACATCTGTGGTGAGGACGGCGAGGAAGTGCCGCAAGGAGAATCGGGCACCGTGTTCTTCGAAGGCGGTGCGGAGTTCGAGTATCACAACGACCCGGAGAAGACGAAGGGCTCTCGACACCCGAAGGGGTGGTCGACACTCGGCGACGTCGGCTACGTCGACGAAGACAACTTCCTGTACCTCACCGACCGCAAGGCCTACATGATCATCTCTGGCGGCGTGAACATCTATCCGCAAGAGGCGGAGAACGTGCTCGTCACCCACGACAAGGTGATCGATGTGGCGGTGTTCGGTGTGCCGAACGATGACTTCGGAGAAGAGGTCAAGGCCGTCGTACAACCTCGCGAGATGCCAGCTGACCACGAGGCGGCCCAAGCGCTCGCAGGCGAGCTGATTCAGTTCTGCCGGTCGCAGCTTGCCGACGTCAAGTGCCCGCGTTCGGTCGATTTCCGCGAGGAACTCCCCCGACACCCGACCGGGAAGCTCTACAAGCGCCTCTTGAAAGACGAGT
This sequence comes from uncultured Ilumatobacter sp., assembly GCA_938044705.1. Classification (GTDB taxonomy): domain Bacteria; phylum Actinomycetota; class Acidimicrobiia; order Acidimicrobiales; family Ilumatobacteraceae; genus Ilumatobacter_A. The sequence goes on along the minus strand of CALIOL010000196.1, from coordinate 5,037 downwards.
ACTGGAAAGCAGCCGGTCGCTCGATCTGACGAGGTGCGTCGATCCGTGAGGGGTTGCGGGTCTGTCCCGCTGAAGCTTCACGACATCGCAAGCCGCAGACGATGCGGCGTGGTCTCGGCCTGCCAGAATCAGGCGCATGGCGCGGCACCCGTATCTCGATCATCCGGATCTCGATCCATCCTGGCCGATCGCGTTTGCTCACCGGGGTGGCCACGACGTTGCGCCGGAGAACACGATGGCCTCGTTCGAGAAGGCGGTGGCGTTGGGGTATCGCTACCTCGAGACCGACGTGCACCGCACAGCGGACGGGGTGCTGGTCTCGTTTCACGATGACGACTTGAACCGAACGTGCGGCATCGATGCGCGTATCGGCGAGATGACCGGTGCGGAGGTCGCCGCAGCCCGTGTGAACGGTGCCGACGGGACGCAGTACGAGATCCCGTTGATGTCGGACCTGTTCGAGGCGTTCCCCGAAGCTCGCTTCAACATCGACGCCAAGTCAAACGAATCCGTGGCGCCACTCGCGGCCCTGATCGAGGAGTTCGATGCGCTCGGGCGAGTGTGTCTCGCGTCGTTCGAGCTCCGCCGCCTCCGCAAGCTGCGGTCGATCTTGGGGCCTCGGTTGCTGACGAACATGAGCCCCGCCGAGGTCGCTACGTTGCGTACGGTCGGCCGGCTACCGGGAGACGCTCACCGTGCGGCGCAGGTGCCAGCGAAGGCCGGGCCCATCACCGTGGTGAACGAGCGCTTCGTCCGCAGCGCTCGCTCGGGTGACTTCCCTGTTCATGTGTGGACGATCAACGAACGGCCCGAGATGGAACGGCTGTTGGACCTTGATGTGGACGGAATCATGACCGACGAGACAACGATCCTCCGAGACGTCCTGCTCGAGCGCTCCATGTGGCCCACCTGAGTCACAGGTGGCCTACGGTCGGGGTATGTCGTTGGCCAACCCTCCGTTCCGTTCCGTCCGCGCACCGAACCACCTCGTCGCGACGGCGGACCACCTCTCGACGTCAGCCGGGGTCGAGATGTTCGCCAGAGGCGGAAACGCCGTCGATTCTGCAATCGCTTCGAACGCTGCGATCGCCGTCACCGGGCCACATCTCTGCGGTATGGGTGGCGATCTGTTCGCATTGGTGCATGTCGACGGCGAGGTCCATGCACTGAATGCTTCCGGGCGTGCCGGAAGTGGAGCTGACGCTGCAGGGCTCCGAACCGAGGGTCGGTCCGAGATGCCGTTTCGGCTCGACGTGCGCTCGGTGACCGTGCCGGGCTGCGTCGACGGTTGGCTTGCCTTGCACGAGCGATTCGGGTCGCTCCCGATGCCCACGATCCTCGAGCCGGCGATACGGCTGGCAAACGACGGATTTCCGGCGAGCCCGCTGCTCATCGGAGCGCTGCACCAAGCGAGCGAGCAGGGGCGAGCGAATCTGGCCGAACTGGCCACGCAAGCCGTCAAGCGTGCGAGCCGCGTTCGCCGCCCGGGCGTCGCATCAGCACTTGCTGGAGTCGCACACGGTGGGCGGAGAACCTTCTACGAAGGCGCCTTCGGGGAAGGATTGCTCCAACTCGGCGGTGGCCTCTTCACCGGATCAGACCTCGCCACGGTGCAGGCCGACTGGCAGACCCCGCTCAGCACCGACGCTTTCGGAGTGACCCTGCACACGCTCGAGCCGAACTCGCAGGGGTACCTCGCGCTCGGCGGAGCGCGCCTTGCCAGCCAGCTGGACCTTCCAGCCGACCCCGACGACGAACGATGGGCGCATCTTCTGGTCGAAGCCGCAAGTGCGGCTGGCCGTGACCGCCCTCGCCAGCTCCACGACCGAGCGAGCGGCGCCGAGTTGCTCGACATCATCGACGGTCGGCTCGACGAGATCGACCCCGAACGAGCAAGTGGCCGGTGGGCCCCCTCGAGCGATGGTGACACGACGTACCTCTGCACTGCTGGGCGCTCCGCGGACGGTCGCGAGATGGCGGTGTCGCTCATCCAGTCGAACGCATCGGGCTTCGGAAGCCACCTCGTCGAGCCGAACACCGGCATCAACCTGCACAACCGAGGTATGGGGTTCAGTGTCGAGGCTGGCCACCCAGCCGAGTTCGGCCCCGGCCGTCGTCCACCGCACACGCTGCTCCCGATGGCAGCGACACGCGAAGATGGATCGCTCGCTGCGGTTCTCGGCACGATGGGCGGCGATGCGCAGCCGCAAATCATGCTGCAGCTTGCCGCACGCCTGTTTCACCACGGGCAGAGTCCGGCACGGGCGATCGGAGCGGGCCGCTGGGCGCTCTCCGGCCCCGAGACGGGATTCGACACGTGGACGTCACCAAGAGGGCCGGGCGTCACGATCGAAGGCCATGCGCCGCCTTCGTGGATCGACGACCTCGCAACACGCGGTCACCGAACCAGCGTCCAGCCCGAGTGGAGTTCGGCATTTGGTCACGCGTGTGCGATCGTCAGCGGCCGAGACGGAATGTGGGCGGGTTCCGCCGATCCGCGCACGGTGATCGGGTCATGTGCGGGAGGATGATGGTCGCAGCCGTGACACTCGGTGGAGTTCGAGCCCGGTCAGCTCCCGGGTGCTGAACCTCAAGTCGTTGCGAGCGATGCCGATGGGAGGGACAAGATGAGTGCTGTCGAGAGCGATCCGATACACGGCCAGCGTGGTCCTCACGCGCCCGATCGGTCGTCGGAACACTTTCATCGGCGGGTGCTCGATCGTCTGCCGACCGCGCTGATCGTCGTCGACGACGCAGGTGTGATCGTGTACGGCAACGAGGCGCTCGAGCGAATCGCCGGGTGGAGTGGCGCCGAAGGTGTCGGCACGGGGATCTTCGACTACATCCACCCCGAAGATCAACCCTGGCTCGCCGATGCGTTTCTCGCGCTCGCCGATCGCAACAATCATGACTCGTTGGTCACCGATCGGCCGTGGGTGCCGATCCACTTTCGTCTCGTCGCTCGTTCGGGCGAGGTGGTGCCGGTGGAGGTGACAGGGAACGGGTCACTGCACGATCCTCACGTCGATGGGATCATCTACGAGGTCAGACCGGCCTACGAACGAGAAATCGTCCAGCGGGTGCTGTCCGGGGTTGCCACGGGGGGAGATCTCGACGAGCAACTCAGCCTGGTGGTCGACCTCATCAGCGCTTCGATGATCGACATCGATTCCGCGCTGTTGCGCGTGGACTCGGGCCGGCCGGAGATCTTGGTCGTGAACACCGAAGAGCTGCGCCCGGTGCTCGAGCGCGCCGTCGAGGCCGGTGACCTGGGCACGTTCGGCGAGGTACTCCAGACGCCCGAGTTCCGCGACATCGGAGCGATGGGGTGCACGCTCGGAGCAGAGCTCACGGCGTTGGGATACTGCGACGCCTGGAACGTGAACGTCACCTCGGTCGAAGGTGACGCGAGCTATCGGATCATCGCCTTCACAGCGATCCATCACATTCCGGCCAAGGGCATCCGCGACCGACTGAGCTGGGCGGGCGAGCTCATGTCCGTGATCCTGCTGAGGTTGCACAACGAGCAGCTCCTCGATCGCGCTGCTCATCACGACGCACTGACCGGGCTTCCGAATCGTCTGGGGCTTCGCCGTCACCTCGAGAACATCCGAGCGGAGTGTGACGAGCTTGCGATCTTGTTCGTCGACCTCGACGGATTCAAAGCTGTCAACGACGCGCACGGTCACCAGACGGGCGACGAGGTGCTGAAGGTCATCGCCCGACGAATGGCAGCGACCACGCGACCTGACGATGTCGTCGCGCGTCTCGGCGGCGATGAGTTCGCCGTCGTGCTCGCCTCGCCTGCCAACGAGCCGCTCGACACCATGGCCGTCTCGACCCACCTGATCGAGACCATCGAGGCGCCGCTGACCATCGAAGGACACACCGTGTCGGTCTCGGCGAGCCTCGGGTTCACCGAGCTGGATGACGACATCGATCTCGACACAGCGATCGGAGCTGCCGACCGTGCGATGTATGTCGCCAAGCGCGCCGGTGGCGGTCAACCCCGACGAAGCACATCCGAAGAGCGATAGCCGCTACGACAGGAGCGGAAGAACCTCGGAGGTGAAACGGGCCATCTGCTCATCGGCCTTCTTGTAGCTGTCTCCGAGGTGGTGCGGGAACAGCGTCAGGTATTCGAATCCGAGCAGGTCCTTCAGGAACTGAACTTCCTCTGCGACGTCCTGCGCGGTACCGATCAACATCGTCTTGTTCTCGATCGACTCATCGAGGGTAGGGATCAGCCCTGGCGGTGACGGCTTGCCATCCGGACCCATGTAGCCGCGGCTCCAGCCGTACGGGCCGAGGAACTTCCAGAACTCGTCGTGGCCCGGAAGCGCTGAGGCCCGAGCTTCTTCCATGGAGTCTTCGATGCGATAGGACACGACCAGCATTCGCTTCTCGTGCTGCTCCAGCTCGTGTCCGTCGTGCGCGGCTGCGTACTTCTCGCCGTAGGCCTCCCAGTTGCGTTTGATGAAGCTGTGGTGCTGGTTCCAGAACACCGCCCCGTGACCTACTTCGGCGACGTAGTCGAGCGTTGGCGGCGAGGTCACCGCCTGCCAGATCTCGTAGGGGTAGATCGGCCGCGGAATCAGCGTCAGATCTTGCACGGTCTCCCCGCGATCGGGAATCCCCGGAATCGGGATCTGAAAGTGCTTGCCCTGGAACGAGAACCGCTCGTTGTCCATCGCGCGGCGAACGATCTCCATCGATTCCTCGAAGATCTCCCGATTGTGAAGGTCGTCAGCCTTCTGGTCCGGATTGTCCTGTGACCCGATCGACACGCCTTTATCGTTGAGATGCAGTACCTCGCGAGGCACGGTGCCGCGTCCGACGCCGAGCATGGCGCGCCCGCCAGAGAGGTTGTGCAGCGTGGAGAAGTCCTCGGCGAGTCGCATCGGGTTCCACTGCGGCACGACGTTGAACATCGCACCGAAGCGAAGCGTCGTCGTCTGCGCAGCGATCCACGTAGAGATCTGCAAACCATTCGGGATGACCTCGTAGCCCTCGTACTGGAAGTGGTGCTCGGTCGTC
>CALIOL010000195.1 GCA_938044705.1 uncultured Ilumatobacter sp. | reverse complement strand
CACCCCACGCAGGCGCTGCTCGACATGTACACCGTGAGAACGAGCCTGAATCGCCCGGACGGGTTCGACGGGCTTCGCGTCGCCGTCGTCGGCGACATCAAACACAGTCGTGTTGCCCGCTCGACGACCGCTGCGTTCAAGGCACTGGGCGCCGATGTCACCTGGGTTGCTCCGACCACGCTGCTTCCGCCGGTCGTTCACGAACACGTCACGGACCGCCTCGACGAGGTCATCGGCGACGTCGACGTGCTCTATCTGCTGCGTATGCAGAACGAACGGATGACCGAAGCGCTGGTGCCCAACCTGCGCGAGTACACGTCCCGGTTCGGGTTGACGCCACAACGGGCAAAGCGTCTTGCGCCGCAGGCGCTGGTGATGCACCCCGGTCCGGTCAACCGCGGCGTCGAGCTGGCGGTCGACCCGAGTGAGCTGCCTGGAGCGGTCATCAACCAGCAGGTCACGAATGGCATCTCGGTCCGCATGGCCGTGCTGTTCGATTGCCTCTCAGCAAACCCCGACCCCACATCCGATCTCGAACGTCCGGAGTTGCCATGAATCTTCTCATCACCGGTGGCACCGTCATCGACCGCACCGGCGAGCGTCAGATCGATGTGCACGTCGCCGACGGCCACATCGTGGAGGTGTGCGAACCCGATGTCACGATCGACGCGACGGGCTTGGTGGTCTGTCCGGGCTTCGTCGACCTGCACACGCATCTTCGTGAACCTGGCAAGGAGGAGGCCGAGACCATCGAGACCGGGTCTCGCGCGGCTGCACTCGGCGGCTACACCGCGATCGTGGCGATGCCGAACACCGATCCGACGCAGGACTGCGTCAGCGTCGTGGACTTCGTGCGGCGTCAGGGCGTCATCGCTGGGTTGTGCGACGTGCATCCGTCCGCATCGATCACGGTCGGTCGGCAGGGCACGCAGCTCACGCCGTTCGCCGAACTCGCTGATGCGGGTGTGAAGCTGTTCACCGACGACGGCAACGGCGTGCAGGACCCGCAGTTGATGCGGCGAGCGTTCGAGTACGCCAAGGGCCTCGGCATCACGATGGCGCAGCACTGCGAAGTCGAGGCGCTGACCGGGGGAGCGGTGATGCACGAGGGCGACTGTTGCAGTCACCTCGGGCTGCCCGGCTGGCCGGCACTTGCCGAGGAGCTCATGGTCCACCGTGACATCGAGTTGGTGCGGTTGACGGGTGCGCCCGCTCATTTCCTGCACCTCTCGACCGCGAAGAGCGTCGAGCTCGTTCGCGCGGCGAAGGCCGATGGCCTGCCGGTCACCGCCGAGGCCACACCACACCACCTGAGCTTGACCGACGAGTTGCTTCGGTCGTACAGCGCGATCTACAAGGTCAACCCGCCACTGCGCACGATGGACGACGTCGAGGCGGTGCGTGGTGGTCTCGCAGACGGCACGATCGACGCGATCGCGACCGACCACGCTCCGCACGTCGCTGAGACCAAGGAGCGGCCGCTCGACCAGGCGCCTCCTGGCATGGTGGGCTTGGAAACGGCGCTCGGAGTGGCGGTCGCGCATCTCGACATGCCACTGGCCGACATCGTTGCCACGCTGTCCTGGAAACCCGCAGCGATCGCGGGTCTGGAAGAGACGCATGGCTGCGACATCGCGCCTGGTTCGCCCGCCAACCTTGCGATCTTCGACCCCGAGGCGAGGTGGGAAGTCGTTCCGGCGATGCTCGCCAGCAAGAGCAACAACACCCCCTTCGTCGGCGTCCCTCTGGCGGGCAAGGTCGTCCACACGATCTTGAACGGCCAGTTCACCGTCCGAGACGGGCAGGCGCAACGATGATTCTGAATGCACATTCACTACACTGCATGAACATGCAGTGCGTGTCGGTGAACATCCCAACGATGAGCAAGGTAGAGAAATGATTGAAGGTCAACTGGTACTCGCTGATGGCAGCACGTTCGAGGGGGACCTGATCGGCGCGCATGTCCCGATCGCGACCGGGGAGGTCGTGTTCAACACGTGTCTCAGCGGCTACCAGGAAGTGATCACCGACCCGAGTTATGCCGGCCAGATCATCACGTTCACCTATCCCCATATCGGGAACTACGGGATCAACGCGACAGACTTCGAATCCGTTGGGACCTTCTGTCGAGGCGTGATCGTGCGCGACCTCGCCCGGCGCCACAGCAACTATCGGGCGCAGGCCGATCTCGGATCGATGCTCTATCAGCAGGGCGTTCCCGGAATCGCCGGAATCGACACGCGGCGACTGACGCGACTCATCCGTGACACCGGGGCGATTCCCGGAGCGTTCGGCTCCGCACCGCACGAACAGCTTCTGGCGGCTGCGCAGGCGGAGCCCGGGACCGACGGCATCGACCTCGTGCGCACGGTGACCACACCGGTCGGTTACTCCGTACCCGCGGCTGACCCGGAGAGTCGTCGTCGCATCGTCGCCGTCGACTTCGGGATGAAGCGCAACATCGCACTGAGCCTCGCCAACTACGGCCACGTCGACGTCGTGTCGGCGGCCACGACCGCAGCGGACATCATGGCGATGGCGCCCGACGGTGTGTTCTTGTCCAACGGTCCGGGCGATCCGGCAATGTCGCCGTATGCCGTCGAGTCGATCCAGGGCCTGCTCGGCAACGTTCCGATCTTCGGGATCTGCCTCGGCCACCAGCTCCTCGGGCGAGCGATCGGCGCCGACACCGTGAAGCTCCCCTTCGGCCACCACGGGGCGAACCATCCGGTCAAGAACCTCGACACCGACAAGATCGAGATCACCAGCCAGAATCACAACTTCGCGGTTGATGCCGACTCGCTCCCCGGCAATGCCGAGATGACGCACGTGAACCTGAACGACGGTGTGTGCGAGGGGTTGAAGGTGGCCTCGGAACAAGCATTCAGTGTCCAGCACCACCCGGAGGCCAACCCAGGGCCGCACGACTCGAACTACCTGTTCGGCCAGTTCGCCGACATGATGGACCACGCGTCCGCCGACGGAAAGGCGGCACGCTGATGCCCAAGCGCACCGATATCGAATCCATCCTGATCATCGGTTCCGGGCCGATCATCATCGGACAAGCCTGCGAGTTCGACTACTCGGGGACCCAGGCCTGCCGTGTGCTGAAGGAGGAGGGCTACCGCGTCATCCTGGCCAACTCCAACCCGGCGACGATCATGACCGACCCGGACTTCGCCGACGCCACGTACGTCGAGCCGCTGACCTGGGAAGTCCTGTCAGCGATCATCGACAAAGAACAGCCTGACGCGGTGTTGCCGACCTTGGGCGGCCAAACCGGTCTGAACCTCGCGATGGAGCTCTTCGAGCGTGGCTTGATCGGCGTGCCGGGCAAACCCGAGATGATCGGTGCCAACGCCGAAGCGATCGACACCGCCGAGAACCGCAACAAGTTCAAGACCGCGATGACCGAGATCGGCCTCGAGTCGTGCCGGTCGGCAATCGCTCACACGATGGGCGAGGCGTACCGAGCCGTGAAGGAGATCGGACTCCCGATCATCATCCGCCCCGCCTACATCCTCGGCGGGCGAGGGACCGGGATCGCATGGACCCATGAGGAGTTCGCCGAGGCGGCCCAAGTCGGTCTCGACGCGAGCCCGATCAACGAGATCCTGATCGAGGAGTCGATCGTTGGTTGGAAGGAATACGAGCTCGAAGTGATGCGTGATCACGCCGACAACTGTGTGATCATCTGCGGCATCGAGAACGTCGATCCGATGGGTGTGCACACCGGCGACTCGATCACGGTGGCGCCGATCCAGACCCTGACCGACGTCGAGTACCAGCAGATGCGCGACGCGGCCATTGCCTGTATCCGCCGAGTCGGTGTGGAGACCGGCGGGTCGAACGTGCAGTTCGCCGTCGACCCGGCGACCGGGCGTCAGGTCGTCATCGAGATGAACCCGCGTGTGTCACGTTCCAGTGCGCTCGCCTCGAAGGCGACCGGCTTTCCGATCGCGAAGATCGCAGCGAAGTTGGCCATCGGGTACACCCTCGATGAGATCCCGAACGACATCACCGCAACTCAGGAGTCATCGACCCCTGCATCGTTCGAGCCCGTCCTCGACTACGTGGTCACGAAGATCCCGCGCTGGGCGTTCGAGAAACTCCCTGGCACCTCAGGGATCCTCGGAACCCAGATGCAGGCCGTCGGTGAGGTCATGGCGATCGGGCGCACGTTCCCCGAAAGCTTGCAGAAGGCGTTGAGATCGCTCGAGGACGGCCGACTCGGGCTGAACTGCGACCAAGGCGAAGAGCGCTACACCGCAGAGTTCCCAGAGGTCGCCGACCTGCTCGCGCAGGCGTGCATCCCGACGCCCGATCGAATTCTTCAGGTCGGTGAGCTCATGAACCGCGGCATGAGCGTGGACGAGATTCATGACGCAACAAAGATCGACGTGTGGTTCTTGGACCAGATGTCGATCATCGTCGAAGAACGCCACGCTATTGCGGAGCTGGGAATGGCGGCGATGACCCCCCGACGGTGGAAACGGGTCAAGCAACTCGGCTTCGCCGATGCGCAGCTCGCGTACCTGTGGGGCCAGGATGAACACGACGTACGTTCGGCGCGAATCGCGGCGGGCGTGCTCCCGACCTACAAGACCGTCGACACGTGTGCGGCGGAGTTCGCTGCCGAGACTCCCTACCACTACTCGACCTACGAAGACGAGAACGAGATCCGACCGTCGGACGGCACGAAGGTGATGATCCTCGGCTCGGGCCCGAACCGGATCGGACAGGGAATCGAATTCGACTACTGCTGTGTGCACGCATCGTTCGCGCTGCGCGACGCCGGGTTCGAGACCATCATGGTCAATTGCAACCCGGAGACCGTCTCGACCGACTACGACACTTCGGATCGGCTCTACTTCGAGCCGCTCACGAAGGAAGACGTGTTGAACATCATCGACGCCGAGCAGCCGCACAAGGTCGTTGTCTCGCTGGGGGGCCAGACGCCACTGAAGCTCTCAGGCGAGATCCCCAAAGAACTCGTCGCAGGAACCTCGTCAGATTCGATCGACGCCGCGGAAGACCGCGAGCGGTGGAACACCATCTGCGACGAACTCGAGATTCCACAGCCGCCCGGCGGCACTGCTGTCGACGTGAACGAAGCGCTGGCGATCACCGAAGACATCGGCTTCCCCGTGCTGGTCCGACCGAGCTACGTGCTCGGTGGACGCGCCATGCAGATCGTCCACGATCGTGACGGTCTCACTTCGGCGATGGAGGAGTTGGCCGGGTTCGGGTCGCTGGGCAAGGAAGGCGGCCTCTCGGCCGAACGCCCGGTCCTCGTCGATCGCTTCCTGGCTGATGCCACCGAAGTGGATGTCGACGCCATCCGAGATCACACCGGCGAGGTGTTGATCGGCGGCGTGATGGAGCACGTCGAAGAGGCGGGTGTGCACTCCGGCGACTCGGCGTGTGCGATCCCACCGCAGACCTTGCCGGGCTGGGTGGTGGAAGTCATCGAGTCCTACGCAGCAGCGATCGCGAAGCGGCTCGACGTTCGAGGGCTCATCAACGTCCAGTTCGCAGTGGCGGGAACGACGGTCTACGTGATCGAAGCAAACCCCCGTGCCAGCCGGACCGTACCCTTCGTGGCCAAGGCCACCGGAGTTCCGCTCGCAAAGGTCGCGACGCGTGTGATGTTGGGAGCCACGCTCGCCGAGTTGCGTGACGAGGGGTTGGTGAAACCGCCGGTCGGTGGAGGCGACGGCGGCTCGTCGCATGTCGCTGTGAAAGAAGCGGTGTTGCCGTTCACGCGATTCCCCGAAGTCGACCCCGCACTCGGGCCCGAAATGCGTTCGACCGGCGAGGTGATGGGCATCGACTCGTCATTCGGTCGGGCGTTCTACAAGGCCGAGTTGGCAGCCGGCACGGTCTTGCCGGTCTCGTCCGAGGACGGGATGGTCTTCTTGTCGCTCGCCGACCGCGACAAGCCAGCTGGACTCGTCGTCGCCACCAGGCTGCGGGCGCTCGGACTCGGCATCGCCGCCACTGCGGGCACCGCGGCATACCTCGAGAAGTTCGACCAGCCGGCTGATCAGATCGTCGCGAAAGTGCACAACGACGGCGAACGCTCAGATGAAGACCCTTCGTTGCCGACGGCACCGGACCTCATCCGGGACGGCAAGGTCGGGTTCGTCGTCAACACACCGAGCGGCCAGGCCGCACGCAGTGACGGCGAGACGATCCGCAAAGCTGCGAGTCTCCACAAGGTGAGCTGCGTGACCACGGTGGCTGCTGCACTGGCAGCAGCCGAGGGCCTCGCTGAACGCCACGGGAGCACGCTCGGCGTCAAGAGCCTGCAGGAGTATCACGCAGCGGACGTGGCGATCGACTGATGAAGGTGCAGGTCGGCTCGGTAGAACTGCCGGGCCCGGTGATGACAGCGTCCGGCACCGCTGGATACGGGGCTGAGCTGGCGCCGTTCATGGAGTTGTCGCAGCTCGGCGCAGTCGTGACCAAGTCGCTCGCTCCGTACGAATGGCCGGGAAACCCCGCGCCTCGAGTTCACCCGACGCACCAAGGGATGATGAACGCGGTCGGGCTGCAGGGGCCGGGGATCGAGTACTGGTTGAAGAGCGTCCTGCCCGATCTCCTCGCCACTGGAGCGACGGTCGTGTGTTCGATCTGGGGGCGATCACTCGAGGACTACCGTCATGCGGCAGAACAGCTCGCTGATGCCCCGGACGGGGTCGTCGCCGTGGAAGTCAACCTGTCGTGCCCCAACCTCGCCGGCCACGGGATCTTCGCGCACGACCTCGAGCTCTCTGCTGCCGTGATCGAGGCGACCGAGGCATGCGGTCGACCGCGGTGGGCGAAGCTCAGTGCCAATACCGACAGGACCGTCGAGGTGGCTCGGGCGGTGAGCGACGCCGGAGCGGAAGCGGTGACCTGCATCAACACGCTGCTCGGTCTGGGCTACGACCCCGACACGCTCCGACCGGTGCTCGGCGCGGGCGGTGGCGGGTTGTCCGGACGTGCGATTCACCCCGTCGCGGTCCGCACGGTCCATGACGTTCACGCCGCGCTGCCAGAATTGCCGATCATTGGCGTCGGGGGAGTGGCTTCGGGGTGGGATGCGGTGGAGCTCCTGCTGGCCGGAGCGACCGCAGTGCAGGTCGGGACCGCCACCTTTGCCGACCCGGCGTCGCCCATGCGTGTGCAGCAGGAGTTGCAGTCGTGGATGTCTGATCGTGGGATCGCACACACGACAGATGTCACTGCACTAACGTGAATTCATGGCCACACCACCACAGTTGACACCCGAACAACGGGCTGCGGCGTTGCAGAAGGCAGCTGAGGCTCGAACTGCTCGCGCCGAGATCAAGGCTCGTCTCAAGATGGGCACGATGTCGCTGAAAGAAGCGTTGGAGTCCGAAGATGCGAACGTGGGCAAGCTGAAGTGCGTCTCGATGCTCGAGTCGCTGCCGGGCGTCGGCAAGGTCAAGGCGCGGCGACTGATGGAAGAAATCGGCATTGCCGACAACCGTCGTGTCCAGGGGCTTGGCGCACAGCAGCGCAAGGCGCTGCTCGACGAACTCCATTGAAGCGCTCGGGATCTCAAACGCCGCGACCCTCTCTGATCGGTCGTTCGTTTCGCATGTGTCCGACCGGTAAGTTCCCAACATGATCATCGTCGTGTCCGGGCCAGGCGGAGTCGGCAAAGGCACCATTGTCGACGCGCTGGTCAAACGCGATCCGCAACTCTGGTTGAGTCGGTCGTGGACCACCCGCGAGCAGCGACCGTCGGAGACCGATGATGCGTATGTCTTCACCACAGCGGACGCGTTCGAAGAGCGCATCTCGTGCGGCGGGTTTCTCGAATGGACCGAGTTCCTCGGCAACTACTACGGGACGCCGACTCCCGACGTTGGCGACGAGCGCGACCTGGTGTTGGAAATCGAGGTGGACGGTGCGCAGCAGGTGAAGCGTGTTGCACCCGAAACGATGCTGATCTTCGTGATGCCTCCGTCGCGCGAGGAGCAGGAGCGACGCCTCCGCGGTCGTGGCGACGTCGACCACAAGGTGTTGGCTCGGTTGAAGAAGGCCGAAGAGGAAGAACCGATTGGTCGTCAGCTCGCCGATCACGTGGTGGTGAACGACGACCTGGAGACCACGATCGACGAGATGCTGTCGATCATCGGTGCTGCCCGCGCCGCTGAGTGACCCGCGCCGACGCTGGTGCGGCCCGAACCCTTCTCCCGGTAGGCTGGGATCACTATGGCGCTGGACCACGACACGATGATCAACCCGCCCATCGAAGACTTGCTCGACAAGGTCGATTCCAAGTTTACGCTGGTCACTCTCGCCGCTCGCCGAGCGCGCAACATCAACTCGTACTTCAACCAGCTGGGCGACGGTCTCGGCGGCATGATCCCGCCGCAGGTCTCGTCGACCGCCCGCAAGCCCCTGTCGATCGGCTTCCAGGAGATCTCCGAAGCGAAGATCGTCTGGACCGAGGCTCCCGAGGAGCCAGAGCTGCCAGAACTCGAAGAAGATCCCGAGGCCGAGGCACAGGCCGCAGCCGACGCTGCCGAGAGCGACGACTGAGCTCATCGTGAGCCCGTTGCAGGGCAAGCGGATCGTTCTCGGTGTCACCGGCGGGATCGCCGCCTACAAGGCCATCGAGATCTGTCGGCGCCTCGTCGATGCTGGAGCACACGTCGTTCCCATCATGACCGACGCCGCACAGCATTTCGTCGGACCGACCACGCTGTCCGCGTTGGCGTCCGAGCCGGTGCAGACCGAGCTGTGGAACAACGCGACGACGCCGATTCCGCACACCAAGGTCGGGCAGGGTGCGGACCTGATCGTCGTGGCGCCGGCGACGGCGAAGGCCATTGCGGCGTATCGCATCGGATACAGCCACGATCTTCTGCAGAACACGCTGATCGCCACGCGTGCGCCGGTGATCGTGTGCCCTGCGATGCACACCGAGATGTGGGAGCACCCCAGCGTCGTCGACAACATCTCCACCCTTCGCGAGCGTGGTGTCCACATCGTCGAGCCCGAATCGGGTCGGCTCGCAGGCGGCGACGTCGGCGCAGGCCGTCTCGCTTCACCAGAATCGATCGTCGCAGCTGCAGAACGTGTGCTCGGGCCGAGTGATCTCTTGGGCGTCTCCATGATCGTTTCTGCGGGGGGTACCCGGGAACCGATCGACTCGGTTCGAGTCATCGCCAACCGCAGCTCCGGCAAGCAGGGCTACGCCGTTGCTGCCGAGGCGGCGGCGCGGGGTGCGTCGGTCACGCTCGTGTCGACTGTGTCGTTGCCGGTGCCCGCCGGGGTCACCGTGGTGTCGGTCGAGACTGCCGCGCAGATGCAAGCAGCGATCGAAGCGCACGCGCCGTCGACGGACGTCATCGTGATGGCCGCTGCCGTGGCTGACTTTCGACCCGTACACGCGGCCGACCACAAGCTGAAAAAGCACGACGGCGCCCCCGAAGTGGTACTCGAAGCAACTCCCGACATCCTCGCCGGGCTCGGTGAGCGCAAACCCGAGGGACAGGTGCTTGTCGGATTCGCCGCGGAGACGAACGATCTGGTCGCCAACGCACAATCCAAGCTGGAGCGCAAGCGGTTGGACCTCATCGTCGCAAACGACGTGAGTGCACCCGATGTGGGCTTCGCGCACGACACGAATGCGGTTACGCTGCTTCGGCCCGGCGCGAAGCCTGTCGAGATCGACCTCGCATCCAAGCGAGATGTCGCCCGGGCCGTTATCGACACGATCGCCGAGATACAGACAGGAAAGAACTGAGCATGGCTAACTACACCTTCACGTCCGAGAGCGTCACCGAGGGTCACCCGGACAAGATGGCGGACCAGATCTCCGATTCGATTCTGGATGCGATCCTCGCTGAAGATCCGGACGCACGCGTTGCGTGCGAAACCATGGTCACGACTGGTCTGTGTGTCGTCGCTGGCGAGATCAGCACGAGCGCGTACGTCGAGATCCCCAAGATTGCTCGCGACACGATCAACGGCATCGGCTACGACAACGCGTTGTACGGGTTCGACGGCAACACGTGTGGTGTCATGGTCACACTCGACGAGCAGAGCCCCGACATTGCCCAAGGCGTCGACACCTCAGAAGAGGTGCGCGCCGGCAAGTCCGGAGAAGACCAGCTGAATGAACAGGGCGCTGGTGACCAGGGAATGATGTTCGGCTACGCCTGCACCGAGACCGACGCACTGATGCCGCTGCCCATCCATACGGCACACCGCCTTGCCGAGCGCCTGTCCGGCGTCCGCAAGAGCGGTCAGATTCCCTACCTGCGTCCCGACGGCAAGACCCAGGTCACGTTCGAGTACGACGAGGCCGGCAACCCGGTTGCACTCAAGGCTGTGCTCATCTCCACACAGCACCAGGACGGCATCGATCGTGACACGGTGATTCGGCCCGACCTCATCGACGCGGTGATTCGCCCGACCATTCCCGAACAGTTTGCTGACGACGACTACGAGGTCTACATCAACCCGACCGGCAACTTCGTCATCGGTGGCCCGGTGGGCGACTGCGGTCTCACCGGCCGCAAGATCATCGTGGACACCTACGGCGGCATGGGCCGCCACGGCGGCGGAGCCTTCTCGGGGAAGGATCCGTCCAAGGTCGACCGGTCGGCTGCGTACGCCGGGCGCTGGGTGGCGAAACACGTGGTCGCCTCCGGTGCAGCGGATCGTTGTGAAATCCAGCTTGCCTACGCGATCGGCATGGCGCAGCCGATGAGCATCCTCGTCGAGACCTTCGGGACGGCGAAGGAAGACCCTGCCAAGATCGAAGCGGCGGTGCGATCCACGTTCGACCTGCGTCCGGGAGCGATCGTTCGCGATCTGGACCTCAAGCGCCCGATCTACAAGGCCTCCGCGGCGTACGGGCACTTCGGTCGGGACCAGTTCCCGTGGGAGCAGCTCGGCAAGCTCGACGAGCTGAAGTCGGCGCTCGGCGCCTGAATCAAACATGAGCCGGATCGCTCGGGTACTGCCCGACGTGACCGGACTCGACAAGGTCTTCGACTACTCGATCCCCGACGATCTCGTCGGGAGCGTCGAGGTGGGCTCGATCGTGCGCGTCGAGCTCCACGGTCGCCGAATCGGTGGCTGGGTCGTCGAGACGCTGTCCGAATCGACGGTCGACTCGGTCAAGCCCATCGCCAAGGTCACCGGCCACGGGCCGTCACCTGAACTCATCGAACTCGCCGCGTGGGCGCAAGTCCGATGGGCGGCGCGACGGACGAGGCCGTTTCTCGTCGCAGCGTCACCGAAGCGCGCCGTCCGGTCGTTGCCTCGTCCCAACCGCAGAGCTCAGTCGCCTGCGCCGTCGTCGCCCGCAACGACCGAACTCTTGTCGTCAGGGGGCGGCGTGCTGCGACTTCCGCCACGCAGTGACGTCTTGCCGTCGGTCCTCTCGGCGATCGGCATCGGCCCGACGCTCGTCATCGTGCCCACCAATGCGGACGCAATGCTCATGGCGTCGCGTCTTCGGCGGACCGGCGCGACGGTCGCGCTCGTCCCCGACGATTGGGCGCTCGCAGCTGGTGGAGTCGACGCTGTCGTCGGGACACGCTCGGCGGCGTGGATGCCGTGTGCTGACATGGCTGCGGCGGTCGTCGTCGATGAACACGACGAGGCGCTCCAAGAGGAACGTTCACCGACGTGGCATGCCCGCGATGTCGTGGCCGAGCGCTGCCGGCGTGCAGGCGTCCCGGCGGTTTTCATCTCGCCCATTCCATCGCTTGTCGCCGTCGAGGAACTGGCGGGGTCCGATGGTCCCGTTCACCCGCCGGCTGAGCGGGAGCGGCAAGGATGGCCGCGAGTTCAGATCGTCGACCGCGGCGACGAGGACCCGTGGAAGAAGTCTCTGGTGACCTCCGAGCTGATCGAACGGCTCCGGGATCCGTTGCAGCGGGTCCTCTGTGTCTCGAATACGACCGGCCGTGCCCGGGTCCTGGCATGTCGATCCTGCAAGGCACTCGTGCGCTGCGAGAACTGTGACGCCGCTGTCGGCTTGGCCGACGATGGTCGCCTTGCGTGCCGCCGCTGCGAAGCGGTGCGCCCGCCCGTTTGCCAGGAATGCGGCGCCGGGAAGTTCGCCAACCTCCGTCCAGGGGTGACCCGTATCGGAGAAGAGCTCGAAGCGGCAGGGAACCGGCCGGTCGTCGTCGTCACGGGCAAGGACGAAGACCCGCCACCGCGATCGGACGTGTACGTCGGCACTGAGGCAGCGCTGTACCGAGTGCCCCCCGTCGACGTGGTCGCCTTTCTGGAGTTCGACTCGGAAATGCTCGCGCCGCGGTTCAGAGCATCGGAACAGGCGCTTGCGTTGTTGGTGCGCGCCGGCAGGCTGGCCCCGACGGTCCTCGTGCAGACCTTCAATCCGGAGCATGAAGTGTTGCGGGCGGCGCGGAGCGCCGAACCGCAGGTCGTGATCGATGCGGAACGCGAGCGGCGTTCGATGCTGTCGCTCCCGCCGTACGGCGCATTAGCCTCCGTCACGGGAGCGTTCAGCGACGAGGTCGTTGCACAACTCGACCGTGACGTGGTCGAGGTCGGTGGCGATGGTGAAGACCGCTACCTGCTGCGTGCAACGGATTGGATGGCGTTGGGCGACGCAGTCAATGCGACCACCCGTCCACCCGGGTCGCGCGTGCGGGTCGCCGTCGACCCACCACGCATCTAGGTCTTACGTTCCGAGTGAGCGAGCGAATTCAGCAATGAGCTCAGACCACCTCGTGAGATCGGCTGAGTTGGTGGCGACATGGGTGTCGGCGTGCGGGATCAAGTCGCCGAGTTGATCGCTCGTCGCGACCGGATGAACAGGGTCGCCCGTCCACGCCAAGATCAGTGTTGGGCAGGTGATGGCCGCGATCTGGTGCCGATCGGGAAGCTGGGCGCGGGTCGCTCCTCTCAGTGCGAGGACGAGTCGTGCGGGGTCCCAGGATCGAAGCCCTTCTGCCCGACGTGCTCGGTAGTCGGGATCATCGAGCAGCGGATCAGGGGGCGCAACGAGTGCCCCGGCGGCGATCAACGGTTCGACGCCGGACTGCTCGACGGCTTTGGCGCCCTGCTCGTACACGTCGGCTTGCCCCGCTCGCGCTTCCCATCCTGTCGGCGGGATCATCAGCACCAGCCCTTGGATGCGTTGTGGTGCGAGTACGGCGGCGTGGAGCGCGGTCGCGGCGCCCATCGATGCGCCCGCAGCGATGTAGCGGACGATGCCGAGGCGGTCGGTCAGGGCCAACTGGTCACGTGCGAGCTGGTCCCAGCCGTACCCGCCGAGGTCGGTCGTGCTCTGCGAGCGCCCGTGACCGCGTGCGTCGTAGCGCAAGACGTTCGCCTCGATGCTCGACCAGTCCACCAGACGGTGGTGGTCCTCCAGCTCGCGGCTCTGGGTCAGACCGTGTCCCCACGCCAAGTCGACGCCGTCTCCTGATCGCTCGTATGCGATTTCGCAACCTCTGATCTCCTCGACGCCCATGCTCGCTAGTGTCGCATGCCCCGTGGACACCGAGCTCTTTCCTGACCTTGACGCCGAGCGTGCGCGCCTGGCGTTGGCGCGCCGCTCGCGCGACTCGATGATCGAACGGCTTGAAGCCGTCGACCCGTCAGGTGCAGCCGACGAGATCACGAGTGAGTACGTGGAAGTCACCGTTGCCGATGCGCTCGACACGCTGCGCAGTCCGGGGGCGGGTGACTTCTTCGGGCGCATCGACGGGGAACCGAGTCTTCGTGGCGACGCGACGACAGGGGCCGGAGCAGCCGAATGCTGGTACGTCGGGCGGCGCCACATCGAAGACGACCAGCACGACCCCGTTGTCGTCGACTGGCGTGCGCCGATCGCTGCGCCCTTCTATCGAGCGACTGCGGTCGACCCGTTGGGCGTGACGTTCCGGCGTCGATTCACACTCGCTGACGGCGACCTCGTTGCCTATCTGGACGAGCAGCTCGATGACCCCGATGCCGGGGGAGCGGCGGCCGGAATCCCCGACCCGGTGCTCGCCGAGATCGGGGCCGAGCGCAGCGGCGAAATGCGTGAGATCGTTGCGACGATCCAGGGCGAACAGGACGTGGTGATTCGCGCGGACATCGACCAGGTGCTGATCGTCCAAGGCGGGCCGGGCACGGGCAAAACGGCCGTGGCGTTGCACCGGGCGGCCTATCTGCTCTTCGAGCACCGGGCGCGACTGGCCCGCGACGGGGTCCTCGTCGTTGGACCAAACCATGCATTTCTCGACTACATCTCGAACGTGCTTCCGTCGCTGGGCGAGCGAACGGTGCGACAGACCACCGCTCACGAATTGTGTATTCCGCGCATCGACGTCACGGGCGTTGACGAACCCGATATCGCTCGCTGGAAGGGCTCAGCGGGACGGCTCGCCGAGCTGGAACGTGCGGCACTCGATGCGATTCGAGCACCTGTCGACGACATCGTCGTCCCCATCGGTGTCCGTAACTACGTGATCACGGCCAGCGAGTTCGCCGAGTGGGTGGCGACTGCGAAGAGCGGGAACGTACCCGTCAACGAGCGCAAGGCGCGACTCACGGCGATTGCTCAACGAGAGATTCAGCGCCGCAGTGGAAAAGACGATGCGTGGAGCAGCAGTGGGCCGTTGAAGTCGGCAATCACCAAGGCGTGGCCGAACCAGAAGCCGGTCAAGCTGGTGGACGGTGTTCTGCCCGGCCCGAAGGGGAAGAAGCGGGCATGGACCGCGGCCGATCAGCTCCTGGTCGACGAGGCGAACTCGCTGCTCAACGGATCGCCGTTTACCTACGGCCATGTCGTCGTCGACGAAGCGCAGGACCATTCCGACGTTGCGCTGCGAGTCATCGGGCGACGAAGCCCGGCTGGCTCGATGACGCTGGTCGGCGACGTGGCGCAATCGACCACGCCCGCTGGTCAGGAACGTTGGGCCGACGTGTTCGCCCACCTGAGTCCGACCGGAGCGTCCGGTGTCGTCGCGGACCTGACCATCGGCTATCGCGTGCCCGACCCGGTTCTTCGTGTTGCCAACCGACTCTTACCGCTCACGGGCGTCGATGCAACGCAAAGCCGCAGCGTTCGCCTCAACGGCGAAGCGCCGTCGTGGGATGTGGGGTCGTCGCCAACCGTTGCGGAACGAACCGCCACGGTGACACGTGAGACCAAGCGGATGCACAAGTTGACCGGGGTCGTCGCACCGGCTGAGTTGCACGAGTCGATCGCCGAGGCGCTGGCCGATGTTGGGCTGATCGCCGCCGACCACGTCCACGAGCTCGAACCCGCCGAGGTGCCGCTGTTCGAGCCGCACGCAGTGAAAGGGCTCGAGTTCGACGGCGTTGTCGTGGTCAGGCCACACGAGATCCTCAACGAGGGCCTGGACGTATCACACACACCGCGAGGAGCGCGTCTGCTCTACGTGGCGATGACCCGCGCGGTTCAACGTCTGGCATTCGTGACCGACGCAGAGATCCCTGCCGTCATGTCGAACTGAGCAAGGCTGCGTCAGCCGTCGGGGCGGCCTGGTCGACGTCCCGCGTCGGGTCGAGGCATGCATCCGGACCACTGTCGGACGTAGCGTACTGAGCCTTCCCGGCGCCTTTGGCTGTGTACATAGCCGCATCGGCCTTGCGCTGCATCAGATCGGGGTCGACTCGGTCTGAGGTGGTGACATCGATACCGATGCTCGCTTGGACGCGGACGGTGAGGCCGTCGATCTCGATGGGTTGTGCGAGAGCAGCGATGAGACGCTCGGCAACGTCGGGTGCGTTGGCGACGTCGTCCAGCTCCGTCAGGAGAACAGCGAACTCGTCGCCGCCGAGTCGAGCGAAGACGCAGTCGGGTCGGAGGACCGTTTGCAGCCGATCGGCTACCGCCGCGAGGAGAGCGTCACCCACCGCGTGGCCATGTTGATCGTTGACGTTCTTGAAGTCGTCGAGGTCGATGAAGAGCAAAGCGGCTGGCTGATCGTCTCGACGGAGAGCCAATTCGTCGAGAGCGGAGCGGAACTTGCGACGGTTTGCCAATCCGGTCAGTGGGTCGTGAGTCGCATCGTGCGCCGTTGCCACGGCTCGGCGGTGAGCCCGCGCCCACAGCAACGCGACGTACGCCAACGCGAGGTACAGCAGTGCGAGCGTGACCCCGAGCATTGCGAAGACACGACGCGTATCCGCCTCGATGGACTCCGCGATCGGGTCATACGGCAGGTACAACTCGAACGCTCCGTGTACCGTGCCGGCATCCCCCAGGGTGATTGGTACGTACACCTCGAGGAGCCGATCGAACTGCTGCTCGGCGCCGTTCTCGTCCTTGTCCAGCTCGGAGATCTCCGAGGCTGTCTCACCCCTCAACGAGGCGGCCAGCTCATGCGATACGTCGAAGGTCTGCCCAACGCTGTTCGTATCATCTGAGTAAACGACTCGGCCCGAAGCATCCCACACCTTTACCCGAACGATTTTGTCGCCGAGGATCGGCTGGAGCGTGTCGTCGAGCTCGGCAACGCGTTGGTCGTCAACCGAGGCAGATGTGAAATCGCTCTCTTGAAGCAACGGGTTGATGGCGATCTCGGCCACCAGGGCGGCGGAATCGGCGGCGTCGCCCGTAGCGCGGTCGGTCGTCCATGCGGTCGTGTATTGGACCAGGATCAGAGCCATCACGATGACGGGCACCGCGGGCGCCAGCATCACAGCACCCAGCCTTGCTGCGTTGAAGGCTCGGTTCGAACTACCATTTGTCGGAGCCATTGCCAAGACCATCGACGTTTGGGGTCAGCGCCTTGAGTAGCTGAACGTGATCTTGACGCACGGGACGAGGAGCGTCGCAAGCCGGCCGTGCCGGCTCGGCGGGCCAGCGGCCCAGACAGTCAGCTAGCTGGACACAGGCGCGCCCGGAGCTTGCGGTGATCCCGCGACCGCGAGCAGACGGAACCCAGACTTGCTGGCGACCCGCTCGGTCGGATGGCCCTCGAAGATCAACCAGTTCTGGAGCGAGTCAGCGCCGAGGTGCTTCTGAACCACCAGGCATGCGGTGCCGTCGTCGGTCAGTCGAGCGAGCCAGGTGAGCAGCAGCTCGCGCAAGGCCGGCTTGCCGATACGGATCGGCGGGTTCGACCAGATCGTCGAGAATCGGATGTCATCGGGTACCTCACTCGGATGAGCGACGCGGATGTTGCTCAGCTTGTTGCGCTTGGCGTTGCGTACGCAGAGCTCGCGAGCGCGAGCGTTGACGTCGACCGCCCAGACGGTGGCGGCCGGTGAGCGACGGGCCATGGTGAGTGCCATCGCCCCGCTACCGCTCCCCAGATCGAGCACGTGGCCGGTCGAAGCGAGTGGTGCATCGAAGCGCAGGAGTAGCGACGTGCCGGCGTCGAGGTGGCCTCTGCTGAACACGCCCGTGTCGGTCTCCATTGCGAATGCCGTGTCGGGGAGGGTGACGTCGACCATCGCAGGGTCCGATCGCACCGTCGGGTCCTCGAAGTAGTGCGAGTCCTGCTCGCGCTGTGGCTTCTCCGTCATGGCTCGTAGCCTGGCACCAATGTCGTACAAGATCAGGACATACGGCGATCCGGTGCTGAAGAGCAAGGCTGCAGCGGTCGAGAACGTCGACGGCAAGGTCATTCGCCTCGTCGACGACATGTTCGACACGCTCGTCGACTCCGGCAACGGTCTCGCGCTGGCGGCTCCCCAGATCGGCGTGCAAAAGCAGGTCGTGGTGTGGGATCTCGGCGATGAGCCGCTGGCGATCATCAACCCGGAGATCGTCGAAGACGACGGCGAATGGGCCTTCGACGAAGGGTGCCTCTCGATTCCCGGGTTGTACGTCGAGATGCTCCGACCGAAGCAGGTGCTCGTGCGCGGCGTGAGCCTCGACGGTGAGATCATCGAGATCGAAGCGGACGAGCTCGAAGCGCGGATGTTCCAACACGAGATCGACCACCTCAATGGTGTGTTGATGTTCGATCGTCTCGAAGGTGACCAACGCAAAGAGGCGCTGACGGAGTACCGCAAGATCGAACAGCAGGCAGCAGCCGAGTCGGCCGCAGCGCAGCGCAGCGGCATCTTGCGCCGACTGCGCGCCGAATAGATGAAGCTCGTCTTCTTCGGCACACCAGAGATGGCCGTGCCTCCGCTGCGAGCGCTGGTCGATGCTGGTCACGAAGTCGTCCACGTGATCACGCGGGTCGACAAGAAGCGCGGGCGGGGCGGTTCGTTGTCGCCGAGTCCGGTGAAGGCTGCGGCACTCGAACTCGGTCTGACCGTCTCGCACGATCCCGACGACCTCTTGGGCGTCTCCGCTGACCTGGCGGTGGTCGTCGCCTACGGACGAATCATCAAACCGCACCTCCTCGACGCCATGCCGATGATCAACCTGCACTACTCCCTGCTTCCGCGCTGGCGCGGCGCTGCTCCCGTGGAACGGGCGATCCTTGCAGGAGACGCCGAGACCGGCGTCGACATCATGCGCCTCGAAGAGGGCCTCGACACCGGCGGGATCTATGCCGAGGAGCGCATGGTGATCACCGATGCCATGACCGCCGACGACCTGCGTCGAGAGCTGAACGAAATCGGATGTCGGCTGCTCGTCGAGACGCTGTCGAGCCCCGTCGCCGAATGGATCGACGACCCTCGACCCCAGGAGGGCGAGGCAATCTACGCTCACAAGCTGGAGAAGGCGGAGTTTGAGATCGATTGGTCGATGTCGCCGGACGAGGTTCATCGACGGATCCGAGTCGGCGGAGCGTGGACGACCTTCCGCGGTAGACGACTCAAGATCCACACCGCCGACCTCGTCGAGGGACGGCTGATTCCAATCTCAGTACAACCCGAGGGCAAAGGGCCGATGGACTTCGAAGCGTGGCGCAACGGAGCCCGCCCCACTACCGACGAACTGTTCGGTGACCTGTGAGCGAACGAGGACCATCGGAGTTCCCGCCACCGACCGGTAAGCCGCTCAACCGAAAGCAGCGTCGCGCCGCGCTGCAACAGGGTCCCAAGACCACTGTCGGAGTGACCGAACCCAAGCCGACCTCGCGGACAGCTGCTCGAAAGAAGGCGCGCGGCGTAGCGCTCGACGTCCTTCGCCGAATCGAGAACGACGGTGCCTATGCCAACCTCGTGCTCGGCCCAGCACTCGACGCGTCCGAGCTGTCGGAGCAGGATCGCAAGTTCACGACCGAACTGGTCTACGGCTCGACGCGGAGGCGCCGCGCGTGTGATGCGATCGTCGATCGTTTCGCGCACTCCTCACCCGACGAGCAGACCCGTTCGCTCCTGCGTCTCGGGGCATATCAGCTGATCTTCATCGACGTGCCGCCTCACGCCGCAGTGAGCGCCACGGTTGACCTCGCTCCGGCCAAGACGCGTGGTTTCGTCAACGCCGTGCTGCGCCAGATCGCCGACTTCGACGTTTCGGAGATGATTTGGCCGTCGGACGCAGCGCGTCTCAGCTATCCCGAGTGGATCGTGGAAGCGCTGGACGCCGATCTCGGTGACGAAGCGCTCGCAGCTCTCGAGAAGATGAACGAGGCGCCGACCGTGTCCGCTCGAGACGACGGATACGTCCAGGATTTCTCGTCGCTCTGGGTGGCGTACGCGGTGCAGGCGCGGGAAGGGGAACGGGTGCTGGACATGTGCTCGGCGCCCGGGGGCAAGGCGACCGCCATGGCGGGGTCGGGAGCAAAGGTCGTCGCTGCCGACCGCCAGATGCACCGAGCGGTCCTCGTGCAAGACAATGCAGTGCGATTGGATCTCGAACTGCCGGTGGTCACGGCTGACGGCACTCGTCCGCCGTTTCGCCCGCAGAGCTTCGATGCGGTCCTGCTCGATGCTCCCTGCTCGGGGCTGGGAGCGCTGCGTCGTCGAGCCGACGCTCGGTGGCGAATCGAGCCGAACGACGTTCGCGAGTTGGCTCGCCTGCAGGCACAACTGTTGGTGTCGGCGGGAGACCTCGTCGCACCGGGCGGGAGACTGGTGTACTCGGTGTGCACGCTGCTCGACGCCGAGTCCGTCGATCACGCAACGCCTGACGGGTTCGAGATCGATGACTCGGAACCGCCGTCAGGAACGTGGCGTCGGCACCGGCAGGGGTGGCGAGTGCTGCCTCATGATGCCGACACCGACGGCATGGTGATGATTCGATACCGTCGAACGGTATGAGTGAAGACCGCCCCCAGGCCAAGGTGCTCACGTGCTCCGACGGAGTCGTTCACGGGACTCGCGAGGACAAGAGTGGTGCAGCGCTGGCCGGGTTCCTGAGTGAGCACGGCTTCGATGTCGTCGAGCGACGGGTGACCGCGGACGGCGAGGACAACGTCGCAGCCGTCTTGACCGAGATGTCAGCAGGGTTCGCCGGACTCATTGCTTCGACCGGGGGCACCGGCTTTGCTCCGCGCGATCAGACCCCGGAGGGGACGCGCTCAGTCGTCGAGCGTGAGGCGCCGGGGTTGGCTGAGGCCATGCGGCTGTGCAACCCCCTGGGACGACTGTCCCGCGGGGTCGCTGGCGTGCGTGGCGACACGATCATCGTGAACACTCCTGGTAGCACGAAGGGCTGCGTCGAGCAGCTCGAAGCGATCATCGACGTGCTGCCTCACGCATTGCGCCTGCTCCACGACACCGACAACTCTCACTAGCCCTCTGGTTTGTGCTTGGTTTTGTGCGGTTCTGGCCCCACAAAACCAACCACAAACTCGGGTTGACGGGTTGGTGAGGTGATTCGAATCGCATGGGTTCGGGCGCGGGTGGCTCCGGTAGCCTGCCGACGTGCTGAGAATGGTCCTGCCCAAAGGCTCGCTCGAGCGAGCCACCCTCGAACTCTTCGAAGCGGCGGACCTTCCCGTCCAACGCAGCTCGTCGGTGGACTACCAGGCGAACATCGATGATCCGCGTATCGACTCCGTACGCATCCTGCGTCCGCAGGAGATTCCGACCTACGTATCGGAAGGGCTGTTCGACATCGGCATCACCGGCCGCGACTGGGTGTCGGAGACCGGAAGCATCGTCGAGAGCCTCGGCGAGCTGAAGTACTCGAAGAACACGTCCAAGCCGATCCGGATGGTTGTCGCTGTCGCGGGGGATTCACCTGCGGAGTCGGTGAAGGACCTTCCCAACGGTGTACGTGTGCAAACCGAATACCTCGAGTCGACGCGTCGCTTCTTCGAAGCCGAAGGCGTCGAGGCTGACATCCGGCTGTCATACGGCGCAACCGAGGCAAAGATCCCCGACATTGCCGACTGCGTCGTCGAGATCACCGAGACCGGCCGTGCGTTGCGCGCTGCCGGGCTCAAGGTGATCGACACGATCCTCACGAGCTACACCGAAGTCGTCGCCAACCCCATTGCCTACGCTGACCCGGAGAAGCGCAAGGCAATGGATCAGGTCATGACGCTGCTGAACGGCGTGCTCGACGCTCGCGGCAAGGTGCTGTTGAAGCTGAACGTCGACGAGGCGCACAAGGATGGGGTGCTCGAAGTGCTCCCGTCGATGAAGTCGCCGACTGTTTCGCCCCTGTCGGATGGCGGTTACGCCGTCGAATCGGT
The DNA here is from genome assembly GCA_938044705.1 of uncultured Ilumatobacter sp. Lineage (GTDB taxonomy): Bacteria > Actinomycetota > Acidimicrobiia > Acidimicrobiales > Ilumatobacteraceae > Ilumatobacter_A. Next base: position 1,864 of record CALIOL010000195.1, on the reverse strand, counting down.
GATCGAGAAGAAGACGGTCAACCTGGTGATTCCGGCCCTGCGCGAGGCCGGAGCCACCGACCTGTTGGAGATGCCCATCTCCAAGATCGTCCCGTGACGTCGAGTCGGCAGGTAGGGGCGTGACCGAGCTCGCTCGAGGGCGTGGGCTCACCGGCCGCGTGACCGCATTCGACGCCGTGGTCGGCCTCGGGGAGATCGAATCATCGGCGGGGGAGCGGCATCAGTTCCATTGCATCGAGATCGCCGACGGCACGCGCCACATCGAGCTCGGCGCCGACGTCAGCTTCGACCTGCTGCACAAGTTCGGTCGAGCTGAAGCGGCCAACATTCGTTCCTGAGTCGATGACCGACGAGCGAGCCCTGAGAGAGCGACGCATCATCGATGTGTTGATGTCGCTCGGCGAAGGAGAAGTCACCACGTACGGCGATATCGCCGATGTTGCGGGCTACCCGAAGCAATCGCGGCTCGTCGGGCGCATCTTGCGCGAGACCGTCCTCGATGTGCCGTGGTGGCGAGTCGTCAATGCCCAAGGACGCATTCGGACCTCGAATCCCGCACTTCAGGCTGAGCTGCTCCAAGAAGAGGGAGTGCTGGTCACCGGTGGTCGTGTGATGGACGCGCCGATCGGACGCTTCCGTCGCGACGACCGCTGACGCATCGAGCCGCTGGCTCGGCTCAGCGAAGCGGGTTCCAGCGCAGCGTGGGGTCTGGTTCGTCGCCAGTGAGGAACTCGTTGAACGACGTCCGGATGTGACTGCGCACGTCGGTCTCCGGCCACTTCGGCGAGACCCGCCAGAGCCAATGGGTCGCCGCCGCTGCGCGGAACAATTGCTCATGGTCCCATTCGACCTCAGCGAGTTCCAGGAGCTGGTCGACCATGTGGGGATGTTCACCGAGATGGGCGAGCCGGGCGGCGACCTCGTACTCCTCGATGTTGCCGCGCTCGAGCTTGCCGGCGCCGTACATCGGTGCGTACCAGCCGCCGACTTGGCAGAACGCCGCGATCGTGAGCCCGATACGCCTCATCTTGCGCTCGCGGCGAGGATCCGGGGCAGCATCGAGCTGACTGAGCAGATGCCTCACGACGCGGCGATGGCGGATCTCGTCGATCAGTACCTGCTGCAGCATCGCTCGGTCCGCACTGCGCTTGGGGCGCGACAGTGAGCGACGATGACCGAGGTAGGCATACGCCGCAGCACGCTCCCCTGAGTACGCCATCTGGAGCAGGGTGACGAGCTCGGCGCGCGCCGCCGACGGTGTCACGTCGCTTCGGCCTGGCCTTTGATCTGCACGAATGCGAGCCGGATGTTGTTGAGTGCGTCGGCCATGGTCGGCGCCTCGGGGCCCAAACGGTCGCCGAGCCCGTCCACGAGGCAGGCGAGGGCATCGATTGCCAACGCCGCCTGTGCGAGATCGGGCTGCTCGGCCGAGAGGTGGATCGCGGCGAGTTCATACAGGCCCATCACGTGGTTGGTGACGACGACCTCGGCGGGAACGCTCGCAAGCCGAGCCCGGGACTCTTCCATTGCCTGCTGCGCCTCGGCGATCTGCTGCTGCTCTTCGGGACTCATCTGCTCGAACTGCGCCTGCAGGTCGTCGAGGCCCGGAATCTCTCCGGAAAAGCCAGCGTCGTCGGTGTTGAGATTGTCGTCGGTCACGACGTCCACGCTACCGACGCTCGGTGTCTCGGAGGTTTCGAGCCTGCAGCGCGGTACCCTCGCTGGGCACAACTGATTCGAAGTGGGAGCAATCCCCACCTGTCCACGACCGGCTCACGCCGACAGTGTCCAGGTTCCAAGGCTGAGACAGCCACCGAGTGGGACCATTTGGGTTCCGCTGAGTGTCGGTCGCTCCGCGGGCTTC